>CAZGYE010000189.1:0-11352 GCA_964530165.1 uncultured Planctomycetaceae bacterium
CTACTGCCACTACTGTCTCTTCTGCCACTTCTTCTTCTTCTGCTTCTACTGCCACTTCTGCCACTACTAAATCTACTGGCGCTACTTCTACTACTGAAGCTACTACTTCTTCTACTTTTACTACTTCTTCTACCGCTACTGCATCTACGGCTGCTACTACTACCTCTGCTGCTACTACCTCTTCTACTGCTACAACAGCGTCACTGTTATTTGCGGCGTTGAAATCAACATCGACAGCATCAGCAGCGCCGCCGTCTTGCCGTTTGTGTTTTGTTACGGGCTGGGGGGATGCCGCCGCCGGGATCGGAACTGGTTCGGGTGCGCGTCGCGGTTCCTGCTTCCGCGATGGAACAACCCCCTTGCCCCGGCCACGGCGCCGGCGCTTCGAGCGCCGGTGAATCAACAACCCGGCCAGAGCAGACGCGACGGTAACGGCAATGCCGATTGGTGTCGGATTGAGCTTCGTCAGCGTCCAGGCGACCTTGCCCGCGCCGAGTGCGAAGTCAAGCCAGCCGGAAACTGGCAGGCTGGTTCGCTGGGCGCGTCTGGAACTGGCTTGGACCGCTTGGGGCGTGGGGGCGGTTCGCGGCGCAGCGTTCGAGGCCGGTGGAGACGGTGGAGTAGTAGCGGGGCGAGGTTTTGTTTCGACCGGCGCGAACGGGGTCGCGTTGTCCGGCCGTGTTTCAGGGGCCGCGTCTGGCTTCGGTGATTTCGACGGCGGTTCTTCCGGTGTCGGCTCGAAAACGGGAGGCGTCCGTTCCGCTGGCAGTGCCGAAGCCGGCGGGCGGGTGTCGTTTGCACGCGGGTTCGTCTCCGCTGGTACGGGAGGTGTGCCGGCTTTCGGCGTCTCTCGCTGCAAGCCGAGTCGGGCAAGAAACCGGTCCGCGCCGGAGAACCCTTGCAAGAGCCGATCGTCAAATAAGAACGCCGGCACGACGCGAATCCGTCGATTCATCTGGGGCATGGCCCGCCGGGGGTCGACCGGAACGATCCGATAACGATTCAATAGCGCCGCGCGAAACCCGGCGTCTTGCGACAACGCCTTCCAGAATGCCGCGCATGCCGGACACGATCGCTGCGTCCAGACATACATGATCGACTTCTTGGCAACGGCGTCGGAGACTGTGTAGGGGGCGTCGACCAGGGGATAGGTTCGGCCCCCCGACAGCGCGAGGGCGAAGGCCGCGATAAATAGCGTACGCATCATCATTTCGTCGTAGCCCTCTTGTGTCTCACGTCCATTCGTTCGACTCTTGTTGCCGCCTGATGTGCGGTTCCGCCCCCGGCCCCGGCGTCGTAACCAGGCCGCACGTTTTCGAGCGGAATCTTTTTCAGGGCCTCTTTGCTCGTCTTTCCCTTCGGGTCAAGCAACCATTCGACGCCCGCTTCCTGCGCCCATTTCTTGACGATTCGAACAGGAACCATCCAGTGGAAGTTGTCGCTGCCGCCTCGGAGTCCGAGCGTAACCATGCCGATCCACTTGCCTTGTTCGTCGGTGACCATGCCGCCGGAAGAACCCGGCAGCCCGGCACAATTGATCTGATCGAACGGCTCGCGGGAGAATTCTTCCATCCGGCAACCGACACGCGCGATGTTTCCGCGCAGCACGGAGGCGGCTCCGATCTCTTGACCGCCTGGCGATCCGGTGTGGATACAGGGCGCGCCGCCGGATGGAATGCGATCGCCGAGATAAAATTCGATCGAACAGTCTCGCCAACCTTTGGCCTTCACGCGCAACAGCGCGATGTCTTTCGCCGCATCGACCGAGATCACCTCGGCGAATACCTTTGTCTCTCCAACTCGCTCGCCGGTTTCGTCGTCAATCCACTCTTGCAAAATTTCGGCCAACTTGTAGCTGACGGTTGTTTTCTTGTCTCCGTCCGGCGTGACGATCACTTTCGTCTGCCGCAGGTCTGCGATGACATGATGCGCGGTCAGAACGAAGTTGACCTTTCTCCCGTCAACGAGCCGCGTGATGATCGTTCCCGACCCGCGATCACGGTTCGACTTTTTGATTGTTACGGATACGTTTTGCAGGTGTGCGCCGATCTTCTCCGCCTCGGATAACTGCGGCGTCGTTTTGTGCGCTGCCGCTGCCACCGCTGGCGCTGTTGGTGGTGCGGTGTCCGGTTTCGGTGGGGCCGCTCCTGCCAAGAGGCCGATCGCTGCGTAGGCCGCTAAAATCATTTTCGTCATCTTCATCGGTTTTTGGTTCCTTTGTTGTTGTGCAGGGTGTCGAGCACGATCGCTTCGCACGCCGCGTGAAATTCCGGTTGGTTGTCCATTTCCGTGTGGCCGGCTTGGAGGTACGTGGGTCCGTGGTTGATTGTGTCCGCACTCTCAAAGCGCAGATCGTGTCCCGACGGCAGATCGACGCGCTGGCGGAACCAGGTCACGGCCTGCACGTTACTCGGCACGGCGACATAGAGACGCCGGCCGATGATCGGCGTGCGCTGGATGAGAGATCGCCAGCGGGTCACACTGTAATGGACGGGATCGCAGAGCACGGCGTGTTTGATGGGGATGCCGAGCTTCTTTAATTCGCGGGCAACGCGAACGAATCCATAGCCGCATCCATAGCTATAGCAAAACATAATGACCGCCGGCGGCGGATCGTGACGGCCGAAACGATAAATCCATTCCGCCGTTCCGCGCGGGCTGTCATCCCAGCATTCCCACTCGACGCGCACGCCGGGCGTGTCGCGGGTCATCTCGTAGACCCGGCCTCCAAGTAATGACATTCCGTTTCCGGCGTTGCCCTTTGTCTGGAGGTTGCCGGACCGGAGCAGGAAGTATGTATCGAACAGCTCGCTCACCTGGGGCCTTCGGTTGGTTATTAGGGTCGCGCCAGAGTCTCCAACATCTGATCCATTCGCTCTTCGAGGCGAGCGATAGTGATTTTCAGATCGTTGACGGTTTCCGTCACATGGTGCTGCCATTCGATGCACTCGGTCAATTGATTCATCGCACAGCGCTGGTTGCCCGTCTTGGTGGGGGCCAGCTTGATGACCACGGTTGCCAACACGACGCAGACCGAGGCGAGTGCAACACCGTCGCCGAGGCTCAACATGGACCTCCTCCCGGTGCTCGGTCGTCAAGGCGAGCGCCCGCATAATAAGTTGCTCGATTTTCATTCCGCGACATGACGCATTGCGGCGGGAATAGATATTGAGATAGTGGGGCGGCCTAGCTAGAGGCAGGGGTGCCCGATGACGTGAAGTGGGGAAGGGTCTCACAATGTCAGGATGTGGTCAAGGCGTGCGCGCGGATTTCGCCGGAACGTTGGGTCACGGCTTCGGTTGCGTCGATGCGTCGGAATCGGGAACCCGCGCAGCCAACAGGTGTATCAGGCGCGCTTGCCCGTTTTATGTCGCCGCTTGTCGCGCGGCAGCATTCGCGCGGGATCAAGACCAAGTGCGACAAGCAGGGGAGTCAGCGTGGACGTATTCAACCCCCGCCCGTCGTGTGAGCGCGCACGGGCCGTCCGCATCGTGCGCAGTATCTCGTTCTGGAGGCGAGACTTGCGAGCGGCTCGAGCAAGTCCATGTTGTCGGGATCGCGGAAACGTGGTAGCGTCCGAGCGAAGCTGAGCCAGTGCGATCGTGGTCAAGGATTGACGGAGCAAGCCGGCGGCTGCTCTGGGACTTCGCATTCGCGCTTCCACGGATGTTGCCCGCATGGATGCGGGGGTCGCGCTGCGCTCAGTGGCTATCCCGTCTCACGTCACCGCGACTTTTGGTCGCCCGACCGCACGAATTCGCAAGCCAGCCAAGATGCCACTATGTCACCGTCGCCACCGCCACCGCCATCGCCCAGCGGGTCAGAGGACCTGCGCTGGCGGCAGTACCAGGCAGCGGCGCAGCGTGCGCGGCAAGGCGAATTTGTTCCGTCGCCGGCGCGCATCGCGGTGGTGTGCGCGCAGATTCAGAGCGAATGGACCGAACAACAATTGCGTCGAGCGGTCCACGGCATTCCGAACAGACGGGGGCACGGTCTGGTGGTGCCGAGAGAGACGCCGTATGTCCCTCGCGTCTACCGCGTGGATACCGTCAGTGCGGCACGGGCCAAGCTCCTCCGATCAATCGACGCAGATACGGTTGATGAGCACGACTAGCCGGCAAGGGGATGATGGCCGATGGGCAGCGGCTCTGGCAGCGGAAGCGGATCGGGATCAGGCCACGGATCAGGCAGCGGATCGGGATCAGGCACCGGCGGCGTTGACGAGTTGCTGCTGATGCTGGGTGTGAGTTGAGTCAAGAGGGCTGAGTGTGAGCAACTTTCACGTTGCACCTGGTGAGCTAGTTCGTGGAACCGGCAGCACGACCGGCACGGGCGATGTGGAGCTGATCGCTGCGCCGGGCGCTGGCTGGTACTTGCACGTCACCGCGATCGTGCTCTCCAACAGCTCGGCAACGGCCGTCTTGGTGGACCTCAAGGAAAACGGTACGACCGTTTGGGAAGGCATCCCGGTCCCGGCCGGCAACCGCGGCTGCGTGATCTCATTGCCGGAAGGCGGCCTCAGACTCGGCTACAACAAGGCGGCGCAGTTCGCATCGAAGACGGCCGTTGCGACCGTCTACTGCAACGTCGCCGGCTTCAAGGTGCAAGAATAAACGATGAAAAAGATTGTAGCTCGTGTTGTGCGTTGGTTTCGGCGCTGGTTTTCCTCCTCCCCACCAGTCGCGCAACCAAGGTTGCGTTGCGATTTCAAGCCCTGCGGTGAGGATGCCTTTGCGTTTATCGCGTGGGGCCGAAACAGGGAGCAGCAGCAGGCGAACGCCTGTCAGAAGCACATCGACGAAGCATGGTTGGCCGCGCAAAATCAGATTGCGGTCGGGCTGTGCTTTTGGATTCAGGACAAACCAAAAACCAGCGGGGAACGCCGGAGGTTCAACGCAGTAGGGGTGACGGTCCAGGAGTAGCAACCGAGACGGCGGGCGGCGCTCCAAGCCGAATCACCCCATGCAAGGCAACACACCCCATGCAAGCGAAAGCGAAACGGATCGCGAAGAAACGCAGCCCGAAGAAAAAAACGGCGCAAAGAAAGCCGAAACCGGGGCAGAAACACCAGGTCATTGACGGCCTGCTGCCGCTGTTGACGCCGATTGCCGAGCTGACCCTCGACGACGCCAACGCCCGCGTTCACACCGATCGGCAGGTCAAGACGATCGCGGCGTCTCTCCGCCAGTACGGGCAGCCGACTCCGCTGGTGGCCCACGCCGAGACGAAGCGGGTGCTGAAGGGCAACGGCACGCTGCTCGCCGCGCAATCTCTCGGCTGGACCCACGTCGCCGTCGCCTGGGTGAGCTACGATCCCGACACCGCGCGCGGCTACGCGCTGGCCGACAACAGGGCGTCGGATCTTGCTCGCTGGGACATCGACCGGCTCAACGAGCAACTCGACGCGCTGGGCGAGAAGTTCGACCGGACAGCGTACGGGGTGACAGACGCGGATCTGAAACGGTTGAGGGATCAGCAGCGGATTGCTGCCAGCGGGGATGAGCCGGAGGAGTTGCCGGAAGCACCGGAGCCGCAGATTGACCGCGCGGACGAATTGCAGAAGAAGTGGAACGTCAAGACGGGCGACCTCTTCGAGATCGCCGGACCGAGCGGGATGGTGCATCGTCTGCTATGCGGGGACTCGACGGTTAAGGCGGACGTCGAGCGGGTGCTGGAGGGCGAGACGTGCGATGTCTGTTTCACATCGCCGCCCTACGCTCAGCAGCGGAACTACACGAAGCCGATCGACGACTGGGACAGGCTGATGCAGGGCGTGTTCGGCAACATCCCAGCGAACGACACGACGCAAGTGTTAGTCAATCTGGGACTGATTCACCGCGATGGTGAGTGGATTCCCTACTGGGACGGTTGGATCGAGTGGATGCGGGGGCAGGGCTGGAAACGCTATGGCTGGTACGTGTGGGACAAGTCGTGCGGGGGACGCGAAGACGGTTGCCGCCTGCCGAACGCTCACGAATTCGTCTGGCACTTCTGCCAACAGCCGATCAAGCCTGACAAATGCGAACCTTGCGTAACGGCTGGCAAACGGACGAGCGTTCCGTTGATGTATTCTGATACTGAAGGGCAATACCACTCGGACGACAAGACAATCACGCGGAATGACCTACGGGTTCGCGGCTCCGTGTGTCGTCTTGGCAGGGCGGCTGAGCCGGTTGAGGGGCATCCAGCAGCGTATCCATCGCGCCTCGTCACATATTTTATCGAGCATTGGCCCGGCACCGTCTACGACCCATTCCTCGGCAGCGGCACCACTCTAGTCGCCTGCGAGCAATTAGGGCGTCGTGGATTTGGAATCGAGATCGCTCCGAAGTACGTAGCGGTCTCGTTGGAGCGGCTAGCGGAGATGGGTTGCGTCATTAAGCAAGCCGGATGATTATGCGATGTACGGCAAAATCCAAACGATCCGGCAACCGATGCCGCAACAATGCGGTCACCGGCCGCAACGTCTGTCGGATGCACGGCGGCAAATCGCCGATCGGCCCGGCGTCGGCGACGTACAGGGATGGTCGGCACAGCCGGTACTTGCCCACGGGCCTACGCGAGAAATTCAAGCTGGCCCTCGACGACCCGGAGCTGACCAGCCTGCGCGACGAAATCGCCCTCTGCGACGTCCGGGTCGGATCGCTGATCGAACGCATCAAAGAAGGCACGTCGGGCCGGCTATGGAGCAAAATCCGCGAGCACGCGCGAAAGGCGCTGATTGCCGGGGCCAGCAAGGGCAAGGCCGCCGAGCTGATGCAACACGTCGCCGAACTCGGCCGCTTGGTCGAAGACGGTTGCGCCGAGCAGTCCCTCTGGGACGATCTCTTCCGTGTCGTCGCGCGTCGCAAGTCGCTCTGCGACAGCGAGCGGCGGCGGCAAGTCGAGCAACACTTTTTGATTTCTGTCGCGCGCGTGCAAATTCTGATCGACGCGCTGATTGGGGCGGTGCATGAGGAGCACGCTGACGATCCGGCCGGTTTTGGGCGCATCGCCGACGCCTTCGCACGACTCATTGGCCGAACAGACATACTGGAAGTGGAAGCGACGGGCGTCCGACGCATCGACGAAGCCGACGGCGCAGGGGCGGACGGGGCTGGCGTTTCCTGATTGGTGTGCACGCTTTCTGCCGCACTACTTCACACTGCCGGCGAGCCGGATGCACGACTGGCTCAACGGTGTGTTGACCGACTTCCACCGGACGCGCAGCCAGCGGCAGGCGGTGCTCGCCCCGCGCGGCAGCGCGAAGACGACGAAGATCAGCAAGGCGTACACGCTCTACGCCGTGTGCGAGCAGCTCGAGCGATACGTGCTTCTGGTTAGTGGCACGATCGCACAAGCCGAGAAGAACTTGATCGCCGTCCGCGCAGAAATCGAAACGAACACGGCGATTCAGCGCGCCTACCCAGAAGTCGTCGGTCAGGGTGAAAGGTGGAACAACCAGCGAATCGAGACCAGCAACGGCTGCTGCGTCGAGGCAATGGGACGCGGGTCAAAGATCCGCGGCACGACGTTCGGTCCGCATCGCCCGACGCTGATCGTGTTGGACGACGTGGACGACGACGAATCGGTCCTTTCAGCCGGCCAGCGCGACAAGACCTGGGAATGGCTGACTCGTGCGGTACTGCCGGCCGGCAACGAAACGACTAACTGTTTCGCGATTGCCACGGCGCTGCATCGTGACGATACGCTCCAACGGATCAGCAAGACCGGCGGTTGGCAGTATCGGGCGTTTCCGTCAATCGTGACCTGGCCGGAATCGCTCGACACGCTATGGCGCGAATGGGTGACGATCTTCAATCGGCAGGCGACGGAGAACCGCGACGCGGGTGATCCCGACGAAGCGCTGGAATTCTATCTGCGTCACAAAGCCGAAATGGACGCCGGCGCGGTCGTCGATTGGCCGGAACGCGAAACGCTGTACGAGCTGATGACCTTCCGAGAGACGATCGGCCATGGCGCATTCGAGGCCGAGAAACAGAGCAGCCCGACCAGCTCGCGGGCCAACCTGTGGCCGCGAGAGTGTTTCGAGGAATTCATTTGGTTCGATTCCTGGCCCGCATTGCGTGCGCGGGTCATGGCCGTCGATCCGTCGGGCGGCAAGTCGGAGACCTCGGACTTCTCCGTCTGGATTATGATGGGCTGGGGGCACGACGGGCTGCTCTACGTCGATTGCGACATGGAACGCCGCGACCCGCAGAAGATTTGCGAAGACGGAATTATACTTGCCCAACAATTCCAGCCGCAGGCCATCGCGTTCGAGAGCAATGGCTTCGCCGGCTTGGTTTCGACCTGGAACCTGCTGCTACAAATCAGCCGGGGCGTGCCGCTCCCACCGCCGGTGCAGATTCAGAATCACGCCGACAAACACCAGCGAATCCGCGAGGACCTGACATCGTGGGTCAGAGGCGGCAAGTTTCGATTCCTCCGGCACAGCAAAGGCGCCGAAGCGTTAGTCGATCAACTGCAAGAGTTTCCGACCGGCCGGCACGACGACGGACCGGACGCGCTGCAAATGGCATTGCGTCTAATGCTCTGGCTGGTTAGAAACACGCCCGCAAAAAGCAAGTCAGGCAACATCTCGCACTAGCCTATTAGACCCGCTCCTATCCTTCGAGGACTCCCCCGCCATGTCACGACATAGCCGACAAAGGGCCACGGCCCGCAAACGCGCAACCCCGGATCGGGGGATGCCCCCGGTGCAGATCCCGGTTCCCCTGATCGGCCAGACGCCTCCGCAACCGAAGCCGATCAGTTTCCTTCTACAAAAACACGATGTGCCCAGCGTGCACCCGCATCACATCGTCCAGCAAGCGGAAACGCCGGACAAGCACGTCGTGCAAATTCACCAGTTCGGCGGGCTGACGCTGTTGGAATGGATGACCGGGCAGGTTGTCGCCGGCGGGGCCGGGGCCGGCGGCGCGGGAGGAAATCAGGCAGTCGATATCGTTGACAGGGCGCAGGAGTTGCTCCGCGAATGCACGGCGCGGCAGGTGACCGTCGAGCCGGATGTGGATGAAGACGACGTTGAACCTGGAATCGTTGTGGTGGGGGAAGAGGCCGCATGAAGTATCGTTTTGACAAACACGTCACGCGCTGGGCGGTTGGCGTCACGGCGGCGCCGCGAACGCCGCACACGCTCGGCAGGTGTCTGGCCAGCCTAACGGCGGCGGGCTTCGACGAGGTTCTTGTCTGCGCCGAACCCGATTCGGGGATTACGGTGAACGACAAAGAAATTTCCGGCCGCGAGTTCTCCTTTTACAGCCCCGACGACGCTTCCCACATCACGACCGTCGTCCACGAATACCGACTCGGCGCGTTCAACAACTGGCTGTATCTGCTTGACCGGTTGCTGGCGACGTATCCGAACGCGCAGGCGATTCTGACCGTGCAAGACGACGTGCTGTTCTGCCGTGGCGTCCGGGACCACCTGGAACACGACCTCTGGCCCGGCCCAGAAGTCGGACTCGTCAACCTGTTTCGGGCAGACGATCCGATGCGCGTCCGCAACGCTAGCCCCGGCTGCATCCGGGAAATTGGATTCGCGGTGATCGGTGCGCTGGCAATGGTGTTCCCCCGCGATTTCGCGGAAATGCTGCTGACCGACGATCTGCGGGACCGGTGGCAGAGCGGTACGTTCGATTTCGGCAGGCAGTATTTCGACGACCGCCTGGCCGGGAAGCAAATCACACGTTCGCAGAACGATCACGCAGACGACTGGTGCGCCTTATACCGTTACCGGAAGCCGGCAGATCGGAAATTCATCGACACCTACACGGCGATGGTGTTGCGCCGGCGGAATCGCCTGCAATACTGCTACGATCCCTCGTTGACCGAACACCTGGCACCGGTTGCTCCGGGAGGTGCCATCGGGCACGGCAGCAGCGAGGAACGCCGTGCACTGAACTTTCCCGGCGAGGATGTGGATGCACGTGAAATCCTTAGCGGTGTGCCGGTCGCGCACCGCTGGAACCTGCCGGAACGCACGAGGCGGAATGCCGATGCCGCTTAAACGCCTCACGTCTCACGAAAGAAAGGCAACCTAGTCGTGTTCACCACACAACAACTAATCCAAACACTGCGCTATTACGAGCATTTACGCGCTTCGCGGCCGACGCGCCGTCAACTGCGAAACGCCATCCGCAAGTTTCAGCGCGAGACCAGGCTCCTGCGCGTTGACGGGATTTGCGGCCCGAAAACGACGCGGGCGATGCTCGCCCCTCGCTGCGGCTGCGCTCCATCGCTGTTGCGGAAGATCGGCCGGCTGACCGCCAAGTGGAACCGGTTCGACCTCACCTATGCGATCGACAAGTTTGTCGGCGACTTGCCCGAATCCGATCAGCGCGACATCTTCCGCGCCGCGTGGGACGAATGGGAGGCCGTGTGCCGGGTGCATGTCAGCCGGATCGACTCGGTTGCCGACGCGAACATCGTCGTCAGCGCCGCTCGCGGTGCGCAGTTTGGCTTCGACGGACCAGGCCGCACGCTCGCCTGGGCGTACCTGCCAGACGGCAACGATCAGCAATTGTGGATGTCGTTCGACCTGGACGAGTTGTGGACGCGGCGCGACAGTAGCGGCGGAATCCGGTTGTTGAACGTCGCTGCGCATGAATTCGGCCACCTGCTCGGTCTTGGTCACTACAGCGATCAAGGCGCGCTGATGAGCGCCTTCTACGATCCCGAAATCGGCAAGCCGCAAGTGACGTTCGATATCCCGCAGGCGCAGGAACGCTACGGCGAGCCGGAACTACCACCGCTGCAAGAACTGACGATCAAAGTGACCGGCGGCTCGGTCGAGGTCGACGGATACGATCTGGTTCCGACGGATGCCTGATCCTGATGCCTGACCTGCCACAACGCATCGAGAAGGAAAACGAGATCGCACGGCGTCTGAACGGTCTGTTCCGGGGCAGCAAGAAGGAACTGATTGCCCTGCTCGGCGACCCGCCGGACATCCGCAACGTTCCGGCCGATCACTGGGAGCGAATGAAGCAGGAAGCTCACGACCGCCTGGCGGCGACGCTGATTATCGTGTTCCTGCTGGCAGCCCGAAATCTCGGGCGCGGATTCGGCTTCGTTCTGGGTGCTGCGGATATTCAATCAAAGGCCGGCATCTGGGCTGGCGAGCGCGCGGGCAACGCTGGCAAGGTGATTGACGGCATTCGCAACCGTCTGGCCGGATTCGACGGCCGCGTCATGCCCAAGTCGCGCATCAAGGCGCTGGTGGACGATGCGTTCGCCCGCGCGGATTTGGGGCGGCTGGCAACGACCGAAACGACCGCAGGGGTTTCCGCCGGCGAGGCGGCCGTCGTCGATCTGGTACGCAATGAACGCCGGGTTGTCGTGATTACC
>CAZGYE010000190.1:0-11343 GCA_964530165.1 uncultured Planctomycetaceae bacterium
GCCCGCCCGGCAGAACAAGGGGTTTCGCGGCAGCAACTGATCAACTTGGGTTAGGTTGTTTCGTTCAACGTGGCTCGTGCATATCGTCCAGAGGTTCGGCACACCGATTACGCGACGGCGTTCTGATTTCACAACATCTGGAGGTCCGTAGCGGCCTGGTTGCTCGTGATTCTCGTATGACTTGATGATCGCGATAGAATGAAGTTGCAGGCCGCATTCTGGCGATTCGCCGGATTGTGGTTGCCCGAATCGGTTGCCGCCGGTTCGGGTTTTTTGCTGCCACTTGACAACATTGATTGTATTATATAAAATCAAGCAGCGAAGTCAAATTGATTGTGTATAATATTTTCAAGAATTGCGGAATGGCAAAGCAGCACGGCGGAAAACGCCCAGGCGCGGGAAGGAAGCCGGCTCACCCGGAAGGGCGAACCGTCACCATTGCCGCAAGCGTCCCTGGGGGGCTTGTTGAACGACTTGACAAACTCGCGGCCGAGCAAGGCTGGAATCGTTCAGAAGCCGTAACAGAAGCTATCAGGGGCTTACTTGCCACCGCACAGAAACGGTAGCGGAGAGAGGGGGAGTCGAATCCATCCGTGAATAGACACGAATCCCTTCGGCAGAGTATAAAACTGCTGCGCCTCCAAGACGCGGGCCGCTCTCCGTGTTCAGCGGACAATATGCGGCCTGCTGACAGATATTGACGCGCTGTCAGTAGCAAGGTTCGGTTTCGGAGTGTGTGCAATGGGAAAAAAGAAGGCCAGCAAAAAACAAAACCTCTACTTCGAGGTTCGGTTTGTGGGGCGGGGGGTGACTCCAGACAGTGTATCACTGAGAGCTGTCAACGATGCGCTGTCTGCGGTACAAGACCTTGCCTGTGGGCGCGATCCTTACGAAATGACACAAGTGCCACACGACAAAGGGATGGGATTGGTCAATGTAAGGAAAGGGTCGGCCACTTACCGCTGCGTCCCTCGCGCTCCTAAAGAGGCGTCAAAGTATCTCAGTCGGATTGGAAAGCTCCTCGCGACATGCGACGTGGAACACGGCAATGGCGACGGCGACGAATTGGTTGCTGCGATGAGTCCCATCAAATCGCTAAGCGACGCGGCGCGTTCCGTTGGTTGTGATATTGAAGTAAAGATGAGCACCCGACGCAGCCCACTGTTTGTAGTAACGGAGGGAGACTTTAAGAGAATCTCAAGCATCCTGCTGCTTAGCGGCGAGACAACAGTTGCCGGCAGTGTCGAGCGGGTTGGTGGGGCAACGGGGACGCGGTGTCTAATGCGGGTTCCGGGCAGAAGGCACATATTGTACTGCGATGTCAAAGGCAAGGATTTGGCACGCCGCTTGGGGCAGCACTTGTACGAAGACATCGTCGCACAAGGAACCGCCGTGTGGATTCATCGCTCCTGGCGAATCTACAAGTTCACCATCAACAGCTTCACGCAACCACGGGTCGGTGATCCAACAGCAGCTATCGAGGAGCTGCGAAACGCCGGCTTGGATGCATGGGATGAAATAGACGACCCGGAAACGTATATCAAGGAATTGAGATCGTGATCGCGGGCATCGACTCAATGATCTTGATTTATGCGGGAATCGTCCCACAAAGGAACGGCAAGGCTAAATCGGCCAAGGCAAAGAAGCTCACGCACCGCGCGAAGGTGTTGATGGACCAACTGAAAGACGAGACAATTGTTCTGCCGACAATCGCAGTGGCAGAACTCCTCGTGCCTGTTCCGGCGGCACAGAAAGGCTCGCTAATCGCAACCCTGATAGGCATGTTCCATTGCCGCCCCTTCGATCTGCACGCTGCTGCAATTGGTTCCGATCTATGGGCACGGCACAAATCGCTGCCTGTGGACCTGCAATACAAAAACCGCCACGTTTTGAAGGCGGACGTCATGATTATTGCGACGGCAAAGGCTGGTAGCGCAACGAAATTCTACAGCCATGACAAAAGCTGTCGCGCACTCGCCAATCTTGTCATGCAAGCCGCCGATCTGCCCACGCATTCTGAAGACCTGTTCTTCGGTCAAGACGTCTAGCAACCCCGTGCCAAAGTCAACCGTTCCAGCGGTTTGTCTGCGGGCGGAGAGTTCAAATGACCCCACTACCCAGATTCCAGCAGCGCAGATCGAAACGAATGTATATGTTTTCAGGTGAAATCCCTCAAACCGGCGCCGAATCCGCCCTTTCCTCAAATCCGCTTGGTGGATAGACTTCGCCCCGTTTGCGCCAGGCCCGATTTGCGCAGGACGGCAATCGTTGATTCCTCCTCGTGGCGGAGCTGTTGGGTTCCATTCTCCGGCTTCGGCCGGCGGAAACGGCTTGGTTGACCGTATGACGTGATCCGGTCGGTTCGGATCGCCGCAAAATTTGCGTTTCGGTGTCGGGCGGAAAGGAATCTGCCATGCCGTTTGAACCGTTTCGTTTCATCCACGCTGCCAATCTCGCGCTGGACCATCCGCTGCGAGAGACAGGGCCACTGCCGGATGAAATCCGCAAGATCGTCGAGGACTCGACGCTGACGGCGTTCGAAAGGGTCGTTTCAGCCTGTATCGAGAAACGGGTCGACTTCTTGCTGCTGACGGGCAGCAGTTTTGTCGAGCAAGACCGCAGTCTGCGAGCGCGTGCCGCCCTGCTGCGGGGGTTCGATCGGCTTGCAGAACACAACATTCGTGTGTTTGCGATGCCGGGTCGTGACGACCCACCGGAAGCCTGGCAGACAATTGAGAATCTGCCGGACAACGTGACGCCGTTCTTCAGCCGCACGGGTCAAGCGGTTGCGGTGATTCGCGATGCCAAAGTCATTGCGTCGGTCGCCGGCGACATCTCAGGCGAGGGGATTGCCGGCGACAAATCGAGGGACGATCCGTCACGATTCGTCGGATCTCGGCGGACTCCGTTCGCAATTGGATTGCTCACTCTGGAAGAAGGAGCTGAGGTCAAAAACCTCTTCGGTGACGAAACCAGCCATGCCCAGTCCGGCCAAAGAGAGAGGTCGGCCCGACTGTCAGATCAGGGCAAGTTGCCCCGGAGCCTCTCGGAGTGCCTGGTCGACTACGTGGCACTCGGCGGCGGGGATACTCGGCAGGCGGTCGCATTGGAGGCGGGCATCGCGCACAATCCGGGGGGAACGCAGGGACTTGGACCCCGCGAGACCGGGCCACATGGCTGCACTCTGGTCAGCGTCGGTCCTGACGGTACGCTTCAAAGCACATTCATTCCGACGGCCGCAGTTCGCTGGGAATGGTTCGAAGCGAAGATCGACGCCAACGCCAACCGTGACGAACTCGCCGAAATGATGCGGACCGCGCTGGCCGAATGTCGGCCGGAAGCGGGCGAGAAGGTATACCTGATCAGCTGGTCGATCCACGGTTCGGGTCCACTGTTCGAATCGCTGCACGACGAGGGCGTTCAAGGACAACTGATCGATCTGTGTACGCAGAACACGTGGTGCGACGGTGGATTATTGCTGCAGCACACATTTCACCTTTGCCCGGAAAGCAAATCGGCGACGGGCGACGACCCTCTCTCGGTCGAGTATCTCGAGTTGCTCGAGAGCGAGCAATCATTTTCCGGGAAGCGGCTCGAGACCTGTCTGGAGCAGGCCGCTTTACCCAACTCCCAGTGGTCGGGTCGCGTGCAAGCCTTCACCAGCGAACTGAATCACGCTGCGGTCGTCGCTCACGCCCGCCAACTGGGGACGATGTGGTTAGCCGCGAATCTTCAGGAAGAATCCACGTCATGAAAATCACCGACATTCAGGTCGACCGTTTTGGCGTGTGGCGCAGCCTGACGCTCCCGCTCTCCAGTTCCGGTTTGAATGTCTTCTACGGACCGAACGAGGCAGGCAAGACGACGTTGCTACGGTTTGTTCGGGGAATACTGTACGGCTTTGAGCCGTTCGGTGTGATTGCATCCGATGCTGACGGCAGTTCGGCACCGTGTGAGGGTCAGTTGCGGGTCGATCATTACGAACAGCCGTGCAAGATCCGGCGTGTCTCACATCGTGATTCCCCTGGATTGCTTTCGGTAACGGGGTTGGACCGCGACGTTCCTGCTTCGGAACTGCTGACGGAACTGCTTAGTGAAACGGAACAACCGGTGTTCGATCACGTGTTTGCGATTGGTCTACAGGAGTTGCAGCAACTGGCGACATTGGAACGAGACGACGTGGCCAGTCAGCTCTACAGCATTTCACTCGGTCACGAGGGACGGCGGTTGCTTCGCGCCGGCTCGCAGGCCGAGATCCAACGCGACCGGCTTCTCAACCCGCGAGATCGGTCCGGTGAGCTTGTCGAACTTTTCGACCGGTATGATCAGTTGTCGGCAGAATTGGAGCAATTTGCCAACCAACGGGAACGGTACGCGGAACTTTGTACCGAACGCGACCGTCTGGCGGCGTTGATCAGCGGGCTAAAAACCCGTCAAGCGGGAATGCAGTCACAGTTGCGAGGTCACACATTCTTGGAACGCGTTTGGGCGCCCTGGAACCGCGTCCGCATCCTTCAGGCCGAATTGGACGAGCTGCCGAAGATCACCGGCTTCCCAGAAGACGGACCGGCGCGTCTCGATGAACTCGATACCGATCTCGCCGCGGCGAACAAATGCCGCGAGGCATTGTTGAGCGAGGCCGCCGAATTCCGCAAGGCGGCCGCTGCGCTGCACATCGATCCCGAGATCCAGAAACATGCCGCTACCATCCAGAGTTTCATCGATCAGCGAGATTGGGTCCTGGAGCTCGCCCGGGAGATGAAAGAAGCGGATGCGAACGCGAATGATCTGAAAGCCGAGCTGACCACGAAAATTGGACGCCTGGGTCCCGACTGGTCGCTTGCCCGGTTGGAAAAAGTCGATCCGTCTCCCTCGGCCCATTTTCGCATGGTGAAAATGGCCCGTCGTTTCCGGTCGGCTCGAGCACGTCGAGCGAAGCTTCGTAGGCGTTTGAAAAGACTCTCTGACGCCACGCAGAAGCGAATGGCCGATTTCAACGAGCAACTGAAGAAACTCGGGGGGCAGTCAATCGACGACGCACTGCACGCCGCCCGGCGGAAACTGGCTGACCTGGAGGATCTTGGCCGGCTCAAACTTCGCCGCGCAGAATTGGAACAGCGGTGGATCGGCATCAACGATCAGCTTAGTCGACTCAAGGAACGACTGAGCTTGCCGAAGTGGGTGTATGCGTTTCTCACGTTCTTCGGGGTCTCCGGCATCGTCTTCGCCGTCCTGGGCATCGTGACCGGCGTGATAACCAGCGGACTGGGCGGCGCGGCCTACGCGCTGGTGGCGACACTGTGCGTCCTGATGGCGCGGGCTCTGACGTCGCATTTCGAAGGCGAGGTCCACGACCGTGTTGAGCAACTGCAGGACGAATTGCGCGAAAATGAAGTTCGTCTTCGTGAAACACGAACCGCCATCGACCGGATCACGGTTGTGAAGACTGCTTTGCCGTCGATGCCTGTCGAGACCGCGACGCCGTCACCACACGCCATAGCCCCGTCACCGCTGCCGATTGCCTTGGTTGTCGCGTCGCCGACTGCCGGCGACCCGTCATCGCAGCCAACAACTCCGGCCCAGATTACGGAAGCGGATCTTGTTCACCAAACAACCCGGCGCCTGACCGAGTTGGAACAGTTGGCGGAAACCCAACAGCGCATCCAGAAAGCGCGCCGCAAGCTGAGCGAACTCCGGAACCGGTTTCAAAGACTGCAGCGTGACGTCAGTACGGCGCGACAGAACTGGTGCGAATTGCTGACAGAGTCGGGTTTCTCGGAAACAGTCCGCACCGGCGAAGCGTTTGAGGTTTGGCAACGTGTCGTCGAAGCCCACGAACAGCGACGCATCTGGCAAGCGACGACCGCCGAGGTACAAGATCGGCAAGCGAAACTGCAGTCGTTTCGGCGGCGGATCGAGGAACTTGGACGCCGCGTTCACTGCTGGGACTTCGACGACGCCCGTCCGCTGGATGTGCTGACCGCGTGGGAGGAGAAACTGAAGATTCTCGGCCAGAACCAGTCCCAACGGCGGCGTCTGCGGCGTGAGGAGAAGGCCCGCCGGCGCGAATTGGCCGAGTACCATCAGCGAGTCGACGAGCTGAAAATGCAGAGATCGGCGTTGCTCGTACGGGGCGGCTCCGCCACGCGGGAAGAATTCGAGCAGCGCGCCCAATTGGTGCACCGTCGCCGTGAACTCGAAGAATTGCGGGCGGCCGCCGCGAGCGACCTCGAAACCGCCGCCCAAGCAGAACCGGAGCTGGCGGTCGTCGAGAAAGACCTGCTCGCGTACGATCCCGAGCAAAACAGCCAGTGCATCAAGACGCTCAACCTGGAGTTGGAGGAGATCGAACGCGAACAGCAGCAGGCGTTCGAGAAGCTTGGCGGCCAGAAGCAGGAGATCAAAGAACTGGAGAACGACATCCGCCCGACACAATTACGTTTCGAACGAGAACTGGTCGCTGAAAAGATCAAACGGGCTTTGGAGAAATGGTTCGCCGTCGGACTGGCCGACCAAGCGATTGACCGGATCCGCACGCGGTTCGAACGGACCTGCCAACCGGTCACGTTGACCGATGCGTCGCAGTTTCTGGAACGGCTGACGGGGGGAAAATATCGCAGCATCTGGACGCCGTTGGGAAAACGTCATCTGTCGATCGACGACGATCAGAACGAGACCTTCTTAGTCGATCAACTCAGCGGCGGCACACGCGAGCAACTGTTCCTGGCAATCCGACTGGCATTGGTGCGCGATTTTGCTCGCAAAGGGGTCGAACTGCCGATGGTGTTGGACGACATCCTCGTCAACTTTGACCAACTCCGCACTGAAGCCGCAGTGGAGACGTTGATCGATTTTGCACGAGAGGGTCAGCAAATTCTGCTGTTCACCTGCCACCTGCATCTGGCCCACATGTTCGAGAGCAAAGGAATCGAACCCATCTGGCTGCCGGGACACAGCCCACCGATTGAAGAACGCCGAGCAGGATGACCAAGAGTTGAGAGTCGAAAGTTGAGGGTGTAGAGTTGAGACTATGGAGTCTCACACCTTCAGAACTCTCAACTCTCAACCCTCAACTGTCGAAATCACAACAGGCGCCCGGCTGCATTTCGGCCTGTTATCGCACAATCCGCGATCGAGGCGACAATTCGGCGGTGTGGGACTGATGATCGACGCGCCCCGCGTCCAGATTTCCGTTGGCGTCGGCGATCATGACGTCGTCGAAGGGTCGCCGGACGTCCGCGTTCGGGGTGAAGAGTTCTTGGTGAACTATCGCGCCGCTTGTCCGCGGAGCAAACAACCACCGAATTGTCGCATTCGTGTTCGCGACGAAATTCCTCCACACGCCGGTCTCGGATCGGGCACTCAGTTGGGAATGGCAATCTCCAAAGCGTTGGCCCTGCTCGCCGGGGACGCCAATGCCGATTCCGTAACGCTCGCGAGTCGTGTCCGGCGCGGTACTCGCTCGGCATTGGGCGTCCATGGCTTCGGACGAGGGGGCTTCCTGGTCGACGGCGGAAAAGTTGCTGACGATGTGATCGGCACGCTGGCTGTGCGTACCGAGTTCCCTGCCGATTGGCGCCTGGTGCTGGTGACTCCGGCCGGCGAGGCTGGTCTCTCAGGCGCCGGCGAGCGGGAAGCGTTTTCCCGATTGCCGCCGATGCCGCAGGCAACCACCGACCTTCTTTGTCGCATCACACTGATGGAGCTACTGCCCGCAGTGGTTGAGGCTGATTTCGCCGCCTGTAGCGAGGCGATTTTCCGGTTCGGGTGCACGGTGGGCCAATACTTCGCCCCGATTCAGGGAGGAACCTACGCTTGCCCCTCGATGACGAAGCTCGTCGAGTCTCTTGGCCGACAAGGATTCCGCGGCATCGCGCAAACGTCATGGGGGCCGACGATTTTCATCCTCTGCGAGGATGAATTGATGACTGACGATTGCAGATCGAAAATTGAAGATTGGCAATCGGCAATCGGCGATCGGCAATTGGCAATCCGTACCGCCGCACCGATGAACAGACCCGCGATTGTCGATAGTTGAGGGTTGAGGGTCTAGTGTTGAGAGTTCAGACGCAATCCCATGAACTCTCAACTCTCGACTCTCAACTCTTCAATTCTCCGGGTAGAATCTCGCCAGCCGGTTGGGCGAAACGCCGCACTGGGCCAACAGGATTAACGTCCAATTGCGGAGCGTCTGGCGGATGAGTCCATGTTTCTGCCAGCGGCGGGGTGAAACGTGGATTCTCGCATCCAACAGAGTCACTCGACCCTCGCGCCGGAGGCGCTTCATCAAGCACAGGTCTTCCATGAGCGGAACGTCCGGGAAGCCGCCCAGCCGGTGGAAAGTTTCACGTCGCACGAAGATCCCCTGATCGCCGTACGCACAGCCAGCCGCCTGAACTCGCCAAGCATTGCCTCGTTCAAGCAGTCGATACAAAATTCCCGGCGCTTCAATGACTTGTCGAAAGCAACCGCCCGCGCAAGCGCCATCGGCCAGCGCTGTGCGAACCTCTTCGAAGCTTCCCGCTTCCAACCAGCAATCGGCGTGCAGGAAAAGCAGGACGTCACCTCGGCTGGCTGCCGCCCCGGCGTTTTGCTGTGACCCGCGGCCTTTCGCCGCGGAGAGACAGAGATCCGCCTCGCCTGCCTGGGCGAGTGTGCCGTCGGTGCTGCCGCCGTCGACGACGACGATTTCGCAGTCCCCCACCGCCCGAGTGCGGGCCACGACATCTCGGATGCGGTCGACTTCGTTCAACGTGGGAATGATCACCGAGAGCTGCATACTATCGCGTGCCCCTGGACGAGATTTCGTCTACGCTGCTCATCTCGCCAGCCAACCGCCGTCGATTGCGACGACGCTGCCGTGCATGTAGTTCGACGCATCGGACGCTAGAAAAACCACCAAGCCGGCGATTTCGTCCGGTTGCCCCCAGCGTCCGCACGGAATCCGATCAAGGATCTGCGGCCCGCGGACCGGATGGTTCCGCAGCGCGTCCGTGAGATCCGTCTCGAAATATCCGGGCGCGATGCAGTTCACATTGATCCCGCGGTTGCTCCAGGCATTGGCCAGCGATTTCGTCAGCCCGGCAATCGCGTGCTTTGCCGTGGCGTACGCTGGAATGTCCAATCCTCCTTCGAAACTCATGACCGACCCAATGTTGATGATCTTTCCTCGACCACGTTGGAAGAAATATGGAGCCACCTGCCGCGACAAGTCGAAAGCGGCGTGAACATGCACTTCCAACAAAAACCGCCACTTCGCCTCCGGGTACTCTTGGGGCGGATAGCGTTCTCCACTCCCGGCGTTGTTGACCAGGATGTCGATGCGTCCCAGCTCGTCGACCACATGCTGCACAATGCTGCGGCGCGCCTCTGGCAGGCCGAGGTCGGCCTGGATGTCGAGAAATCGACGACCCGATTCTTCGACGAGTTGCCGCGTCTCGTTAGCACCCCCGGTCCTCGAAACACAGGCAATGTCGGCTCCCGCCTGTGCCAGTCCCCATGCCATCGACTGCCCCAGACCACGGCTCGCCCCGGTCACCAGCGCAACGCGTCCGTCGAGTTGGAAGAGATCAAGCATGTTGACAGTTAAGTGTTGAGAGTCTAGTGTTAAGAGTTCAGAGGCAATACTGTGAACTGTAAACTCTCAACACTCAACACTCAACTCTCAACTCTGCACACACGCAGAGACTTCTTGAGAGTCGGCAGCCTGAGCGTCATGGGCCTTTCGGTTGCCGAACAGGCGGCGCTGGCGCGGGCTCGAGAGTCGGCCGACCGGCGCAGCTGCATCCTGCTGCTGATGACCGGGGGAGCGAGCCAGTTTGAAACGTTCGATCCTAAGCCCGATGCTCCCTTAGAGATACGCGGCCCGCTCCGCACGATTCCGACCGCGGCGCCGGGAGTGCGGCTCAGCGAGTCGCTGCTCCGCCTGGCCGAGCGGGCCGATTCGTTCGCAATCCTGCGATCGCTGTGTCACGACGCGGCCCCGATTCACGAAACCGGCCAGCAACTGCTTCAGACCGGCCGTCTGGCACGAGCAGACTGGCAGCATCCCAGCTTCGGCTCCGTCGTGGCCAGTCGACTCGGTCCGCGCGGCGAGATGCCGCCGTACGTCGTTTTGCCCCGTCTTGTCGCAGGCACGGGTGTGAACGCATATCGCGGTCAGCAGGCCGGTTTTCTCGGAGCCGAATTTGATCCGTTGACACTGGCGGACAATGGCGAGCCGGTGTCGGCTGGTCTCGACGGTGAAAACGAATTGCTGGCACGGATTTCGATCGGCGACGAACCCGAGCCGGTGCGTCGCGCGTACGGTGACACGCGGTTTGGAAGGCTCTGCCTGAAAGCCAGGCAGCTTGTCGAGTGTGGCGTGCGAGTGGTGACGGTCAATCTGTTCGACAGCCTGGCCGGTCAGGTCACGTGGGATTGTCACGGCCGCAGCCCGTCGGCTCCCTCAACACTGTACGATTATCGCGACGGGCTCTGCCCGAAATTCGATAGCGCGCTGTCGGCCTTGCTCGACGACCTGAAGCAGCGCGGCATGCTGGACGACACGTTGGTGGTAGCCACTGGGGAGTTCGGTCGGACGCCCCGAGTGAATTCCAATGGCGGCCGTGACCATTGGCCGGGAGTCTGGTCGGCCCTGGTTGCTGGCGGAGGCGTTCGTGGCGGACAGGTTGTCGGCGCCAGCGATTCCCACGGCGCTGCACCTGCTGAGCGGCCTATCGCACCCGCCGAATTGACGGCCACCATCTATCACACGTTCGGTCTCGACCTCGACGTACCGTTGGTCGCTGACGGTCGAGGAGAAATTCCGATTGTCGACGCCAAACCGATTGAGGAGCTGTTCGCATAAGCGGACTATGCTGCGTCGGCACGGTTCGGGTGCTGTTCGACCTCTTGCACGATGTCCGGACCAGGTTTCATCGCCGTTGTTGAGTCGGTTTGCCGGCTGTGTGCCAGCAATTGTCTCAAACGGCCAATTTCGTGGTCCGCATCGACAACGAGTTGATCGAGAATAGTGATTCTGGTTTGCATGCGTCCTTCGATTTCGCGTCCGTAGTCGTGCAGCCGCAGCTCCAGCTCACGAATGATCGACGAACCGGTCTGCTCGGCCGCCCGCATCTCGTGACGGACTTCCGCCTGGACGTCCCGGTTTCTGGACCGTCGGCTCAGAACGATCGCCCGGCGCAGCACGAACGCGGCTACCAGAATCGATAGGCCCAAAAGAATGCACTGCAAACCGCTGAACGCTTCTGCAAAAAGCATAGGGGTTAGTATCCGGGGTTAGTGATTAGCCCGGATTATTCATAGGTTGTCGCCGTGGCACCCAAACCGACAACTTGTTGT
>CAZGYE010000191.1:0-11272 GCA_964530165.1 uncultured Planctomycetaceae bacterium
CCCACAATACATTTCAAAGCGAAGTTGACGGACCACTAGAGTGGTTCGCAACCGCGAGCTCCGACACGGCACGTCAATGGGGGGCATGCGATGTCAGCTTCTGTGAGGTGGGGTCTGCGCTGGCGGCTGTCGGTCCTGTGGGCCCTCCAATGGGGCGTCACCGGCGCGATCCTCACGTATCTGCCGTTGTACTTCGACGAAAACGGCCTGTCGCGCGGGCAGTTCGGCCGGCTCATGGCGGTGACGGCAGTGGGATTGTGGGTCGCACCGTTTGTGGTTGGACAGGTCTGCGACCGCTGGCTGGCGAGCGAGAAGTATTTGGCGGTCAGCCACTTTGTCGGCGGGCTGACGCTGATCGCCATCCCCATTGCCACGCGAATCTACAATCAAAATAAGACTCACGAGAATTTCGTGGCCTTATTGGTGCTCATGGGACTGTACGCGATCGCTTACTTCCCGACGATTCCGTTGGCCAGTTCACTGACGTTCCGGCATCTGCCCGATCCCGATGCACAGTTTCCCAAGGTCCGGATCTGGGGAACCGTGGGCTGGGTGCTCTCGGGCCTATTCCTTTCGCTGTGGCTGGGACGCACGGCGGCGTACGGGTGGCTGGCGACCAACTTTCCCGATTGGCGGCCGACGCTGGAAAGCATTCGTTCCACATCGAGTTGGATGGCGGCCCCTTCCAGTTCCGACTGCTTCCGCATGGCGGCACTGCTGTCCTTTGCGCTCTCCAGCTTCTGTGTCTTTCTGCCGTCCACTCCACCGGCCCATAGCGAGCGGGGAACCATCGCCCCACTGGAGACGCTCCGCATGTTCGGAAATCCGACCTTTTCGATGCTGATCGGCACCAGCTTTCTGCTGGCCGTCGTCGTGCCGTTGTACACGTTGGAGGTTCCGAAGCTGCTGGTCGAGCGGCTGGCTTTCCACAGCGATTGGGTGCCGGCCGCGATGACCATCGGACAGCTCTCCGAGTTTCCCGCGTTGTTGCTGCTGCCGTTGTGCCTGAAACGATTCGGACTGAAAACAACGTTTGCACTCGGCATGGGCGCCTGGCTGGTCCGCTACTTGTTTTTCGCGCTGGAAGCGCCGATGTGGCTGATCCTGACCGGCATCGCCTTCCACGGCGTGTGTCACGTATTTCTGATCATCGTCGTTCAGTTGTACGTCGACTCCACGTGCCGACGCGACGTCCGGGCCAGTGCGCAGAATCTGTTCGCATTCATCACGATGGGCATCGGCATGCCGCTCGGTTTTCTGGCGGGTGGAAAACTGGGAGACTGGTGTCACAACGTCGAGACCGGCACGACGAATTACCACGCGCTGTTTTCCGTCCCGGCGGCTCTCATCGTCGTGGTGTTGTGCATCTATTGCAGATGGTTCCGGATGGAGACAGATCGGCCGCTAGCGAAATCCTCTTCCGGATCGGTGATCGGGACGGTACGCGGATGGGCCGGCAATCGGTGAGCGGGTGTTTTTCATGGTGACACAAAGGACGTGACGAGGTGCTACTCCTGTTTGTTTGGCGCCCCCTTGAACAGTTTCCGTCCCAGCCGTGCGTTGAACGGCGTCCAGTGCGATTGGCCGTTGGGGTCGTCCGCGATCGTCCCGGCAAACTCGTGCACCTTCGCGTCGAGATTGTCGAGATGACACAGCGCGATCGCTTCGGGCGTCATCGGGAGCTTGGGGCTGCCGAACTCGTAGGCGCCGTGATGGCTGGCGATCATGTGTTTCAGCCGCAGCGCCGTCTCTTGCGGGAACGGCTCGCCGGTCAATTCGCCCACCTGGGCGATTTTCTCGTCCAGGATTTCGATGGCGATGATCAAATGCCCCAGCAACTGCCCTTCGTCGGTGTAGAGGAAACTGGTCTCGTAGCTCATTTCACGAGTCTTGCCGATGTCGTGCAGGAAGATGCCGGCCAGAAACAGGTCGCGGTCGAGTTGCGGATACAATTCGGCGATGCGATGGGCCGTCTCCAGGATGTTGAGCACGTGTTCGGCCAAGCCGCCGTGGTAGGCATGATGCGTCTTCACACCGGCCGGAGCCTGCGAGAAGGCCTGCATCAGCGGTTCGTCGATCAAAAAGCAGTCCATCAGCGCGCGGAGAGGTGGTGTTTCGATCGACTGCAAAATCTCCCGCAGCCGCGTCATCAGCCGCTCGACGTCCTGCGTGGCTGTGGGCTGGAAGTCGGCGACGTCAAGACCTTCCGGCGGGACAGGGTGAATCTGGGTCACGATCATCTGCAGCCCGCCCTGGTAGAGCTGCACCTTGCCCTTGACCTTCACGAACTCCCCCGCGCTGAAATGGGCGACTGTTTCTTCCACCACGTTCCACATCAGCCCGCTCATCAGGCCCGTCTTGTCCCGCAGACCGGCCAACAGGTAGAGGTCGCCGTTACGATTCGCGCGCAACTGCTTGTCGGCCAGCAGGTAGACCTCCTCGACGGCGTCGCCGTCCTTCAACTCGTTCAGATATCGCCGGGGCATGCGGTGGCTTTCTTTCGGTGGGAAAGTGATCCGCGTTCATTCGCGGGTTTGATTCTAGGAACACCTGCGCGAACCAACAAGGGGCTCCGCCGAATTCCAGCGAACACCCGCCACAGAAACGGGTGGTGTGGCACGCTCAGAGCGAAACGATGGGCGTGGTCATCGCCGCTCGTCCATCCCCGGCGTGTAATTGGCGTGAAAAAGCCGGTCACAAACCGAGGCGGAAACGTCTCTTGCGCCGAGAATTCGCCGTTAATACCAGCGTGAACGGGGTTGGCGCAAAAATGTTGCATAGGAAAAGTTTTTTGAGGAAGATTTCATACCAAACAGCCCGGCGTTGCTCCACGCGCCGGCCGACGCCATTGTCACACTCTCGCCGACAATGCAACTTGCGTCAACCGCTGCCCGCCAAACAGGCATCCCCGAGCACAACGTGTCACTCTGACCGCTCGGGATCGCCGACCGCTGGGGAAAAACACCTAGATCCAAAATAGTTCCTTTTTCGTTCCAGCGATCTATTCCTTCTGCCCCCCTCCATTCTGTTCAGATTGAATTCCATGCAGTTCTGCATGACATTCTGAAACCTCGGGAGCACACATTATGTGCATGACCACTTGGCTCGATTCTCTGCGGACACGCGTTCGCGGCACGCGGAATCGGAAACGGCGTCCTACAAAGCCTCAACTGGCCGCGTATGTCGAACGCTGCGAGGACCGCACGCTGCTCTCGGCACCGGTCGCCGTGGATGACTCGTATTCGACTCCGCAGAACATGTCGCTCTACGTCCCACCGATGGGCGTGCTGGACAATGACTCCGATCCAGACTTCGACCCGCTGGAGGCGTGGGAGTTCAGCCCGCCGACAAACGGGACGTTAATTCTCGATCCGGGCGGCTCGTTCGACTACGCCCCATTCCCCGGCTTCACGGGCACCGATTCGTTCACCTACCAGGCCTATGACAGCTTCGAAACGCTGTGGAGCAATGTCGCTACGGTGACGATCGACGTGACCCCTGCCGGTGGCGGCGCGAACAATCCACCCGATGCCATTGACGATACCGCCGCGGCGATGATGGACATGCCGATGAGCGTTGACGTGTTGACGAACGACACCGATCCCGACCCAGGCGACTTCCTCACACTGCTGAGCGTAACAGCAGGCTCGATGGGTGGGACGACAATGGTCAACGCCGACATGGTCGACTACACGCCGCCGCCCGGCTACACCGGTACAGAAACGTTCAACTACACCATCCAAGACATGTTCGGAGGCCAAGACACGGCCACGGTGAGTGTGACCGTCGACGCGATGCCGAACAATCCGCCGACGGCCATGGATGATTCGACCAGCACGATGACGGATATGCCGGTCACCATCGACGTGTTGATTAACGACACCGATCCCGATCCGGGTGACTTCCTGACCATCACCGGCACCTCCAATGTGACGCCGGGGGCAACGGCCACAATCACCGGCAGCATGATCGACTACACCCCCCCGGCCGGCTTCACCGGCAGCGACACGTTCAACTACACGATCGAGGACATGGGCGCCAACTCCGCCACGGCCACGGTCACGATCGACGTGATGATGATGAGCTTTCCGCCGGACGCGGTCGACGATCCCCTGATGACCGAGCAGGACGTGTCGCTTCTGATCACGATCAGCTCCGACCTGCTGGGCAACGACATCGACAATGGGGGCGGGTTGCAGTTCGACTCGTTCGACACGACGTTGACGTCCGGGACGGTGGTGGACAACCTCGACGGGACGCTGACGTACGAGCCGCCGCCGGGCTTCAGCGGCTCGGACCAGTTTGACTACACGGTCCCCGACAGCGGGGCGACGTCCTCGGACACGGCCACGGTCTTCATCGACGTCATGACGGCCGACCAGCCACCCGTGATCATCATTAATTTTCTTGAGATGAGCGATTCAATTGTCTTCGATGCCAGCGGTTCGTACGACCCGGAGGGGCAGCCTCTGCAATTCACGTGGACCGTGGACGGCTCGACGTATGTCACGGACGAGGAGTCGGTCGATTTTCTGTTCGACGAGCTGTCGCTGATTGACTGGCAGCATAGTGACCTGAACGATTTCCACCTTGCAGTCACCGACGGGACCCAGACAGTCTCAGAGTCCATCACGATTGCCTTTAGTGACGCTCCGCCCCCTTCTTCGCCGACAGCACCGACGGTACCGGCTGCACCGTCTTCCGTGCCACCAGAATGGCTTTCGTGGTACAATTCACGAGCCAGTTTGGATATTACGAATAGTGGGGATTCGACGTTCGTCAACAACGCGCTTGCTGTGCTGGACACCACTTACGCGTTGGGAACCATTCCCACGCTGAATCCGGGTCAGGCCACCCCCGCTTATTACGAAGTCAAAGGGGACAGGAGCAGGTCGACCGGAGTGATGATAGGAATAGGGCTCCAACCACCCGTCTTTTATCCACGGGCGAAACCAGCCGACGTTGCCCGCATCAACATTCGTGTCAACCTGCAGAATCTGAAGCAAGAATTGGTGAACGAATTCAACAATCTCTTGACCGCTAATCCGCCGAAGGAACAAGACGGGACCGTGATTCCCCTCACCGCAGCAGAGAAGAAAACTAATGCGAACAAGCTGGCCGACCTTTACATTAAAACCGTCGATAACTTCCTCAACACTCATCCGGGTGCGGTCCGGAAACAGTTCCGGTTTGCGGTTCTGCAGTGGTTCGGCATCCAAAACGACGCGAACTGCCCCAATTGCGACACTTGGGCAACAGCAATCCAGGGGGGCGTGGATACCGGCGGCATTATGGCAGACAGCTCCGCAAACCCGAGCGATCCTGTGCTCAACAACTTATACGATGCGCGGCGGGCACAGTATCACGGTATCGTTTCTGAGCATAATTTCCTCGCAGTCTTTTCAAAGGACTACACGATGCCACCGAATGAACCAGGCGGTTTTGGTGGGTACATCGCGCCCGCAAACATGACTGCCGCAATCAAGGCCAAGGTCCTGCTGCTGGATCCATGGCAGGATTTATTGCCCCGCGTATTCACGACAACGGAAATGGAAGCCAGCGGCTGGGGCCTGACGAACCTCGGCGTGCGCAACTAGTGAGAAATTGTAGCGTTAACGGTCTTCTTGAGAATGTGCTCCCCTTACGAACCAATGGAAAGCGATCGGGGTCAAATTATGGGCAACAACGGGCGTAAGATAAAAACGGCGTTTGCAATTTGTCTGGCACCGGTGATTCTCTATTTCATCCTGTATGGTTTGGTCCTCGGGCACACGTACTGGGTGCTCAAGCAGGTACAGAACGCTGGTCCTGTAGCCTGGACCGGCAGCCTCCAGCATCTTTATGTTTCGGGCACCGACGAGCAGGCGATTCCGGCGCTCGAGGTGATGATTCGGCACCGTATTCCGTTCGTGCTCTCGTTTTTTCCGGAATCGAAGATCACAGACCGCTCGCTCCGCGTGGTGGGACGGATGACCTGGCTCCACGAACTGTACCTCGCCGAACACAGTATAACCGATGAGGGGCTCGACGAATTGGAGAATCTCGACGAGTTGACGTATCTGGAGCTGGCTGGAACGTTGGTGACCGACGAGGGGATTCAAACATTAACAGCGCTCGCTTCTCTGCGACACCTGGGTGTACTCCGTACCAGGGTCACCGCTGATGGCTTGGAGCGGTTGGTTAGGAAGATGCCCAGCTTACAGACTTCGTATATGGAAGAGCAGATCGCACGTCTGCGGGAGCGAGCGATCCGTGATGCCATTGACGACGACGGTCAGTGACTGTAGGTCAGGCTCCTGCCTGACGCTGACGAGGTATGGGGGCAGAAAAGGGGCAGAAAAGGGGATAAGTCCAATTATTGACAAGTCGGACTGGCCGTGATACGGTCGCGGCATGCCACGCACTGCTCGCATCGCGCCTGGGGGGATGGTTTTTCATGTCCTGAATCGGGGCAATCACCGAATGCCGATCTTTGAGCAGTACGAATATTGGACTTATCCCCTTTTCCTTTCCGGCCGTCGGGATAGCTCTCGTTTGAGACGCCGTCTGGTCGAAGCAGATAAAAGAGAGGTTCGGGGGTGATTGTCATATTCGAGCGCAGGTGATTGTCGCAGAGTAGAAGGTGATTGTTCGGCTGATCTGCAAGGGCAAACTCGTGACGCATGCAGGGCACAGGAAGGGATGGCGTTGGCGCTGGTGGCAGCTTGTCGTCGCTGTTCCTGTGGTCGTTTTTCTTTCGCTGGCGGCTGTTCTGCTACACTATAAATGGTGCACGGACCGGGCCATCAAGGCGATCCTGGCCAAGCATGGGGAAGCCGACCACCTGTTGACAAATGCCAGTCTTGCATGTGACGACGAAGAACTCAAACCATTGCTTGAGCTGCTGATTGCGGCCCGCGGCCCAGATCGCCTGGGCCTGCGCATCCGCGCCTCCGACAAGTCAATGCCTCTTGTGGGGCAAATGACATGGCTCAAGGCGCTCTCGCTTGCGTGCCCGGGGGTCACGGACGAGGGCCTGCGGCACCTCACCCGGCTGAAGCGGCTCCGCAGACTGCATCTGGGCAAGCAGGAAGTGGGCGGAAACACAAGGGCATCAGCGGCTGTGACCGACAAGGGTCTGCCCTACATCGCCCAGTTCAAGGGCCTCGAACACTTGAACCTAGCAGGTACCGCCGTCACCGATGAAGGCATCCAGGTTCTGGCCGCTTTACCGGCATTGCGCGACCTACAAGTCTTCGGTGCCAACGTGACTGCCGAGGGCTTGGAACGGCTCGTCGGAAAGTCACCGAGTCTCCAGAACCCCGAGATGCGGAAATGGATCGCGGGACTCCGGAAGCGGATGGTTCTGCAAACCGATGACCAGACGGCTCGACCGGCACTCGCGCGACTGATTCAGTTGCGACAGCCGACAGAGAGCTTGTTTCTAGAGGGTCACGGAATGACCGATCGGTCGTTGGAACTGGTGGGCCGGATGACCTGGCTCCGCGAGCTCAAACTGCACGACACCGCCGTCACCGACCAAGGCTTGGCTGATGTCGCTCAGATTAAGAGCCTGGAGACGCTCGAGCTGAGAGCGGCCAAAGTTTGCGACGACGGCATCCAAGTGCTTGCCGGATTACCGGCACTACGCAAATTGTACGTTTTGCGTTGCAACGTGACCGCCGATGGATTGGAACGACTCGTCGCGAAGCTGCCCGGGCTGGCGAACCCAGAGATGCAGAAACGGATTGAACGGTTGCGGGAATCGATCAGTCTCGCCACCGATGACCAGTCTGCTCGACCCGCACTGGAGCGACTGATTCAGTTGTGACAGCCGACACAGAGTCTGTTTCTCGTGGGGCAGGGGATGACCGATCGGTCGTTGCGACTGGTGGGACGGATGACCTGGCTCCGCGAGCTGTATCTGCTTAATACCGCTGTCAGCGACGACGGGCTGCTTCTGTTGCGAGATCTCCAGCAGCTTGAGAAGCTCTCACCGTTCAGAACAGGGGCGAACGATAGCATGCTCCAAACCGAGGCCTCGCAACCGTTGGTACGAAAATGGGTCACCTCTGGCGTTCACGTCACAGCGGAGGGTTTGCAGCGACTGATGCAAGCAGTGCCCTCTCTGCAAAACCCGGTGATGCAAGAATACGTCAAGCTTTTGCAGCGCAAACGCGAGTAACACTATCCGGGCGACGGGTGGCGGGGCCTGAGCGACCAACGCGTGAGGAAAAGCGGGACAGGTTCGCTTTCTCGCCGAAAAGAAAAGGGGATAAGTCCAATTATTGACAAGTCATACTGGCCGTGATAGGGTCGCGGCATGCCACGCACTGCTCGCATTGCGCCTGGGGGGATAGTTTTTCATGTCCTGAATCGGGGCAATCACCGAATGCCGATCTTTGAGCAATACGAATATTGGACTTATCCCCTTTTCTTTTCGTAATGCAAGGACTTTGCGAAGTGTTTCTGAATGGCAAACCGCGGGCTACTCACTTTGACGGCCTTATCGCTGACGGTTGATGCGACCTTCGCGACGAGCGTCCCTTATGCAACGTCGTTCGCTGATCGGCGATGATCTTCTTGCACACTTTAGGTGTCTTTCGCACGAGGTGGAGAAGCAAGGCGAAGAATGGAGAGTTCAATCTGGCTTTTGGCTCGCCCCTCCCATTCTTGTTGAAGCGCCGCTATTCCCACCGAGCCCACGCGGCAAATGAAATCAAGCAAGCCGCGTTCATCCTCCGGTGCGGCAATGCCAAGTTCTCGTGCCAACCACGGTGCGACTGCCTCGACCGCCAATCGCGTATCTTGATCCACACCTCCGGCTCTGAGCAGATCGTGCCGCTTGATCTTGTCTGCCGGCTTGATCCGCTTTTGCACGGCGTATCCAAAACCAAGAAGCAGAAGATCGACCTGACGCGACACAATACCGTCTTCGACAAGGCGTTTTGTGAAACCGGAGACCGACTCGTCTATGTACATGCTGTCGTTGTATTCCATGTGGAGCATGTCAGTTGTCCTCAATTGTCGTGATGGCTTGGCGTTGGTCGCGAACCAGCGTGAACTCTTTGGCGATAGAGCCGTCGATGGCATCCCGCTCGCCCGCTGGCAGGTCACGGTCGGTCGCCAACAGGATGGCTTGAACCTTCAATTTGGGTAATGATCGCAAAAGCCCGGCACGGTGGCCGGAATCCAAGTGCCCAAAGGGCGTGTCCATCACAAATGGTGCAGGGTTGACGCTTGATAAGTTGAGCGCCGTGATGAAGCTATAGGCAACGACCTCTTTTTCGCCAGCACTGAGCTTGGTGTTCTCTACAACCGAATCATCCTTGCGGACGACTTCCAAAGAATAGTCGTGGTTGACCCTCAAACAGTCGTACTCATCGGGTTTGTTGGTAATCTGCCGGAAAACATCAGTCGCGCTGGATTGGATAGCCTCACGTTTTCTTTCGACGATCTGTTCAACCATCTCGGATACGGCGGCGAGTACACGCCTGGACTCGTCAAGTATTCGGGTTACGCCGCGGGCAAGTTCGTCGCCAGCAGCAATTTTGTCACGTTCGCGTTCGGCCTGTTGCAATCGGCTCCGTGTACCCTTTTCACCATCAAGGTTCTTGTCAATGGAATCGATCGTAATCTCAAATTCTGTGAGTTGCTCTGTGAACTGACCAATCTGCTGAAACAGCTCATAGACACGTGCCGATTCGTGACCTTCGAGTTCGCCCTTCAGTCGGTAGATATCCGTCTCCAGTTCTTCAAGCTGGGTATCGACCACTGCGCGCTTGTCGATCAGAGACTCCGGATTGCTGACGAGGGATTCGACGGTTTTCAAAAGCGTGGCGAGGTCGAGCAGCTCGTTTGAGACTCCGGCACCGCGCGCCGGCATCCCTTCCAACAGTTTCTCGATCCGGTCCACTTCAGCATTGAATCGTTTGAGAACACTTTCATCGACATTTTGGCCACACAAGCACTCGTCCTGGTCGACTAGTTCTTTCAAAACTGTCAATCGAGCTGAGTGTCCTTCACGGCGGGAAGAAGGCTGTTGTTTAGCGCGAAGCTCTTCAACAACTTGTCTGAGGGGCGTTTCGAGCATTGCAAGTGGAGTCTGGGACACAATCTGCTGAACGTGAGCGTTTAGTTCGTCACGTCGGTCACGAAGGTCGGCATGCCGGTGTTCCTTGTTCTTTAGCTCCTGGCGTTGGTGTTCAATTGCCTCGATGCCCTCGGCTTCTTTTTCCAGCTCCGCCTTTGTGCTTGCGAGCGACTGCTTTTTTTCAACGTGTTCACGGCGTCGGACTAGATAGTTTTCTTCTTCTTCTTTCAGCTCCTCGATCTCAGACAAAAGATCCTCGGCTTGGTGTGATTGGCTGAGAAGCTGCTCCTGCTCATCTTCCAACTCGCTGACGACCTTGGTCAGGTCATCGCGAAGGTTTCTAACGGCGGGAATACCCAACACCTTCTCGATAGCATCACGGACACCCGATTCATGCTGCTTTCGAGCGTAACGGCTGATTTCGGCTCCATCGAAGAAAAGAAACTCCAAACAGTCATGCGGCAGAAATTGCTCGATTTTGTCTTCAACTTGCTCGGTCTTTTCTTTACCGTCGATGAAGAGTTTGACCCACGGGATGACCGAGATCACATTACGCCGCGGTTTGAAATCCGCCCCGCGCACAATCTTGCAGACGCAACCACCGTGAGTGAACTCAATGCCAACCTCAACGGAGCCTTCCTTTGTGTAACGGGCGTGCTCGTTCCAAAGCTCCAGCAATTCGGATTTGTTCGCACGTCCGTTGAATACAAAGCTCATCGCCTGCAAGAGGGACGTCTTGCCGAAACCGTTCTGGCCATTGATTACCACGAGGTTGCGGCCGTCATCGAAATTGGGAAACGTGATCTCGGCTTCCCCACCGTAGACAAGCCAGTCTTGGAGTCGCAAACTTTTGAAATGGATGCTCATTTCGGCTGCTCTTCTATGTGCCGTTCAATTAACCGGCGCAGTTCGTCCTTGGCTCCTCTCCGTCTTTGCCGATGGACCTTTGTTTTCTCGTAGTCGATGAGTCGCTGGATCAGCTTTGCATCGACCTTGCGTTTTTCTGCAATTTCTTCGACTAATTCATCCATCACCTTCTCCAGAAAGCAGTTCGGTCAACAAGACACCGTATGGTTCAGCGCATTCCTTCAGGCGGCGCAGAACGTCGTATTTGTTGATGGCCAACTCGGCCATTTCTTTGACTCGCGCTAGCCCAAGTTGATCAGTTGCTGCCGCGAAACCCCTTGTTCTGCCGGGCGG
>CAZGYE010000192.1:0-11241 GCA_964530165.1 uncultured Planctomycetaceae bacterium
GGTCCGCCGTCGAAACCTTCTGCAGCTTTGCTGAATTACCGCGTCCTTTCTAAGGCCCCGCCACCCCGCCGCTTCCGACCCACACAGCCGTTTGATACAATCCCCAACAACACCGCACCCGTAATCCGCGGCTCAGTTCAACGAGGTTTTATCGCTCATCGCTCCGTAAAAACTCCGCGACGAGCGATAAAACCCTGTTCGTTATGTGCCTAGCGCGGCCTGACGGCCGCAACCAAAGAGGTCACTAACATAAATGGCGTCCTCCTGGCACGATGGTGTTATCACACCGCCATCTGCAGGAGAACGCCGTGAAGAAGTTCCTCAATCAGTTTAACGAAAAAATCTCCGGTGTCATTTCCTGTTTTGACCGAATGCTCTTCAAAGGCTATCTCCCTCTCGGCTGGTCCGGCGCGATGGAACGGCTGCTCGCTCGAGAGAAACTTCTGATCAAGGACTTCAAACGGTTCGTGATGAAACAATCCGAATGCATCAAATCTCATGCCGAAGCGGTCGCCGCGCGGCACGAGCGGCCGTTTCTCTATCTGAACGGACGAATCCGCAAGGAAGAGCTCGTGCGGAAGCTGTCCGAACAGGACGGCGTCACCGAAGGCCTGGTCTGCGTGCTGCGCGTACTCGAACCGTGTCAGAGTTTCAAGATGATTCCCGGTGAAGGACGGCCGAGACTCGTCAATGCCCAGCGCAAGTGCCTCTGTTTCTACTTCTATTTCATTGACCGCGAGTTCGGGCTGATGCACGTTCGCATTCAGTCCTGGTTCCCGCTGGTGATTCAAATCTGTCTGAACGGCCACGAGTGGCTGGCGCGAAAACTCGACAAGCACGGCATCGAATACCGCAAGCAAGACAACGCATTTTTGTGGATCAGCGACTGCGAGCGGGCTCAGAAGTTGGCCGACCGCTTTGCCAAGAAGCACTGGCCGCGCGTGCTGGCGTCGTTCGCCAAACGTGAGTTCAAAGTCCGGCGTCACGGCAAGCGGAAAGGCGAAGTCGTGCTGGATTGGTTCCCCATGGCCAAAGGTGTTGCCAACATGCCCCGCTATCGCGAGGTCACTCTGGCAGCCAACCGGCGTTATCTGGATGCTCTTTCGAGCGTCAAACAGCCGGGCGACTCCCGCAGGCGCATGCGGCGTCTGGCAGAGCCTGTGAGAACCAAAACCCGCAGCCATCGCGGATTGAATCCGGCCCGGCAGGAAGACGTGGAACTGATGGCTGCCGTGATGCGTGGTGAGCACACAATCCGCGGCTTCACCAACGCCGATATCCGCGGCCACCTCTGCCGAGCCTCCCAGGACAAACAAGAGCGGCGTCGAGCGAGCCAACGCACCGGTCGCAGGCTCCAATTGTTGCACGCCCACGGACTGATCGCCCGCATCCCCCGCTCTCGCCGTTGGCGCGTCACCGTGAACGGTTGGGCCATAATGACGACGATTCTGATCCATCACCATCACAACTATCCCAATACCCACGCCGCACAAGCGGCATGAACAACCACAAACATGCGCGCAGCGTGCGCTCATGTGAAGCTGAAAGACTCTAATTGTTTTCTTTTTGGTTGGGGCCCGCAGGCTACTCCAAGTCTCCGTGTTGAGAAATCCGGGCTCAAAACAGCAGGAACCAACCATCTCGGCAGGGCAAAGCGTCCGGGAATCGCCCCTCCCACAATGGGTCGGTTTCGCTAGAATCCCGCCCCTTTCGCACTGCCGACACGGAGAAAATGCAAAATGTCCCGGAAGACAAGACATCTTCTCTGGCCCTTCGTCTCTGCGGTTCTTCTGATCGTTCCGACGGCTAGCGCCGAAAGCGATCCGGTGAGCCAACCAACCACCCGGCAACAAGTGACTCCGATCCAGGACGACGCGAACCTGAACGACGTCTGTTTCGTCGGCTCGAAAATCGGTTGGGCCGTCGGCGATCACGGGGTGATCTGGCACACGACCGACGGCGGACGCAACTGGGTCCTGCAGAAGAGTCCCGTCCGCTGTCCGTTGCGCAGCGTTTGTTGCTTGACCGATCGCGTCGGTTGGATCGTCGGCGGTGGGACGGCCCCTTCGACACGGCTCGGTTACGGCGTCGTGCTCTTCACCGACGACGGCGGCAAGACATGGCGGCAGTTGGTCCAAGATCTGTTGCCGCAACTGCACTCCGTCAAGTTCTTCAGCATGCGGGAAGGCGTGGCTGTCGGGGCGGCTTCGTCACAGTATTCCACCGGCGTCTTCGTCACCCGCGACGGGGGGGCGACCTGGCGGTCGATTCCCGGGCGGCGCACGGCCGGTTGGCGAGCGGCCGATTTCCTCAGACTCGAGGTGGGAGTCGTTGCGGGCCCAAGCGGCCGGGTTTCGCGGGTTGGGGGCGGCAGACTGTTGCCTCCACGACTGGAACCGCTGGGACTGCGGGGATTGCGAAGCGCGACACTTGCCAACGACGCGACCGGCTGGCTGGTCGGTGACGGCGGCTTAGTGCTGCGGACCACTGACGGCGGAGTGAGCTGGCCAGCGCCGCCGACGCCGCTGCCGAAAGGTCTGCGGGACATTGTCGATTTTCGCGCAGTCGCCGCCTGGGGCGAAAAAGTGTGGATCGCCGGGCAGCCGGGCAGCGTCGTCTGGCACACGGCCGACGGCGGACGGACGTGGCAGAGGCAATTCACCCGGCAGACAGTGCCGATCAACGCGATCCGCTTCACGTCCGAGACGGCCGGCTGGGCCGCCGGTGCATTGGGAATGCTGTTGCGGACCGACGACGGCGGCGAAACGTGGAAACCGGTGCGCGGCGGCGGCCGACGGTGTGCGCTGATGGCTCTGCATGCGCGGCCGGGGCGGGTTTCGTTGCATCTGTTGGCGAAACAGTCGCGGGAGCTTGGTTACCGCAGCGTCGTCTGGCTGCCCGCTCGTCGAGACGTCGGTCCGGACGGCCAGGCCGAATTGGACCTCGACGTTCGGCTGCACGAAGCGGTGACCGCGGCGGGCGGCTCGGCGGGTGAAATCGATTGGCGGTTTCCGATCGATATTCCAGGAATCGAGCAAAACCGCGAGAAGCTCGAAGCGGAATGGAATCGGAGGACGGAAGGCCGTCTGGGCGACGTTTTTCTAGGGAAACTGGTCTGCCAGTTGCGCACTTGGCGTCCCAGCGTGGTGGTCATCGACGAGCCGAGCGCCGACGATGCCCTGGCAAACCTCTTGGATGACGCCCTGCTGCATGCCGTGCGGCAAGCGGCCGATTCAACGCGATTCGTTCCGCAACAGGAGCTGACCGGGCTGGAGCCGTGGCAGGTGCAGAAAGTGTACCGCCGCTTACCGGCCGGCAGCACCGGGCAGACGCATGTCGAACTGCATGAATTGCTGCCCCGCGTGGGCCCCTCGGTTCAGATTGCCGCGGCGGACGCATACGCCCGATTGCTGCCCGCTCCGCCTCGAAGCTCGCTGCGGGAAGCTTACCGACTGGACGTCGAAAAGACGCCTTCAGAATACAGTAACCTCTCCGGCGCCGATTTCTTTACCGGCATCCCTTTGCCGCCCGGTTCCGCGGCGAGGCGGAAACTGGCGGACTTTGACGAGCGGCAATATGAACTCAGAAAAAAGATCGTCCAGCGGCAACGAAACTTTCGCGCGGTTGCCGAGCGGCTTCTGGACGACCCGCGACATGCCGCCCAGGTCATCGCCGAACTGAGTCAAATCACCCAAGGCATGCCGGACGAACAGGCGGCCTGGGGGCTGATTCAACTGGCGGACGATTACCGGCGGCGAAGGCAGTGGGACCTGGTCGAGGCGACGCTCGTCGACCTGGTGGAGCGGTATCCGGACCAGCCGGTGACGCTTTCGGCCATGCGCTGGCTGTTCCAGTTCTGGGCGGGCGCCGAACCAGCCTGGCAGCGGGTCCGGGCGGTCAAAGTCAGCGGGCGGCGACTCTCGGTGAATGCCAATTCCGTCCTCAGACGCGTCGAGCAGGCAACGCACCTTGTGGAAGTCAATCCGGGCGGGCGGGATGAAATGCCATTGGAGCTTGGTCCCGATCCGCTGGAGCTCATCAGCGGTTCCGGTGAACTCAAGGTCAACGACAACGCCGAGTGGCGTCACGGAGCCGTCCGGCATTGGCACGAACAGGCCCTGCGGATGGCGTCGCTCATTCGAAAGAAATCGCCCGCGTTGTACCGCACCGCGGAGGTCCAGTTTCCGTTGGCGGCTTTGCTGCGAGCGCGGGGAGTTCACCGGCTGGCCGACAAACTGTATCGCCGCTACGATCGCGCCGGCCAGGGCGATCCCTGGCGACGCACCGCTGAGAGTGAGCTGTGGTTGATCACGCCGGGGGGTCAGCCCCCGAAGCCGATGGCAATCTGTCAATCCACTTCCGAGCCGCCCGTGCTCGACGGAGTTCTCTCGGACACCTGCTGGCAGAACGCCAATGAGATCCGCTTGCGAGCTGCCGCACAGAACGACGAAGGCGAGAACGCCACCGACTACGCCTTTGCGATGCTGGCGTACGATTCCGAATACTTTTACCTCGCCGCCAGCGTGCTGCGCACCGATGGGATCCGTAAGGACAAGCCACAATTGGCGGGCCGTACGCACGACGCCGATCTCTCGAAGTTCGACCGCATCGGCCTGTTCCTCGACACCGACCGCGATTACGCCACGTACTACACGCTGCACGTCGACCAGCGCGGCTGGACCGCAGAGAGCTGCTGGGAAGATACCTCCTGGAATCCGACGTGGTACGTCGCCGCCGATGACGACGAAATGCACTGGCGGATCGAAGTCGCCATCCCGATGAAAGAGTTGGCGCCGGCGACACCGCCACGGGGAAGCGTATGGGCGGTCGGCATCGTCCGCACGATTCCGGCCGTCGGTCTCGAAAGCTGGCCGTCGCCGGCCGGCTCGCGTCCGCGGCCCGAGACCTTCGGACTGCTGCGGTTTGACTGACACGGATGTTTTATTGAGAATTGAACCACGGAGACACTGAGAACACGAAGAAAACGGGCCGTTAGCCGCGGATGAATATCCGCGAGTATTCACCCGCGGCTGAAGGGCGCCATGCGACATTCTGTTTCTGACGAACAATATCCAGATGAGTTTCCTGATCGGCATGGACGAAGCCGGTTACGGGCCGAACCTTGGCCCGTTGGTGGTGAGCGTCACCGTGTGGGTGGTTCCCGGCCCTCCCCGCGACACCGACCTGTGGACCGCCATGGCCGACGTCGTCAGCCAGTCGTCGCCCGTTGATGCGTCTCGTTTGCAGGTGGCCGACTCGAAACGGGTCTACACTCCGGCTCGCGGAATCGGCAATCTCGAACGAGCCGTTCTGTGCGCGCTCAACCTGGCCGGACATTGTCCCGCCAACTTTCGCGAGCTGTGGCACTGTCTGACGGCCCACGACCAATCTTCTCTCGATGCGGAGCCGTGGCTGGCCGACTGTGATCTGCCGTTACCGCAGGCAGGCTCAAATCCCAGGGATCTCGGAGATCCCTGGGATTTGAGCCTGCGCTGGCAAACATGCTGCCAGGAGAACGGCATCCGACTCGTGACGATCCAAAGCGACGTCGTGCTGACCGAACGCTTCAACCGCCTGACTCGCGAGTTCGACAGTAAGGGGCTTGCCCTGTCACGCATCAGCCTCGCCTTGCTCCGCCGGGTGTGGAACGCGGACGAGCATGAGCCGGTGCACATCATCGCCGACAAACATGGCGGCCGAAACCGCTACGGCGAATTGTTGTCGGAAGCTCTCGACGGCCGGTTGGTGTTCCGCCGGCAGGAGGGCCGGGACTTGAGCAGCTACCGTGTCGGCACGACCGACATTGACTTCCAGACAAAAGCGGAGTCGCATCTTCCGGTCGCCCTCTCCTCGATGGTCTCCAAGTACGTCCGCGAACTGGCGATGACGTTGTTCAACCGCTTCTGGTGCCGTCAGGTGCCCGGCCTGAAGCCGACGGCCGGCTACCCGGTGGACGCCCGCCGGTTCAAACAAGACATCGCCGAGGCCCAAGCCCGCCTGGGCATCAGCGACGAGACCCTCTGGCGCAAGCGATGACGGAAAAGTGCGAGAGAGTGATGGAGTCGCAAAACGGACGACTTCGTGGTCCATTTGAGAATCCTTCGTTGGGTTCTGAAAGTCATTTAGCCGGCGAGCTTGCTCGCCGCGCCCCGCAAGCAGGGCGGCTCAATGAGACCATGCGTCGGGGGTCAATCAGAGTGTGGGGCAGGCTTTCCAGCCTGCCGGTCGGCAATGGCATGGCGCAAGTCCCGCTGGCCCGCAATGGCAGGCTGGAAAGCCTGCCCCACACAATCCTTCTGGACATGGTTGACAAACCGGTGGATTCCGCGATGTTCCGGTAGACAGCGGAGATCGGTGCGATAAGATGAAAGCGGTAGATCGCTCCACGCACGTCGTTTTCACATTGGCAAGCGCCACTGACGATGATCAAGCGGGACAAGGATTCCGGACGCGCTGCGACGTCTTGGCTGGCGACGTGTTATGTGTTTGCCAGCGGGGCGCTGTTTTGCTCGTTTATCTCTCTGGCCTTCAGCAACGAGCCGGTCAAGCCGATGCTGATCGTGGGTGGGAGTTTTCTGCTCGTGTTCCTTTTGCTGGGGCTGTTGCGCGACAAGCCGACTAACTCGTGGTTGGTAGACGGTTACTACTGGCTGCTGCGCAGAAGGCCCGACGAGGATGCGGTTTCTTACACACCGCGTGTGATCAAGCACCGGCCGCGGGAATACGGGACCAACGAGCCGCCAACGATCGAAGAGATTCGCGACCTGGCTGACGGACCGAACAATTGGGTCCCCTCGAACCGTCCGCGAAAGCGGCGGGATAGCGTTTAGAGGGATAGGGATTCGGGACGGCGACAGGAGAATCGTCGAAGCAAGCCGCATCCCTATTCCCTGATCCCTATCCCCTCAACTCACACCCACTGCAGCTCTTCTTCTTCCGGCTCTTCGTCGGCATCGAGAGCGGCCAGATGTTCAGGAGCGAAATACCGCCCGGCGAGCAAGCGGATCGGGATCAGCAACACGACGAACAGCGGAAACAAGATTCCGATCCGACTGATCTCGACAAGCCCCAACATACCCAGGCAAACGAGTTGCAGCACCGTGAACTTGTGAATGGTCGGAAGCGGGACCTTGCGGATGTAGTGCGTTGTGGGGTACAGCGAGGAATCCATCGGCCAGAGGGTCAATCGCTCGAAGAACTGGTTTCCCGCAATGGAGATCACCCCCATGAACAGGAACAGCCCGTAAAGCACCGCCATGGGAATCATCTGCAGCACTGGGAGTAACAGCAGCGAAAGCCCGATGAGCAGATGAATGGCCAACCCGGTCACACGGGTTTCGCGGACGTGTATGACCCGTTCGCGTGTGTCGCCTGTGGGGGTCACCACCTCTTCGACTGTTGCCAGGCTGCGCAGATGGCTCAACGAGCGCACGGTCGCCGCCACCAGCCAGGGGAGTCCGAACAGCGAGCAGACGCCGATCAACACGCCCATGACGGCCAGGTCGAAATGGTAGGCTTCTCCTTTCTGCAGTTTATGGTCGGCGTTGTTGACCAGCCGGGCGGTGATGTTCTGATCGACGTAGACCAACACGACCACCAGCAAGGCCGGTGCGAGGGCCGCCAACCATACCCAGCTCGGGGCGTCGAAGAGATTGACCAGCCAGGGGCGGGCTGTTTCCGGCGCCGGGGGAAACGTAGGACGCAACGAATCCGGAGCGGGGAGTTTGTCGAGGTCCACCGCGCTGAACCACACAGCCACGAGTGTCATCAAGACCATCGCGATGGTGGGACCGAAGTCAGCCAGGAATTCTCGTATCTGCGGAAGCAAATATCGGCTGTGGCGGAAACGGGTCAGACTCTTGGCGATGTAAAACGTTCCCAGGGCCAGCAGTAGCGAGAGCAGAGCCGTGTCGTGGTGCTGCTTGACGTCGAGTTCGTCGAAGATGTCTGTCAGCGCTTCGACGGCCGCAAAAATGAAAATCATTGCGATCAGCATGGCAAAAATCTCGTCGGTAAACCGCGTGAAGTACCGCAGCAGGCAGCTGGCGTCCGTGGCGGCGAGAATGAATAGCAACAGTGCCGTCCACAAGCCCACCCAAGCACGAGTCTCCAGGAAAGGGAGTGAGAGATCGACGCAGAACTCGTACAAGATCATCGTAAAGATCAGCAGAGGTCCCGTCCCGCCTAAAATGATCAGCGGTTGACCGGCAACCAGCGCGTAGACCACGCCGCAAAAAGCGGACGCGACGATCATCTCCACGACGCCGATGGTGTTGCCGGTCAATTCGGCCATCACGCCGCCGAAGGTCACCGCCGGCGCCACGCAGGCGAAGAACAGAAACAGGGTGGAGCTCAAACACTTTGGGTGCAATCCGTCGCGAAAGTCGCTGACGTAATGCGGCCACCGTCGTCGGACGTCCTCCACCAAGCCGCCGAACAGCCGGCCGGTGTACCGCAGACTCTCGGGGACCTTTTCCCCCGGAGCGGCCGGGGGCGGCGCCATCCGGGCGGTGAACCGCTTGAATGCCGCGATCAAGTCCCGCTGACTACGCGCCTCACCGGCATCGTAGCGAAACTCCTCGTCGGCCATCAGCCGGGCGATGTTCGTCAGCGCGTCGAGGTGCTCGGCGGCGTGTTCGGGCGGGCCCATCAGCACGAACAGAAACCGCGTCGGAATGCCGTCCGACGCGCCGAGATTCAGCGGCCGCGCCAAACGCACGAAGACAATCACCGGTTCGGTCACGGCGTCGAGGTAAGCGTGCGGGACGGCCACGGCGTGACCGATGGCCGTGGAAGCCTGTTCCTCGCGGGTCAACAGGGCCGTCACCACCAGGTCGCGCTGTTCGGTCGTGATCAAACCACGGCCGACCAATTGGTTCACCGTCTGCCGAAAAATCGACGGGAAATCGCGCGCTTCGAGGTCCAGTAGAAACGAACCATCAACCAGCGCTTTGTGCAGAAGCCTCATAAGCTGTTCCGGCAAACCACCTGTTGCCGCGTCTGTTAAGACTCTTTGAAGTCAAGATCAGGGCAGTTCAACCGAAACCATTCTTCCGGCGAATCGGCGATTTGGTTGCCGACGCTGGACTGTGCAATCTTCTTTTGTGCGGCGTGGAACCGCCTGGCGACCATCGGCAAACTCCCGCCAACGGAGATGGACAACCGGATTACTAGGATGCCAAATGTCCGTTGCTACTCGTCCGTCACGCAGCCTTCAGAGGCGGACTTCACGTTCTTGATGTACTTGTACAACGTTCCGCGGGTGAACTTGTACGGGGGAACCTGCCACGCGGCTCGGCGGCCGGACAGCTCTTTGTCGGAGAGATCGACGTCGATGCGTTTTTTCTCGGCGTCGATCGTGACGGAATCGCCGTTCTGGACCAGCGCCAGCGGGCCTCCGTCCTGGGCCTCGGGGGTGATGTGGCCGACGATGAATCCGTGCGAGCCGCCGGAGAAACGGCCGTCGGTCATCAAAGCCACGGCGTCGCCCAAGCCGGCCCCCACAATGGCCGAGGTGGGCGTGAGCATCTCCGGCATGCCGGGACCGCCCTTCGGTCCTTCGTAACGGATGATGACCACGTCGCCCTTGGCAATCTGCTTTTGCTCCAGGGCGGCCAGCATTTCTTCCTCGGAATCGAACACGTTGGCCGGTCCAGTGAACTTCAGGCCCTCCTTGCCGGTGATCTTGGCCACCGCGCCCTCCGGGGCAAGGTTGCCCTTGAGAATCTGCAAGTGGCCGGTCGGCTTGATCGGTCTGTCGACCGGGCGGATGATTTCCTGACCCTCGGCCAGGCCGGGCACGTCGGCCAGATTCTCGGCAACCGTTTTTCCTGTCACCGTCAGGCAGTCGCCGTCGAGGAACCCTTGCCCCAAAAGGTACTTCATGACGGCCGGGATGCCTCCGATCTGATGGACGTCTTCCATCACGTATTTTCCGCTCGGCTTGAGGTCGGCCAGGTACGGGACGCGGTCGCTGACTGTCTGGAAGTCGTCGATCGTCAACTCCACATCGACCGCACGGGCCATGGCGATCAGGTGCAGCACGGCATTGGTCGAGCCGCCCAAAGCCATCACCACCACCATCGCGTTCTCGAACGCTTGCCGGGTCATGATGTCCCGCGGCTTGAGGTCCCGCTCGAGCAGGGCGAGGATCGCCTCGCCGGCCCGGAAGCATTCTTGCAGTTTCCCGGCGTCTTCGGCCGGAGTCGACGCGCTGTACGGCAGCGACATGCCCAGAGCCTCAATGGCTGAGGACATCGTGTTGGCCGTGTACATCCCGCCGCACGCGCCCGCGCCGGGACAGCTATGCTTGACGATCTCCTCGCGTTCTTCATCGCTGATTTGATCCGTGATGTACTCGCCGTATGACTGGAAGGCCGAGACGATGTCGAGCTTGTCATGTTCCGGGGTGCAGCCGGCGCGAATCGTGCCGCCGTAGATCATGATCGACGGCCGATTCATGCGGCCCATGGCGATCACGCAGCCGGGCATGTTCTTGTCGCAGCCGGGCAGCGAGATGTTGGCGTCGTACCACTGGGCGCCCATCACGGTTTCGACTGAGTCGGCAATCAGGTCGCGCGACTGCAGCGAATACGACATCCCGTCGGTCCCCATCGAGATGCCGTCGCTGACGCCGATGGTGTTGAACCGCATGCCGACCATCCCGGCGGCTTCGACACCTTGCTTGACCTTCTCTGCCAGCGTGCCCAAGTGCATGTTGCAGGTGTTGCCTTCGTACCAGCAACTCACAATGCCAACCTGCGGCTTGTTCATGTCCTCTTCGGTCATGCCGGTCCCGTACAACATGGCCTGCGAGGCGCCCTGAGACCGCGGTTGCGTGACGCGGGAACTGAATTTGTTCAAACCCTGCGACGTTGATTGCTCGGTCATTGATGTGTGTTCCTCTTTGCTCGAATCCCTCTTTCGACTTACTGGAGATAGCATACCAGAGTCCCAAGGCGCCGAACAGCAACACCGATTCCCGACCAACAGACCAGACCTGACGTCAAGAGCGACAGTTGCGCGCTCTGGGCACCACTGCGGCAAGCCGTTGCTGGATTTTCGCAACACTTTAGCCGTCGGGAGCAATTTCCTCACGACAGTGTATTGCGTGGGAAGCGGAGGATTATTAGGAAACCAGGAAGGCAGGAATCTCGGGAATCTTCTTTCTCCTGTCTTCCTGGATTCCTAACCCAAGTTGATCAGTTGCTGCCGCGAAACCCCTTGTTCTGCCGGGCGGGC
>CAZGYE010000193.1:0-11232 GCA_964530165.1 uncultured Planctomycetaceae bacterium
AGGTCTGGGCGGGGTTCACAACTCCACCACGAGAGGCACCCCATTTCCCTCTCCGACGCTCTTCCGATCTGGAGCCGATTGACGACCTATGGCCATTGGACCGATTCTTGAATTTGCCGGCTACGCGATTTATACGGCGATGGCGCTGGCGGCGTTGTACGGCGTGTTTTGTGTCATTCTGTTGGTTCGCCGCATTGCGCAGAAACGCTTTTTCAGCGAAGCGGCTGCGACTCAGTTCCTGGATGACGTCCGCGACCAGTTGAAGCAGAAAAACTTCGACGCCGTAGCCGAAGTCTGCGATTCGCCGCCGTACTGGAGCAAGGCGGTGCCGCAGTTGATTCTCGTTGCACTGGCCAATCGGGATCTGCCGGTGACGAAACTGCGGCGGACCGTGGCCGAGAGGTTTGAACGCGACGTGCTGGCCGACTTGGAATACCGGACGTCTTGGGTGGCCACCATCGTGAAGAGCGCTCCCATGCTGGGGCTGTTGGGAACGGTGGTCGGCATGATCACCGCGTTTGGCACGATTGCGGGCGCGGAAGCAACCGGCGTCGATCCGAAAGATCTAGCCAACGACATCAGTTTCGCCCTGTTCACGACGGCGATCGGTTTGTCGATCGCCATTCCGCTGGTGCTGGCCGGCAACATGATTCACGTCCGCATCGGCAAGCTGCAGGACTCGGTCCAGCAGCACATCGGCACGTTCATTAACGACCTGGAAATTGCAATCGCGGACGACCGGAGGTAAGGGATCGTGGCGCGGCGGAAACCACTGACGGACGACGACGCGTGGGGCCTAGTCTCGCGCGGGGAGTCCGAAACCGATCTCGACATCACGCCCATGATCGACGTCACCTTCCTATTGCTCATCTTTTTTATGGTCACCTCAACAATGCAGGCGAAACGTGAACTCGACGTGCCGCCGGCCAAGCACGGTGTCGGCGTGGAAACCAACTCGGCCACCATCATCGAGGTGAAACGCGGCGAGCCGCCGATCATCGAGATCGACGGACGCGAGTCAACTCTCGACGACGTGCGCAAGAAGGTCGAAGAAGGAATCGCGCAAGACATGACACAAGTGATTATCAAGGCTGATCGCGAGGTGCCGCACGGTTTCGTCCAGGAAGTGACGAAGGTGGTGGTCGAATTTGAGGGAATCACTTTTTCCATCGCCGTGAAGGACAAACAGTGAATTCTTATCACAGCGATCAGCGATCGGCTGTCAGGAGTCAGCTCGCCGCTGGTCAGGATGCCGGAGTTTCTGAGCTGCGAGCTGACCGCTGATTGTTGAAAGCTGATCCATCGATGGCGATTCGTTTCCGTTGTAAGAATTGTAAGCAGCTATTGAGCATCGCCACCCGAAAGGCGGGCCAGGTGGTTCGGTGCCCGGCATGCCAGGCTGCGATCAACGTCCCCCGGTTGGAAGACATTGCTCCAAAATCGGAGGAGGCGAAGACTCCGCAGGCGAAAGTACCGCCGAAGACCGAGACGCCTGCGCCGCCGAGCCCAGAAGCGGAGCCGCAGTCTGCGGTTCCGGAACCGCCGCCGGCTTCCGCTTCCGTCGAAACCGCTCCGGCGCCCGAGGTCCCGGCCCCGGTGGACGACGACGAGGGATTTGTTTTGCGCAGCCCCGAGACCGACTTCGAGGACATGGACCTGACCCCGATGGTCGACGTCACGTTTCTGCTGCTCATTTTCTTCATGATTACCGCGTCGTTCAGTCTGCAGAAGACCATCCAGGTCCCGCCCCCCGATCCGGACGAAAAAGGGGCCGCCCAGGCGATGACGATGCAGGAACTGGAAAAGGACGCCATCATTGTGGAAATCGACGAGAAGAACGTGATCATCGTTGACGACGAGCCGTTAAGTGATCCCGACGACCTGGTTGACAAACTGCGAGATAAGATGCGCAGCGAGCAAAAAACAGAGCTGGTCCTCGAAGCCGACGATCGGACGCTGCACGGATACGTGGTGATGGTGGTTGACGCGGCCAACGAGGTCCAAATGCAGAGGATCCGGCTGGTAACCCGGTCCGAAAACTGAACCGAGTCATCTTTCTATGAATTGTGATCGCGTGGCGGGTGACCATTTAGCCGCCCCGCTTGCGGGGCGCGGCGGGCAAGCCCGCCGGCTCAATGACCTTCGAACCACACAAAGAATCCTGAAATCGACCACTCAACCGGCCGTTTCCCACGTTTGAGATTGGTAGTCGATGGCAAAGCTCGAGATTCGATATCTTTCCGGCGACGTCGAGACGCACGAGCTCTCCAAGAGGGAGCCGTTGTCGATCGGCAATCACGCGTCCAACGACGTCTGCATCCGCGACGATGACGTGGCGGTGATGCACTGCCGGATCAGCTGGGCAAAGAAGGGTTACGAGGTCACCGCCGCGAACCTCGACGGCGTCGAGCTGAACGGCACTCTGGTTCGTCAAGCGCCGTTGCGTCCGGGCGACGTGCTGCGCATCGGCAGCGTCGATGTTGCCCTGTGCTATGACGAAAATGAGGACGATTCCGACAGCACCCCAGCGACAGCGGGAAAGTCCGGCAAGAGCGAGAACGGGGGAGAGAGACCCTCTTCCGAAGTGGACCTGAAGCCAATTACCGAAGATGCGATCTTTACCGAACCACAACCGGGTGGACTGGCTGAAGCGGTCGCCGACGAAAAGAGCCCGCGGAAACGCGCGAAGTCCAAGAAGTCCAAGAAGAAAAAAACCGAACCCAAGGGGAGTCTTCTCGAGAGCTTGGACGCGGATTTCCAAGAGGAAGGCGGCTTCGACGAAGACGCGGCAAGATTGCCGGACGATATTTTCGAAGACGACGCGGACGATGCGCAGGACCTGGAGGAAGTCGCCGCTGGACCCATGATCCGCCGCAGCACGTCCTTTGCCAAGGATGAAGCCGGCGACGATTTTCCCGAGACAACCCCCGGAGAACAAGAGAAGCAACCCAAAGAGAAGGGCGAATCGCTCATCAGCAAGGTGCGGGCCCGCGTCACTTCCAAGGCCGTGCGTCCCGGCGAACAGGACATCCTGCAGTCTCCCATCGTGCTGACCCTTGGCGGCGGAACGGCGGTGCTGGCGCTTGTCGGCCTCACGTTCTGGTTCATGATCAGCCGCGAGGCTGCAAACCGCCTCTACGATGCAGCCGTCGGGGAATTGAACCAGGGCAAGTACCATCAGGCCATCCAGCACTTCGACGAGTTTCTCCAAGAGCACGCGCAGCACAAACTCGCCGGGCCGGCGCGGATCGGACGGGGAAAGGCGAGAATCGAGCGGGAGATTTCCGGCGGAACGCCCCACTGGAAGGCCGGCTTGAGCAAGATGGACGAGTTCATCCGGCAGAATCGCGATCTGGCCAGCTTCTCGGAGCATCACGACAAGCTGCGCGAATACGCCGAAACAATTGCCAAGGGGGCCGCCCGAGCCGCCGAGGAGAGAAAAGACGAAAGCCTGTTGAAGACTTCCATTGATGCAGGCAAGTACCTCGACCGGTTCAGTCCCAAAGACGCGCCGCCGGTGGAGCTGCAGAAGCAAATCCAGGCGGCGCGCGACAAGGCCGAAGCCGCCATCCGAAAGAAAAAGACTTTCGATCGGGAAACAAAATCCATCGAGCGGGCGATCGAGGTCAAGAAGCCCATGGAGGCCCTAGCGGCTCGGCAGCGGTTGCTCGACAACTATCCCGACTTTCGCAAAGACAAGAAGCTAAGGACGCTGCTCGAAGAGACGCTCGAGACCGAAAAGGCACTCGTTACGGGCGAGGAACGGAACCGCGACGCAGAGACTGACGAACGTCAGAAGCTTATTGCCAAACCGTTGTCGTTGACGCAGCATACGCGGTCGCGGACCGACGAGGTCTCAGCGGGGCGAACCGTATTCGCCGTCGGGAAGGACTGCTGCTACGGGATCGACACGGTGACCGGTGACCCTCAGTGGCGGCGCGTGATCGGACTCGACACGCCCTTCTTTCCCTTCGGCGTGCAGACCTCGGTGCCGGCAGTGTTGGTGTTCGACACCAATCACAAAGAGCTCGTCCTGCTCGACCGGCGCACCGGCAAGCTGATCTGGCGACAGCCGATCGGGGAGAACCTCAGCGGCCCGCCACTGGTCCACGAGGGGCAAATCTATCTGCCCACCTTGGCAAAGCATCTTTGCAAAATTGACGTCGACACGGGGCGGATGACGACACGGTTGACTTTTTCGCAGAACGTGCTGGCTCCGCCGGCGCTGATCTCCTATTCCGAAGGGAACGGCTTGCTGCTGGCCGGCGACGCCGCCCTGTTGTATACGCTCATCCTGCGGCCTCTGGCGTGCGCGGCAGTCTCTAATTTCGGGCACAAAGCAGGTTCCATCTCTTCGCCGCTGGTGAAGATGGGCCGGCTGGTGCTGATGGCCGAGAACACCGGTCTGAACAAGTGTTGGTTGCGTGCGCTGGCGGTCGACGAGCAGACCAAACGCGTCTCGCAAGTCGCCCAAAAGGATGTCGGCGGACAGGTGCGGGATACGCCCGTGCTTCGCGGCAAGACATTGTTCGTCCCCTACGGGCAGGAACAAATCGCAGCGTTTACGGTCTCCGACAACGGCGACCAGCGGCCCCTGACGCTCATCGCCAAACATCCATTGCAAAACTCCGTGCCCGGTCCGATGTTTCTCTCGGTGGGACCTGACGGACAATTGTGGATGGCCAGCAGCGCCCTACGCAAGTTGTTGCTCAAGACAAAAAGCATCAAGCTGGACCCGGCCGAGGCCGCTGTGGGACTCAGTTCGCAGCCGTTGCAGTCGATCGGCCAGTGGCTGTACATCGGACGCCAGATGCCCTACAGCCGGGCCGTTTTCTTCACACAGACTGACCGCGAACGGATGACTAGCCATTGGAGAACCGTCGTCGGGTCCCGTGTGCTCTCCACGACCGTCTCACAACAAGGCGTGGCTGTCTGTGTGACCGAGGCGGGAAGCATCTTCCGCATCAGCGGCGAGCAAATCAAGCAGGGCGGCTTCGTGCACGAAACCGCCGCGTCGCTCAAACTGCCCGAGAAACTCCGCGACCCACTGCATGCAACCCTTTTGGGTGACGGCCGCATCGCCGTCAATTGCGGAGCCCCGGAACCTCGTTTGTGGATCGTCAATCAAGCCGGTCAAATCTCTCAGCAGATCAAACTCGACGCGCCGCTGCAGGCCGACCCGGTTGTGTTGGGGACCGGAATCGTTCTGCCGTTGCCGGGCAAATTGAGATTTGTCCCTCGAGGTTCCAGCGCCGTGCGCGTGGAAGACTTCGTAGCCCCAGTCACCAAGGAGCGCAAGACCAAGTGGGTCCAACTCGCCGCGCTGGATCAGAACCAATTGATCGTCGTCGACAGCCGAGGCAAACTCGCGCGGATCCAGAACCGTCAACAGCATCTCGCCCAGGCGTCGAAGCTTCAACTCGACAACCCGATCGACGTCAAGTTCTGCGTCCACGACGGAAGAATCATGCTCGCCGACGCGAAAGCGCGCCTGCTGATCCTCGACGCTTCCAGCATGGATACACTTGCGGAAACACAGCTCGACGCCCCGGCGTCGAATTCCTTGTGGCTCGCCGGCGATCGGCTTTTCGTCGAAACGGGACGCGAGCATCTGAATTGCTTCGCGGTCAAACCGGAACTGAAGCATCTCTGGTCGGTTCCGCTGGAAGGCTTCCCTCTGGCTGGAAAACCGTTGACCTCAGGGAAACTGCTGGTTGTCGCCCGACAAAACGGCGACGTCTGGGCGCTCGATCCCGCTGCGGGAAAAGTGAGGCCCCTCGTGAGCATCGGCCAGCCGCTCAGCTTCGGGCCGATCGCAGTGGGCAGCTTTCTGGTCGTCTCATCGATCGACGGCAGCTTGTACCGAGTCGAAGCTGCGATGCAGGCTGACGTGCAAGCAGCAGAGCAAGCGGGAGAAAAACGGTAGTCATGCCTGCAAATCGCACGCTCGTCGGCGTTACACTGTTTTGGGCGGTTGTGGTCTCGCCACGTCTTTCGCCGGCCCAAAAACCGAACCAGAATCCTCCGCAACCTCAGCAGCAGCAACAGCAGCAGCAAGCAGAACCTAAGCTTCCCAAGTTGAGCGAGATGCCCCTTCCTGCGGCGACGGATTTGCTCACCAAGCCGCCGGTCGACTGGATCGTGCTCAACAACGACGACGTGATCGTCGTGCAACCGGTCTACCCGCGGCCCGATACGTTAGCGCAGATGCAAAAGAAAATTGAGGATTTCGACAATAAAAAGCCGAGGCCGAAGACACCGGAAGAAATGAAGAAGCGGAAAGCAGATCGTGAGGCGCTGCACTATCTTGAAATCTCGTTGCCCGCAAAGGAGGGCGAGGAGAATCCCGAGTTTCGGCTGCACATGAAACATATCAAGCAAATCATTCACCACGAAGAGCTGATGCTCCGCCGAGTCGATAAATTTGTGGACGAGGGCAAGATCAAAGACGCATTTGAGATGCTGTTCGGCATCGAGCGACGTTTGCCGAACTGGCCCGGCATCCAAGGGCGGCGAAACCATCTGCTCTTCGCCGAAGCAACCGCCAATCTGAACGCGAAAGAATTCGAGACGGCCCTGGTCCGTTTCGAAGAACTGCACTCTCGTGATCCGAAGTTTCGCGGCCTGAAAGAGAAATTGGGTGAGGCCGTCGATCAGCTCATTACCAATGCCGTCAAGGTGGAAGATTACCGCCGCGCAAAGCACTTTCTCGCGCGACTGCGGCGCATCAGTGCCAGCCACCCCGTGGCGGTGAAATGGATGGGCGAGCTGAAATCCCGCTCCTCGGCGCTCCTCGACCAGGCGCGAGAGGCTTCGAAGAACGGCAAGCACGACGTGGCCGCGGACTTTGCCCAGAGGGCCGCCCGCGTATGGCCGCTAATCAGCCCCAGCGACAAAGAGACCTACAGACGGATTGCCAACCGTTATCAGAGACTCAAAGTCGGCGTCTTGCGGTTGCCGGGCGAGCGGTCGGCATACTTTCTCCCCACCGACGCCGATCTGCGGTTCAAACGCCTCACGCAGATCGCACTCTTCGAAGTCGACCGGACCGACGACGTGCCGCACTACCGGACCCGCTTTTTTGAACAATGGGAACCCAACGATTTGGGCCGGCAAACCGTCTTTACGCTCCGGCAAAGCCGTCAATACTGGGAAACGGCACCCATCGTCAACGCCGTCTCAATCGTTGCCGCGCTGTCGGAGCGGTTCGATCATGCCAGTCCGTCTTACGACGAGCGTTTTGCAGCGTACGCAGATTCGCTCTCCGTGCTCTCGCCGTTTGAGTTCGTCGTGCACTTTGACCGCGTTCCACTCCGGACCGAAGCGCTGTTTCACTTTCCGCTCTCGCACAACGGCCCGAAGACAAACACCGGCCGGCAAACGAACGGGCCGCAACAGCCCGCCGGCGCGGAGATCATTACGCGGCGATTTCGGCTTCACGAACAGAACGAGAAACGGGCCGTCTACCGCCGTTCGATTCCAGAACCGGACGGCGTCTCACGGTATCACGTCGCCGAGGTGGTGGAAAAGAAATACGACTCGCACGACCGCGCCATTCAAGGTCTGTTGCGCGACGAAGTGTCGCTGTTGCCGCATGTCCGCAGCCGGGACGCCGATCGACTCCGCAGCGACAAGCGGTTTTTTGTCAACTCTTACTCCCTGCCGGTAACGCATCTGCTGCAATTCAATCCGAACAGCAAGCCGCTGCGAAACCGTCAACTGCGGGGAGCGCTGGTGTACGCTCTCGATCGGCAGCGCATCCTGACCGAAACGGTCCTACGCGATTCCGACCCGGCACAGGGCCGCGTGATCTCGGCCCCGTGGTCCAGCAACAGCTATGCTTACAACACGCTCGTCGAACCGCGCCGGTACGATCTCATGCTGGCTTTCTCGCTGGCCGCCGCCGCCAGCAGACCATTAGGAGGCAAGATTCCACAACTCAAAATGATCTGCCTGCCCGACCCGATTGTTGAAGCCGCCGCCAACGAGCTCATCAGACAATGGAGCAGAATCGGAATTAAAGTCCAGCTCCTCAGCAACAGCGGCAAAGGAGTTCAGCCGCCAAAAGACTGGGACATCGTCTATCGCACCGTGCGCATGGTGGAACCGCTGGTTGACTTGTGGCCGTTCCTCACATTCGACACCCGCGCGCGGGTCGAATCGCTGGCGCACCTGCCCGATTGGCTGCGGCAACAGTTAGTCGAGCTGGACAACGCGGGCGACTGGAGCTCCGCGCTGACAATTCTGCACCGTCTGCATCGGCAACTCTTCTCGGAAGTGCAGGTCATCCCGCTGTGGGAGGTCAGTAATTTCTTTGTGATCCGCAAGAACGTTGTTCGGCCACAGTTGCACTCGCTGCGAGCCGCGCCGATGCATGTCTACCAAGGAATCGAACGCTGGATTGTGCGACCGTGATTCACTCGGAAAATAAGACGACTGTTGAGACTTCGCCAGCGCTGCCCGGACGGCGCGCCGCGGCCGCCGGCACAGGCCTTGCGGTGTTCGTATCTGTTTGGCTCCTGGTTTACATTGCGGGATGGGCAGCGCAGGAAAAATCGGCTGCGAAATCAGATGCGGGCCAGGCCGGTTCGACCCAGAAGCAGGCCGATTCGAAGCCGCCGGCCAAAAGCAATTCGAAGCCGCCGGCCAAAAGCAATTCGAAACCGCCGGCCAAAAGCAATTCGCAACCGGCAACGAAGTCGGAGAAACCGGCGCCGAAACCGGCCTCGAAGCCCGAGACCAAGCAGCCTGAGCTGCCGTTGGAGCTGAGGCCGTATCGCGTTCGACTTTTGGTTGCGTTCAGCTCCGACGTGCTGCTGACGCCGACGTTTCGCCGTCACGTCCTCGACCGAATCGAGCAGGTGGCCGCGCGGACGTTCGGTCAGATGTGGAACTTGGACATCCAAGAAAACCGCCGGCTGTTGCCGGCCGGCGTCGTCGGTCTGAAGCGGCTCTCAGTGGACGATTTGCTGAAGCGGTTTAACGAAGCCGAAATCGACAAGGTCTATTTCCTCGCCGTCGAAGCCACCGCAGCGCGGTACATCCTGACCGGACGGGAATGGGACACGCGATTGCGAGAGCTGGGAGCACTCGAAATCGCCGAGACCTATCAGCGCCGGGAAGTGCCGGAGGCGGCCGTGTCGCTGGTCGCGAAACTGTTCCGCCCGCTGTTGACCGTTCACGACGCCGACCCGGAAGCCGGCACTGTCGAGCTGCGCACCCAGGCCGGCGAGTGTCCGCCCGGCGACCCCGATTCCGTCGGCTTGCATCCGGGCTGCGTCATCGTCCCGGTGTTTCGCTATCTCGACAGGAAAAAGATCGTCCAGCGCGTCCAATTCCTGCCGTTGACCTATCTGCTCGCTCGTTCGATCGATGGGGCGCGCGTTTCGGCGACCGTGGTTTCCGCCTTTCGTGTGCCGATCGGTGCACGCCGCCGCCGCGTGGAGCAATTGGCTCTGGGAGTCCGTCCGAACGCCCAAGGCACCCGTTTGCGGCTTGTCCCGCGTTCCAATCCCTCGAAACCGCTCGTCGCGCACGACGTTTTCGTGCATGTCAAGACACGGGCCGACGACGAACCACAAACGGAACCGACAAGATTCATGAGCGACCGTTCCGGAACGGTGCGCATCCCGGTCTATCCGCAGCAGCCGGTCGTTTGGATTTACGTTCATAGCGGTGCATCGTTGTTAGCGCGTGTCCCCTTCGTCCCCGGACTCAAACCGGATGAGACGATCCAGCTTCCCGACGATTCGCTGCGGCTCTCGGTGGAAGGCGAAGTCGCCCTGCTGCAAGCCCGGTTGATTGAGACCATCGCCAAACGGTCGGCGCACATGTCCCGCGCCCGGGCGCTGGCAAAAAAGGGCGACCACGATCAGGCCGATCAGGAAATGGCTGCTCTGACAAAACTGCCGGGAATTGAAGAGTTCCAACGTCAATTGACGGCCATTCGCGTACCGGCCGCTGAGGCGGCACAGAAGCAACGCAATCGGTCGGCTGAATCGAAGATCAACAAACTCTGCCGCCGGGTGTCCGAGCAGGTCGAAAAGTTTCTGGAAAAAGATAAGATCCTCGCTCTGCAAGAAGAGCTCCAAGAGATTCGCAAGCTCGACAAAGAGGACGAAAAGGCTATCTCCGAGCAATAGCCTGGCTATTCGCGCGTCGCGAAAAACCGCGCCACGGTTCTCGGCGTTACGATCGCTACAATCCAGAGGCAAGTCGGGAGGAATTCACAGGAATTTTGCGCCGGGAGCCAATCCACGGTATAGACTCGTACAACGCTTTAACAACCCACAATTCACGCATTGCAGGGATTGGTGATGCTTGTACTGAGCCGAAAAAAGGACGAGAAAATCATCATCGGAGATTCGATCACACTGATGGTCATCGAGATCCGAGGCGACAAAGTTCGCCTGGGCATCGACGCTCCGAAGGACGTGACCGTCCATCGACAAGAAGTTTACGAAGCGATCCAACGGGAACGCGAACTCAAAGCCAAGTCTGCCGCCGAAGCAGCTCAACAAACCCCCGCCGAAACCGATCCACAGTAGTGGTCTGTCAAAGCCAATTTGACAGATGTCGTGGGGCAGGCTTTCCAGCCTGCCACGGCCAATCGGCAGGCTGGAAAGCCTGCCCCACGCTCGGATTGACAGGTGTGGGTGACACTGCCGTGTCGGCAGGGTTTGAACCACTCGCACGGCTGACACAGCCGTGCCACGCTACGCCGTTAACCCTTTTGGGCTTTGAAAGAAATAAGTCTCGATGCGATTGAGAGTTTCGATCATTCTTTCTGGTGGAAAGCGGAAGGAATAACCGCACTTTCACCCGAAAGGAGTCGGGCATGTCGCATCGAGACCAGGATGGTCCTATTGGATCGGGCTCGCACGCTCAAGACCTCTGCGTCGTTTTTCAGTGGTTGCTGGATGGCATCGAGTGGGAATCGATCGCGTTACGGCGCGACTGCCGCTTCTCGCCGCGGAGATTGGTGTTGGCGGCCCTGTTGTGGATGTGGTCGGACGCGGCGGCTCTCACTCAGCGCTTCGGCTGGGCCGTGAAGATCGCTGGTCGCTTGTTCCCGGGGGGGTGTGCCGCAGGCGATCTCTTATCAAGCCTTCCTGAAATTGCTGGTGCGCTGGACGGGGCCGGTGTTGATCGTGTTGAGCGCGGCCCTGCGCGAGCGGATGGAAACGGCTCTGGCGGCGCGGTGGCGTATCGCGGGGTACAGCGTGTTCGGCG
>CAZGYE010000194.1:0-11208 GCA_964530165.1 uncultured Planctomycetaceae bacterium
GGGGTCGCATTCGCTCCACCACAGCCACCCTTTAATCGAAACTGACCCACTGCCGTGAATTCCCCGAAGTGGCATTCGGAGGCCAAACAGGATAGACTCTCGTAAGATTGTATGATAGCGAGGGAAAACGCATTGACCAACCGTGAGCGAATTCTGGCCATCATGGCAGGCCGGCCCCCCGATCGCATTCCGTGGATACCGCGTCTGCTGCTCTGGTACAACGCGCACAAGAAGTCCGGAACACTGCCCCAGCGATACCGCAACTGGAGTCTACGCGACATCGAGCGGGACCTGGGACTCGGCGACGCCGCCCGAGACGGCATCGTGTTTCGGGCCGAGATGAACGGTGTCGAGATCGACCAGCGGCAGATCGACGATCTGCATCTCCGCACCGAATACCGCACCCCGGTCGGCACGGTGAGCACGTTGTTTCAGGGCAGCGACCTTTTGCGGAAGCAGGCCATTCAGGATCTAGAAGTCGAGTTCATGCTCAAAGGCCCTTCGGACTACGCGGTCGTCGAGTACATCGTCGAGAACACCGACATCGTCCCCACCTACGAGGCGTACGAGCGTTACGAAGCCCAGGTCGGCGACGACGGTTACCCGCTGGTGAATTGCGGCGACTGCCCGTTTCATCACTGGATGCGGGCGCTGGTCGGCTACGATCAGGCCTATTTCCACCTCACCGATTACCCCAACGAAGTCGAACGGCTGATCGAGGTGATGACGCAGCGGGACCAGGAGACCATCTGGCCGGTGATTGCCGATTCGCCGGCGAAGCTGATTCTGCACGGGGCCCACTTTTCCAGCCAGATGACGCCGCCCGCCATCTTCGAGCGTTACATCTTGCCCTACTATCAGGACTTCTCGCCGCTGTTGCGTTCCCGCGGCAAAACGCTGACGTTACACGGCGACAACGACACGCGGCACATTCTCGGCCACATCGAGCAGGCCGGCTTCGGCATGGTGGAATGCTTCGTCACGCAGCCCATGGTCGAAACGACGCTCGCCGAGGCCCGCCAGGCGTGGGGGAAAAGCGTCATCATTTGGGGCGGCATCCCCTCGGTCATCCTCGAGGACCATTACTCCGACGAGCAATTCGAAGCCGACATCGAAAACCTGTTCCGCACTATTGCCCCTGGAGATGCCTTCATTCTCGGTGTCGCCGACAACGTCATGCCCGGCGCCAAGCTGGACCGCATTCGGCGAATCACGCAGATGGTCGAACAGTTCGGCGAGTATCCCATCGCCGCCCTTTGCACGTGATGGTGTCGCAGTTCCATGCTCGAGGGAATGAAAAACGCAGAGGTTGCCCGTTTTTTCGACGACCTGGCCGACCTGCTGGAGATTCAGGGCGCGAACCCGTTCCGTGTGCGAGCTTACCGCAACGCAGCCCGCATGATCGGCGATCTGTCGGAATCGATCGCCGACATCGCCCGCAATTCCGCCGACGATTTGCAGGATCTGCCGGGCATCGGCAAGGACCTGGGCGAGAAGATCGTCACCATCGTCGAGACGGGCCGGTTGCCGCTGCTCGACGATCTGCGCAAAGAGATTCCTCCAGGCGTCGTCGACATGCTGCGCCTGCCGGGTTTGGGGCCAAAAAAAGTGGCCGTGTTGTTTCAAAACCTGTCGATCACGTCGCTGGACGAGCTGAAACAGGCGGCCGAGAACGGCCAGGTCGCCGCGCTGAAAGGGTTCGGCAAAAAGACCGAGCAAACGATTCTCGAGAGCGTCGACCAGGTCGCCGAGGCCGGCAAACGGGTTTTTTTGGCTGAGGCAAAAGCGGCCGCCGATCGAATCGTCGACAACCTGCTGACATTGCAGTCGGTCACGCAGGCGTCGGTGGCGGGAAGCTGCCGTCGCCGAAAGGAGACGGTCGGCGATCTCGACGTGCTGGTGACTTCGAGCAAGTCGTCCGAGGCCATGGACCTCTTGGCGACACACGAGCTAGTCGCGACGGTGCTGGCCCGCGGCGAGACGAAGCAGCGCGTTCGGCTCCACTCGGGACTCGAAATGGACCTGCGTGTCGTGCCGGACGAGTCGTACGGTGCAGCCATGCAGTATTTCACCGGGTCGAAGGAGCACAACATCGTCATTCGCCGCCGGGCGCAGCAGCGTGGTTTGAAGGTGAACGAGTACGGCGTCTTTCGCGGCGAGACGGCGGTCGCCGGCCGCACCGAAGACGAAGTCTATGCAGCCCTCGATCTTCCTTGGATCCCGCCAGAGCTGCGCGAGGACCGGGGCGAGATCGAACGGGCCGAGCAAGGCCGGCTGCCGAAACTGATCGAGCTCGCAGACATCCGCGGTGATCTGCACATGCACACGACGGCCACCGACGGAACGGCCACCCTCCGCGAGATGGCCGAGGCGGCCAAGGCGCGCGGGCTGAAGTACATCGCCATCACCGATCATTCCAAACGGGTCTCGATGGTCAATGGCCTCGACGCCGGCCGGCTGCGCAAGCAGTGGCGGGAGATCGACAAGCTTCGCGGCCGGATTTCTGGGATCGAAATTCTGCGAGGCATCGAATGCGACATTCTGGAAGACGCCACACTGGATCTCTCCGACGACGTCCTTAAAGAGGCGGACTGGGTCATCGCCGTGCTGCACTATGGACTGAAACAGCCGCGCCGGCAGATCAACAAGCGGTTGCTGGCCGCGATCCGCTGTCCCTACGTCTCGGTGATCGGGCATCCGTCGGGCCGGATGATCGGCCAACGTCCCGGCGCCGACGTCGGCTATGACGAAGTTTTCAAAGCGGCCGCCGACCACGGTGTGATGATGGAGATTAACTCGCATCCCAGCCGGCTCGATCTGGACGACGTCCAAGCCGCCGCCGCCCGCGATCACGGCATCCCGATCGTCATCAGCACCGACGCCCACAGCCCGACCGGGCTGGGCGTCATGCAATACGGCGTCTACCAAGCCCGCCGAGCCGGCCTGGAGAAGAAAGACATCGCCAATACGCGCACCGTCGCGCAATTCCGCAAGATGCTGCGGAATCGTTGAAAGTCGAGGTTAAGCCGCGTCGCGGAAGTAGTACCGCAGCAGACCACCGAGTCGCTCACGGCTGGGTGGCCGGGGTTTGAGCGACGTCAGGAGCGAAACCCTGGAGGTAGCCAGCCGGGGCTTCCCTCCCGTTGGTCGAAAGGGTGGCTGTGGTGGAGCGAATGCGACCCCACAGACCGTCGATTCTGGGGGCTCGCCTACGGCTCGACCTCAGCCACCCATTATGTTAAGCCAAACTGACCCACTACCCAGCGGCAAGTTGATTGGCATCGTCGGGGGCGGTAGGATGACGTTGCCGGTCCGTTTGTCCTGTTTCACCACCCGAGACGTCGTCCAGTGCGAAGGAGATCCCCTATGGCCGATCTGCAAGACTTCATTCCGCTGCGCCGCGCGTCGCGACGCCGGTTTCTTGAGTCCACGCTGGCTTCGGCGGCCGGCTTGACTCTGGGCGGTGGGTTCTCGGCGATCGGTGCGCCGCCTCGGCCACCTGCAGACGCCAAAACGCCCGGCGGCACAACCAAGCTTTCCGAGCACCTGCTGGTGCATCACGGTCCTGTGAACGTGGGCATCGTGCGCGACGGTGCCAAGGCCTTGTTGATCGATTGCGGCGATGCAAGCGTGGCCGAAGCGCTGCCTGGGCTGGGCATCACGAAGGTCGATCAGATTGTCTTCACCCACTACCACCGCGACCAGGCGTGCGGCGTGTACGACATGGCTGCCGCCGGCGCGAAGATTACCGTGCCCGCAGCCGAACGGGAGTATTTCTCCAATCCGGCCGGTTTTTGGAACGAGGACAAATACCTATGGCGTGTGTACCGCAGCTTCCGCCCGCATCACTTGATGCTCACTGAGCCGCTGAAGGTCGATGACGTCGCCCAAGACGGTCACCAGTTCACCTTCGGGCCGGCGAAGATCCGCGTGATCAACACGCCGGGCCATACCGAAGGCGCGGTCAGTTACCTTGTCGAAGTCGACGGCAAGCGTGTGGTCTTCAGTGGCGACTGCATCTACGACGAAGGCCAGGTCTGGGACGTCTACAGTCTGCAAAAGGGATTCAGCAAGGGCGGGCGAACGATCGGCGGCTACCACGGGTTCATGGGCGACCGCCCGCGGCTGGTGGAGAGCTTGGAACGGATCAAGGGGCTCCGGCCGCATCTGCTCGTCCCTTCGCACGGCAAGCTGATGGCCGAGCCGAACAGAGCCATCGACACGCTCACCGAGCGATTCGAGACCTGTTACGAGAACTACGTGGCCGTCAGCGCGTTGCGGCATTACTTCCCCGAACTGTTCACCGACTACAAAGGCCGCCCCGGGCAAATGCCCATACGCCCGGGCATTAAGCCGCCCGACTGCCTGCAACATTTCGGCACTACTTGGATGCTGGTCTCGGGGAGCGGGGCCGCGTTCGTGATGGACGTCGGCTCTCCCAACATCGTCGACCAGGTCAAAAGGAAGCTCAAGCACGGCGACATCAAGAGCGTGGAAGGGCTGTGGGTGACGCATTACCATTACGACCACACCGACGGCATCCCCGAATTCCAGCAGGCATTCGACTGCCCCTGCTTCACCGACCGCCGACTGGCGGAAGTGCTCACCGATCCCCCGGCGTGGCGGCTTCCGTGCCTGGCGCCGGAGCCCATCCGCGTTGACCGGCCGATGGACGACGGCCAGTCGTGGCAGTGGCGCGAATTTAAGATGACCTCCTACTTCTTCCCCGGACAGACGCTCTACCATGACGCCCTTTTGGTGGAGAACGGGAACCTGCGGATGTTCTTCGTCGGCGATTCGCACACGGCGGCCGGTATCGACGATTATTGCGCCTACAACCGCAACTTCTTAGGCCGCGGCGTCGGGTTTCAGTATTGCATCTCACAGATCGAGAAGCTTCGTCCCACGCACATCTTCAACTGCCACGTCAAGGACGCCTTCACCTTCACGCCCAAGGAGATCCGCTTCATGCGGGAGAACCTGGACCGGCGCGAGGAGCTGTTTGGCCGGCTCGTTGGGTGGGACCACGCCAACTACGGCTTGGACGCCTCGTGGGTCCGCTGCGCTCCGTACACGCAGAAAGCCGCTCCAGGCGGGAAGCTTCCCTTGGAAGTCGTCATCACCAACCACTCGGCAAAGCCGCAGGTCGCCGCGTGCCGTGCCGTGCTGCCGAAAGCGCTTGGAGGCCAACAGACGGCGTGGGTCAAAGCTGAGGTGCCCGCCAAGGCGGAAGGCCGCCTGGCTCTCGCCTTCGGCGTTCCCCCGGGTGTGCAGCCTGGTCGCTATGTGGTGCCCATCGACGTGAAACACGGCCCGTGGCACTTACCACAGTTTGCCGAGGCGATCGTCAACGTTTGAGACACACGTCACGCAAGACGCCGGGCTGCGGATGAACAGGGGCATTGGAGTCCGGCTTCGGGTAACGTTGGACCAGGGCTTCACGCCGCGCTGCCGCTGACTTCATCGGTAGCGAAATGGGTAGTCGACTTAGCAGTCAGATTTGGCAGAGAACCATAAGCCACGGTTGATTGACATCGGTAGGCCCTCGCGGGCTTTCCCTGTCACACCATCGGGCATACGGGTCACGTCCCTTTCGAGAACCGAGCTTGATGTACTTTCATATCACGGCCGAAGAATATGGGCGCCGCAAAGCGATCTCCTGGCCGGAGGGCGTGCCCGAAACGTGCGTGCCACGCGGAGATCGCGGAGGTCTCGAACCGGACCTCTCCGTGGCGCCTGTCGGTCCGGTCATGACCAGTGAAGTGATTGGCGGCCGGCCACGTAGCGACAGCCCATTGCCCGCAAACCCGTTCGACTCCTCTCTCACCACAAACTCCGACAAACGCGGCAGCCGTTCGCGCCGCCCGAGGAATCCCTAGCCCGACTTCCCCAGCAGAGTGGAAAAATCGGCGATTTTGAAATTTTTTCGGCCTGTGATTTCACGTAAGTTCTTTGCCGATGGAGCCGGGATGTCGAGTTTGCCTGGCAGAGGCTGTGTAGTGAGACCTTTTCGTCTTGGCAGTACGAATTCGGCCGATAGCATGGGGCCATGTTTATTCGGCCCTACTTTCGAACGACCAACGGAAAGCGGTGTGCCTACTCTCGCGTTGGTCGAATCGTATCGAACCGCTCAAGGGCCACGGCAGCGAATCGTGGCTTGGTTGGGTCAACTCGATGGAGCCGGCCACCTGGGGGTGTCATCCAGCGGCGATGCGCAGCAACACCTTGCCGCCGCGGGCGGGCTGCTCGGCGGCGCGAACGGCATCGGTGATTTCTTCCAACGGAAACGTCTCCCCGACTTCGGAGACCAACACGCCTTCACGCATCAGCCGCGTGATCGTCTTCACCAGCCACAGTTTCTCAAGCAGCCGCTGCTCCCGGATCCAACGGGGAAGCCAAAAGCCGTATATGGCCGCTCCGGGCATCATCAGCGAGCGGGGCGAGAACGAGAGCGGCTCATCAGCGAGCGTGCCGTAGACGAGCATGCGGCCGTCGTTGCCCAGACAGGGCACCACCGCCGAAGCCGTCCTGCCGCCAACCGGGTCGATGGCGTATTTCAGGCCCCGGCCGTCGGTGATCTTCATCACCTCTTCGTGCAATTGCTCCGGCGCGTGACGGTCGGGATCAAAGACGACGACGGCATCGCCGCCGAGAACTGTTAGCTCCTCGACCGCCTCTTCCCGGCGGACCACGTTCAACGTGTGAAAACCGTAACGTTTGCCCAGTCGAATCACCATGCGACCCAAGGACGAACCGGCTGCCGTCTGTAGCAGCCACTCGCCGTGCTCCACGTGTAAAACGTTTCGTGTCATCGCATAGGCGGTTGCCGGGTTGACGAAGAACATGGCCGCCTGCTCCAACGGCAGGTCGGCAGCCAGCGGAATGGACTGTTTGGCCGGGATGACCGTCTGCTCGCACCAGTTGCCGCGATCACGATTCAAAACGGCAACGCGTTTGCCCACCAGCATCTTGCCGAGCAATCCACCGCCGCTGGTCTCGACGATCCCCACGCCTTCAAATCCAGGAGTTGCAGGCAATTTGGGCAGTTTGCCATAACCGCCGCGAACCGTCAGCAAATCCGATGGATTTACCGGACTGGCCAGCATGCGGACCCGAACCTCACCGGGCTGGGGTTGGGGAACGGGAACGTCGCGCAGCGCGAGAACATCGGCCGGTTCGCCAAATTCTTCAAAGACAACGGCACGCATGGCAATTGCCTTCTACAGACGGACCGTGACATTTGCAACCAACAGACTCCACTTGCGTCAGCAGAGAGTTCCAGGTATCTTCCCGCCCAGCATTTCTCTCCAAGGTTTCCTTTCCAGGAACCTGGTTACATCCGTCACAATATTTGAAGTCGGTGCTGGAAGCGGTCCGCACGATCATCTTCGGCGACCGTTTGCCGGCGCTAGGTTGACTCCATCCGATGAGACAAACAACGATTGGAACGATGCTGGCCGTTTTGCTGATGGTGTGTCTTGGCCGCACCGCTGGAGCGCAGGAGTTTCGAGTTTACACGCAAGTTTACGACGAAGCCGATACCGCCAAACGATCAAGAGACGGCGGCCCGCCGCCGATCGTCACCCGCAGTCTGTCGATGTTCCATGCCGGCAAGGTCTACGATTACATCGAACCGGTCGGCGAAGTGACCGTTTTCGAACCGGCACGCCGTCGATTTACCATTCTGAGTACTTCTCGGGAGATGACGACCACCGTCGAGTTCGATGAATTGAAGCACTTGCTGAAAATGGCCCGCCTGGAAACCGAGAAGTACCTCACCCAATTGGATCTTCAAGCAACCAAAGCTTCCCAGAAGGCCGCCCGGTCGCTGCGATTCCAGCTCGCACCCCGATTCCAGGAACAGTACGACCTGGACAAGAAACGGCTGACACTTTTGAGTCCCTATTTCCGGTACGATGTCGGGTTTGCTGCGGCCCGCTCCAACCAGATTGCCGATGAGTACCTGCGGTATGCCGATTGGATAGCTCGGCTGAACTACGTGCTGCATCCACGGGCGCTCTTCCCCGAACCCAGATTGGCGTTGAACCGGAGTCTGCGTCGTCTGGGAATGATCCCTGTGGAAGTCGAGCTGCACGCCGATGTTGCCGGCGGCGTCCACCTGCGGGCGCAACACCAAATCCACTGGGAACTGAACTCCAAAGACCGCAGCCTGATTCACCGCTGGGAGACGATGCTCAGGAGCAAACAGAGCCGGCGCGTCACGTTCCACGAATATCAGCGCGTGGTCGTGACTCGATCAGTATCTGGATTTCCGTCAGATACTTCTCCGGATTCCCTTTGAAAATCATCCCCGGCCCTTTCAGATAAATTTCGCGGCTGGGAATCAGCATCTCGAACCCCTTGTCCTTCACGTAGTCGAGAATCTTGGCGTAAGAGCGTTCCAGTTGCTCATACGGACCCTCGTGGAGCAACGAAACACAGCGTCCGCCGGGTAATTCGCGTACAGAGACGCCTTCAACTTCCTTGGCCTCGCGAATGGGAAAACCGACCTCGAAATCGGCGTCGTCCTCACGGTACTCGTTGTCGTAGTGAAGACAAAACGGTTTTCCGCAGATGGAAAGGCCCAGGTTTGTGCCGATCTTGATAAATCCCTTGCCGCACTCGCTATATTTGCCCTTCATGCGGACGCCGGCGATGAGCATCGCTTCGAGCGTCTTCTCTTGCACGTCGAATGTTGTGTTCTGCATGGCGGGTTTCGCCTCTCTTTGCTGGAACGTGATTCTCTCCAACAATTCATCGTAGCGATACCCGGCTTCATCGTCGACGCCGGCTGGAACCAGAACCAGGGCCGCTGTGGAAAATGGTCCCGCGCTCGCATAAAGTGGTTGTGGAGGCGCCCGGGCGAGTTCTTCCGGTTTATCCTGTTGTCACGACTGATGTCTCAACTGTTTCACAAACGCGATGCTCACGTACCACTCGACGATCCGACCGCGTTGGCGCAGTTCGGCAGACTGGAGGTTGTCGCCCGGCTGGTTGTCGAGGGGTTTGTGATGGGTCAACACAAAAGCCCCTACAAAGGCTCGAGCATCGAGTTCGTCGAACATCGTCAATACTATCCCGGCGACGAGATTCGTCACATCGACTGGCGAGCCTACGGCAAAACAGGCAAGTACTACATCAAGGAATACGAGGACGAGACCAACCTGCGTTGCTATCTGGTTGTCGACGCGTCTGGCAGCATGGGTTACGGCAAGAGTACGCTCAGCAAATTCCACTATGCTCGCCAACTGGCCGCAGCGCTGGGGTATCTGCTGCTGGGGCAGCGCGACGCGGTCGGACTGGTGACGTTCGACACAAAAATTCGCGACCGATTCGAACCGCGAGCAAACCCGCACAATTTCCAGCGATTGACGACGTCGCTCGAAGAGCGCACGCCGGGCCGCGAAACCAATCTGTCGACCGTTTTCGAGCAACTGCTGCCGACGCTCAAACGCCGCAGTCTGGTGGTCATACTCAGCGACTGCTACGATCGTCTGGAACCACTGACGGCGGCGTTGAAGCAGTTTCGCCATTCCCGGCACGAAGTCGTGCTGTTTCACATCGTCGCGCCGGAGGAGGAAGAGTTCCCCTTCAGCCGGCCGACCCAGTTCCGCAGCCTGGAACGAGGGCGGCACCGCCTGCTGGTCGATCCACACCGGCTGCGCTCCCATTACCTCGCAGAATACAGTGAGTTCTGTGCGCAATTGACCCGCCGCTGTGGCGGCGCAGGAATCGACTACGAGAAACTCGTCACGACCGAGCCGTACCATCTCGCCCTGGGAAAATACCTCGACGCGCGGACCCGGCGAAAGGGCAAGAAGTGAGCGGGACGAACACGAAACCGATCTTTCGCTTTCTCCACTGTGCCGATCTGCACCTGGACAGTCCCTTTGAGGGTCTCCAGGCGGACGATCCGGAGATTGCCGCCGTGCTGCGAGACGCGACCTTCAAGGCTTTCGAGAACGTCGTCGAATTGGGGAGGCGGGAGCGAGTTGATTTTCTGATCGTTTCCGGTGACGTCTACGACGGCGCCGATCGCAGTCTGCGCGCCCAATTGAGATTCCGGGACATGCTTGAAAGGGCGGCAGAGGCCGGAATCGAATGTTTCGTCGCGCACGGCAACCACGATCCTCTGGACGGATGGGAAGCCGATTTGAAAATGTCCGGGCGAGTCCACCGCTTTGGTGGCGACGACGTCGAGATGGTCTCTATCCAACGTGATGGTGAAGAGCTTGTGCACGTGTACGGGATCAGCTACCCGGTTCGAGAAGTGCGGCAGAACCTGGCGTCGAAGTTCCGGCGGGCCGACGACGCACCGTTTGCCATTGGCGTTCTGCATTGCAATGTCGGCGGTCATCCCAACCACGACAATTACGCCCCCTGCTCGATGGACGATTTGACTGCAGCAGAAATGGACTATTGGGCGTTGGGACACGTCCACACCAGGGGAGTCCTCAACGAGAGCCGGCCTTGTGTCATTTACCCGGGCAATACGCAGGGGCGCAGTGTTCGAGAGAGCGGAGCGCGGGGCTGTTACCTGTTGCAGGTCGACGAGGCCCGCCGAATCGAGCGCACGTTCGTCGAGACGGATGTCGTCCGCTGGTTCGAAGAAACGGTCGACATTGCCCGGCTGGAGACGGTCGACGATCTGTTGGACGAACTGAATGAGGTCCGCGAGAATGTGCGCGGCCGCGCGGGCAAACGGGCGGCCGTGCTCAGGTTGCGAGTGATCGGGCGTGGCAAGCTGCATCCGCATCTGGGACGTCTCGATGCGGATCGCGACCTTCTGGCCCGGCTGCGAGAAAGCGAACCGGGGCGCCCGGATTTCGTCTGGGTGGAGTCGATCCGCCTGGCAACGCTGCCGGAGATCGACATCAAGCAGCGGCGCTCGGTCGAAGATTTCGTCGGCGATTTCCTGCGAGCAGCCGAAGAACTACGGAATCGAAAGGACGAAGGCTCGGCCATCCGGGAGTTGCTCACGAATCGACCGGAGCACGCGACGATCGCGACGCCGCTGGAGCAGCTTTCGGAATCGGAGCTGTTGGCGATCCTGCAGGATGCCGAGGCAATGGGCCTCGATCACCTGTTGCGTGACGAGGCATGAGAAACAAACGCCTCAAAGGGAACAAACGAGGCCGGCCCACGCCCCTTTCGGTGGCGTGGGCCGGCCAGCGCTTTGTAGCAGATGACGGTCTCGGTTACTTCGAG
>CAZGYE010000195.1:0-11140 GCA_964530165.1 uncultured Planctomycetaceae bacterium
CGATGGGGCGCAGCTGCAGGTCGACCGTTTTCAGGCTGCGGAACGCTCGTTCCACACGCGCGAGACTTTTGTACGCTTGCACGACCATCACCATCACCAAGTCCTGTTCCCGACACGGCCGCGACGAGAGCAGCTTGTCGAACCCGACTCGCCTGGCGCTGCCCGGAACGGCCGAGACGTTCCCGTATTTTGAGAACTGTCGTAAGCCCTTGGCTCCAAGCCGCTTACTGCCTCATCAGGCCACCTCTCCGGGTTCAAGTACGGCTTAGTTAAGGAGACGAAAAGCATTCAGTGAGCGTTCCGTGAGAGGCTCCGTCACCTTGAATCGGTGCAACTGGTGGCTCGAAGATGCCTCTGCTCCCATGGCGCGGACGGCAGGTTTTCGGTGCAGCCCTTCTTGCTGCGGCGTGTCTCGGAAGTGTGGCACGCCCAGATTGCAGCGATGGGCGTGGCGCAGGTCGGGACCACGCCCTTCCTTGCGTCAGAGCGTGCCACTCGGGACGAAGCCCGAAACCCTTTCCCATCGCGAAAAACTGATCGGTTCACCGCCCCATCTTTTGTGCCTTCTCGAGGATCCTCGGCCGGGCGGCGTCCATGATGTCGCGGACGTCTTCGTAACGCATCGTCCGCCGATCGAACGTGCGTTTCTGTATTGCGCCCAGGAATCGGCCCTCGAACTCCGCCAGGTTGAAACCGTAGATGTGATAGCTGTCGGCCATGTGGCAATAGCGGCCCAGCTTGACGGGCCTGCCCGAGACCTCGGTGATCCGGTCGGCCATCTGCTGCTGAAGGCGCACCAGAGCGAAGATGTTCATGAAGGCCGCTTTGTAGGCGTCGTTGGAGCGGAAGCGGACGTTCATGCTCAGCACCGACTCGTCCGCCTCTTGCGTGATTCGACACCAGATGCTCTGCAGACAAGCCGGGTCGTAGCAGGAGTTGTCTTCCCAAACCTTCCAGGTGATCGCCTGCGCCCGCCGAGTGTAGGGCGTCTCGGCCAGTTGTCGGCAAATGTGTTCGATCTGGTCGGTCGGTTCCAGTTCCGGCGCGTCGTAGCGGAAGAGACGTTGATGATAGGTATACTCCCAGCGGGTATCGCTCTCGTCGTCCGCGTCGCGCACACAGTGGTCCTTGATCCCTTCGCAAACTTCCATCACGTATTCCTGGAGATCTTCGAACCCGCCGGGAAAGTCGCGATGGATCATCGGTTCGGCCAGCGGATCGTCGACGGTGAGGACCATCGTGGCGTCCTTGCTGGGTGGGTCGTCCGGTTTGTCGTACTGTGTCTTGAGGTCGCAGCCCGATCGGTACAGTTCCACCAACGAGTTCTCCCACGCCTGGGCAATGCAATCTCCGTTGGCGGACAGCACCGGAATTCCACTCATTATTTCTCCCCTCCTTGCTTTGGCGGCCGTCTGACTTGTCTGCTGGAACTTCGCCGAAGATGCTGTATTGTACTGAAACAGGAGGCCGGCTCCAGCTGCTTTCAGACAAGAAAACGCAAGACAGCGACCCGGCCGTCTGTCGGCTCTCGGACGGTCGGCCACTGGTCCTCTGGCGGGCCTTCCTTCCTCCAGCGGCCGACGGCGACCGGAAATCTCAACACCCCGCGCGAGGGAGCGTCCAAAGAGACCAAATTCGTGCAAGAGTCAGATTGCCCCTGACCACAGTTTCTTGAGGTTTTTCGAGCATTTGTGTGATATTCTCGAAATTGCATCGCCCGCTTTGTCAGTGTTGACTTTAAGAATGTGCGGCCGTCACATCAGTTTGAATTGGGGAGAAGACAATGGCGGGCCCGATCTTCGTTCGATGTCCCAAGTGCAAGGCGAAGCTGAAACTCAAGAATCGAAAAGCGGTCGGCAAGAAGGTGCCCTGCCCCAAGTGCAAGCAGCCGTTTGTCGTCAAGCCGCTGCAAGTGGAAAGAAAACGGCTTCGCCGCCCGCGTGAGTCTGAGGACGATGACGACTTCCTCAGCAATCTCGAATCGTTTGACGAGGATTACGGGGCGCCCGATGAGGATGACGGAGCAACGGCTTTGCCACCCATTGCGGGTCGTCGGTCTTCGTCGAAAAAGAGCACCCAAAAGCGATCCAAGCCGGTCCACTGGCAAAGGCCGGCCCTGATCGCCGGCGGTGGTCTGCTGGGCGTCGTGCTGCTGGTCGGACTGGTGTGGATGGCCGTCAGCGCCCTGTCAGGCTCCGGAAGCGGCAACCGGCTCGATCTCGCCTACTTGCCGCCCGATTCTGAACTGATCGTTTCGATTCGCATCGCCGATTTCTGGAATGCTCCGATCCTGAAATCACTGATCGACAAACCCGAGGTTCAGAAGAACATCGACGAAATGCGCGAGAAAATCGGACTGCAGCCGGCCGACATCCAAAGCGTGATCTTCGGTCTCTCGGGACTCTCGGAACGTCAAAAACTGTCGGCACAGCAGACGAAAAAACAAGCAGGCGGTCCGAGCGTCCCCGTTCCGGATCTCCAGGAGTTGCCGACAATCATAGTCGTCCGAACCAGTAAGGCGGTCGACATACAGAAGCTGGTGGACTATGCGGAGAAAGCGGAGGAGATCCCCATCGAGAAAATCGAAACGGTCTCCCACCGTGGGGAAACCTACTACCGCCTTCCCACTCCCGCTGAAGGCGGGCCCGAATTTGTAGGGGTCTTCTTGCCGAACGACAAAACAATCGTCGTCGGACCGGAACAGGACGTGAAGTTAGCCATCGAGCGCGGCAGCAAGGCCGAAACGCGGCCTGACCTGGACTTCATCGACTTGGACCAGAATTTTCTGATCGCGTTTGTGCCCAAAGACCTGTCGGCCTTCGCCGAACAGAGCCCGATGTCTCGTGACGATGCCTCGGAAGCGGAAAAGAAGCTGCAAAAGGCTCTGAAGGAAGCGGTCAAGGGATTCAGTTTCGGCCTGACGTTGACCGAGGGCATCGACTTCCAGTTTCAGTTCGACTGCCTGGATTCAGACCGGGCGGGGCCATTCAAGACCCATTTGGACGCGGTCCTCGACGAGGAGCTCACCGAAGGTCGCCAGAAAGTGGCTGAGACGAAGAAGCAAATCGAGCAACTCGCCAAAACGAAACAGCCCACATCACCAGTTTGGAGGGAATTGACCGAACTTGTCGAAACAATGATCGACAGCGTGAAGGCCGAGCAAAGCAGCACGACGGTCGTGGTGAGGGCTGCGGTCCCCGGTTCGGCAGGTTCCACGTTGGCAAAGATCCCGGAGGCCATCGCCGACGCCTGGGCACAAGGGCCCTTCGGTGTTCCCAATGAGGGCGGCGAGATCACCGTCACGGAGCAGATGCCACAAAGCCCAGACTTCACCACGGTCCAGCCGCCAACCACGGTTCCGCCTTCAATAGAAGTGAACGAGACGCCGAAATCAACACCGCTGAAGAGCGTCGATCTGGAGCAATACCACGCGGCGTGGCGGGTGGACCTCAACGTGAAGGAACAGCCGGCCGGCGAGGTGCTCAAGAAGCTGGCGCGGGAACTCGGTCTGACGCTGGAAACGGCCGCTGCACAAAACACCGCCCTGGCGAAACCGGTCACCATCAAGCTGAAGCAGAAAAGCCGGCTCGAAGCGATCGAAGAGGTTTGCCGTCAGATCGGGCTGTGCCCCGTATACGCCTCGACGAGCGACGCCTCGAATCAGACGACTCTTCGCTTGAAGCAGGGACCGCGTTCGTGGCCGGTGACCTTTGCCGGTCCGTTCCTGGTCGAAATCACCGGCGTTGAGGAGAACGTCCCCTATCCGACCGGCACCCTCAAGCTGCGTTTCTACGCACCGGGACTGCCCCCGCAGGTCCTCAATTCTTTCAGAGAAAGCGCCAAATACTCGAAACTGGTCACGTATGAGCAGATCACCGGCCCTCAAGATGGGGACCTCATCGATCCCGGCCTTTCGAGGGGGTGGTCGTCTTCGCCGGAATCCTCGCCCATCTACGAGCACTCGCCCTATATTCCACTGAAGAATCTGCTTCGCAGTGTCACCGCGATCAAGACCGTTCGCGGCACAATTCGATTTCGCCTGCCGACGAAGATCGAGACGGTCCGCTTCGACAAACTGACGGCTGGCACGAGTCGCAAGATCGGCGACATCGAGTTAACAATCCGCCGGGCGAACATCCGCCCGAACAATTCCTCGTTCAGTTTTGAACTCAAAGGGGTGCCGGACAAGTTTCAATCGGGCGACGTCAAGTTCGAGTTTGCCGACGCGCAGGGACGCGTGGTGCACGGGTCCGGCGGCAGTTCGGGGGGATTTGGCGGCAAATGGAGCATCCACGCCGACGTGGAGGGCCGGCCCGCTTCGGTCACCGCAAAATTCATTACCCAGGTCGAGGAACTCAGCTACGAGTTCCACTTGGCCGACATTCCGTTGAAGTCCTACGCGAAGATGCCGGTGAAGATCGAGCCGGCGAAATTCGCGGGACACGAGGCGCCGGTCACGCTTGAGTTTGTCAAGATCGTCCCCGATCCGAAGTTCCCGAATTTCCCCCCGAAGCTTCGCTTACGCGTGATCAATCATGCGGACAAAAAGATCCAGCGATTGGACATGAAATTCGAATACCTCGATCCAGCCGGTAAGAAGCTGAAGGACTGGCCTATGGCCAGTTACTCAGGTACGCAGACGTTTCCCCGGAAAGGCCCTGTGATCGTCGTCGCCGGGAACGCGAGGGCGGAGTTCGACGCCGGTGCGCCGTTCATGCCCAAGCAGACGAAAACTGTGAGGGTCACGCTGAAGAAAGTCCGCTTTGTCGACGCCGAAGAGTGGACGCCAAAGGCGGACGAGAAACCCTGACCAGCCGACGACCGCATATCGAGACCAACGTCGAAAACCGGGATCGCCCCTCTACGATTGCGCACACATGCGGCAGCCCCGTCATGGGGACCAATTTCGGCCATCGAACCGGTCGTCGAGGTCGTAACCGTTCACGCTCCGGGCACATCGAGATGGTGCGGAGCGATGGGCGAAATGAGCTTCGACAGCGTGAGTGACGAATTCGAGCGGATTGCGGTTCTGCCAAAGAGTTGGAAAGAGTTGACCGGCCCTCTGTCGGTTGACGCAGCCGCCCTGTCTGCTAGAATACGGTGGAATAGCCTGAACGGGTAGTTTTGGGCAACACCGCGAAGACGTTTTTTTGAGGAATCGGACTGAATGGCTGAGGGCACTATCAAACGGTTGACGGACAAGGGTTTCGGGTTTATCGACACTGGGACCGACAAGGACATGTTCTTCCACATGTCGAATCTCGAAGGGGTGAGCTACGAAGAACTCCACGAGGGTCAACGTGTGTCGTACACCGCAGGACATGGGCCGAAAGGACCAAGAGCCGAAAACGTCAAGCCAATCTAAACGCTGAGACATCGCCGAACACGAAAAAGCCGACGAATTTCGTCGGCTTCTTCGTGTGTTGGTTCTGTGCCTGGCCAAGAGCATCCGCAATGATGATCTGCCAGGCTCAGGCGGATCGACACGGCTTCCGCTGATGTTCCATCTTGCGGGCAGCGGTTCGCTTTGTGCGCCCCCTCACCCTCGTCGGCCGCGGCCTCGCAGCAACACCGGCCGACAGTGAGCGGTCAGGTCGCGCACACCACGAGTCCCAAGTTCGTTCGAGGACTTCTGGAGCAGACACAGGGGGCCGATTCGGGCGGTTCCGCTGGTCGAAACGGTTCCGTCGCCCATGAAACGGACTCACTCGACCGGCAAAACAACTACAACGAACCGATTCCGCACATCCGGAAAAGTTGTAGCCGATTTGCCCAGTTGTCCGATGAACGGGGGTGGAAATAGGGGTACGAATATTGGACTTATCCCCTTTTCTTCCTCAAGCAAGATCTCCTGACGAAGTAACAGCGGCAGCATTACGAAGGCCAGCCAAAGCTGAGCCGCTTTCTTGAACATTCCCTCGCCATCCTGTAATAACGGTGGAGTAGATCTATGCGGATTGGCAACTGGGGGAAGAGGCAATGAGATGGTCGGTGAGAGTTTGCTGGGCACTATGGTTGGTCGGATGCACCGCGCTGGTTTTCGGGCGGTCTCTTCACGCGGAAAAACCTTTCGACTATTTCAGCAATTCGTGGAGCGTCATCGGGTTGAAGGACTATCTCGACGGCGCGCGCGTCACGCCCCAGAATGAGCTACTGCTGGCGGGACAGGAAAGGTATCGGCTCTGGTACGGCTGCCACGCGACGCCGCTCAGCCACAAGCAAACCAAAACGCTCTTGGACGGCTGGCTCCCGGTCGTGTTGCTGACGGCCGAACAGGAAGGGGTGCGTTACGAGTTCAAGTTCTGGGCCACGCCGTTGCCGACGGTCAAGGATTGGCGGCAAGCTTTCGATTGGCCCACGGAAGGCGAAAACTTTCTCAATTGGATTTGGGTGACGGCGACCAACGTTGGCGACAAGCCAGCCGAAGCCGGGTTGAAGGGACAGCGGGTCGGCCGAAAGGACGACGGGCCGGTTTCCTTTGACTGGACGCTCAAACCAGGTCAAACCGCCCAGGCCGTCATTCGCGTCCCGTTCGCAGCGGCCGACGCTTCGGCTTTCCACGACGCCCAGGCACAGCTTTGGCTGGACCGCACCGTCACGTTCTGGCGGGACCTCTTCGCCAAGGCCGCGCACTTCGAAATACCCGACCGCAGGGCCGGCAATGCTCTGCGCGCTTCGCACGTGTACCAATTCATCAACAACGACCATGGAGTCGTGCAAGGCGGCGAGGGGTTCTACGACATCTTTTATATCCGTGACGGGGCGTATGAGGTCCTGCAGTTCGAGGAGGCCGGATTTCTCGAAACCGCCCGCAAGGCGCAGGAGGCCTTTCTGTCCGCTCAGCGGCCTGACGGACGGTTCGAATCTCAGAAGGGCCAGTTTGACGCCAATGGCCAGGCGCTCTGGGAGCTTTGGCAGTTCTATCAGATCACCGGCGATCGCCAGTGGCTTGAGCGAATCTACCCACAGTTGGTTCGCGCGGTCGAGTGGACCATGAAGGCCCGGCGCCAGGCGCCGCAGGACTCGCCCTTCGCCGGCGTGTTGCCCAATGCGCTGGCCGACGGCGAACATCTGTGGAACGGTAAGTACCACATCGTCGGTTATGACTTTTGGAACCTGCGCGGTCTGCTGTGCACTGCCGAGGCGGCGCGCGTGTTGGGCAAAACCGACGATGTGGCTAAGTTCGACGCCGAGGCCCGAGACTACCGCGCGGCGATCGACGCCGCTTGGAAGCGGACCGCCCTGCCCCACTTCCCGCCGAGCTGGGAGACGGCCGGTACGCACTGGGGGAACACCGAGACGCTTTGGCCCACGCCGCTGTTCGAGCTGGACGATCCGCGGGTGACGGCGTTGATCACCGAGGTGCGCGAGCGGTTCGGCGGCGGCTTTCACGAGGGAATAATTCGTTGGTCGCCCGGAACCGCCCGGTCCGCCATTCATCCTTACATGTCTTCGTACACAACGATGGCGTCGCTGGCCCGCGGCGAGGATGAACAGGTTGTCGAAGATTTCTACTGGTACCTGCTTCACTCGACGGCCACACACGCGTTCCCCGAGGGCATCTACGATCGGCGGCGGTTCGCCTGGAGCGATACCATCCCCCACGCCACCGGCGCGTCGAATTACGCGTATCTGTTGCGGCACATGCTCATCCACGAGCAGGGCGAGGAGCTTCACCTGTTGCCGGCCATCCCCGACTGGTGGCTCGGCAAAGACAAAGTCATTCGAATCAAAGGTGCCCCGACGCACTTCGGACCACTGAGCCTCGAGGTGCTCGGCACTGCCGCCGGCGTGCGGGTGCAACTTGATCCGCCTCGACGCAGACCGCCCGAGCGGATCGTGCTGCATCTTCCCAAGTCGCGTCCGGCGATCACGCCGCCCAAGGGTGTTGAGGTTGTTCTCCGTAATGACCAAACCCGCCGCTGGGACCTTGCCGCCGCGATCAAGCTCTACGAAGAGATGAGACCGCAAAAGATTCCCGGCTTGCTCACCCTGCCGCCGGACACGTCGCCTGCCGCCGAGCAGTGCCAGTTCCTCGATCTCGCCCCGCTGGCCAACACCGATCCGTTCGCGGCGCCGTTCGGTGTTGAGAAGCCGGGAAAGTTTCTGTTCACGGGCATGCCGGTTGGGTTGCAGAGGATCGGCGGCGTGCCGTTTCGCATTATCGACCCGGCCAAGAACAAGGGTCGCGGCCTGGTGGTGCTCAAAGGTGGGAGCGGCGGACTTGCCGCGTCTAGTTTTCCACGCGAGGTGGCGATTCCGGTGGGGGCGAAGGGCAAGCGGGTTTTCTTTTTGGGGAACGTCGCCGGCTGGAGCACCAGCGATTCAGGCGTCGATGAGTCGGGCGCGGTTGCCGAGTACGTCGTCCATTACGCCGACGGTCACAAGCAAACGATTCCGTTGATCCTCGCCCGGACCGCTGACGACTGGGCCGGCCGTCCCGTTGCCGATCAGGTCCTCGTTGGTCTCCGCGGCGATCCGTGGCATTTGAACGTCATCGGCGCGGCTTTGCGGCCCGCGCCCGTTGAGAAGATCGTGTTCCGCGATCTGGGCACGGTTTCTGCGCCGCTGCTTGTCGCCGTGACGATCGAGCAATGACTCGGCGGACGGACCGCTTCGACGAGAGCAGACAGATGAGTTTTCCTTTGAGTTACTGCCCCCAAGGGGCCACGGTCTTGCAGCGGCTTCGCCGCTTGTACCAGCGGCGGTCTCAAGAGATCGTGCTGGCGGCGATGGCAGTTCCCAGCCGAGAGTTGGCGGCGTTTGCCGAGCGGCATCGGCCGGGGCGCCAGGAATACCCGGAACCGAGCGAGCGCGTGCAGTTTTGGGACGCCTTGCTCAAAGAGAGGACCGCGCTCTATGACGACTCGATTCCAACGGCCTACCTGAGCGAGATGGACCAAGGATTGTACGGCGGGCTTATTGGAGGCGAGGTGCGGTTTCTCTGCGATCCGGCGAGTGGCTGGATCTCCTCCATGGTTCCGCCCATCTTGCGCGACTGGTCCGAGTTCGAGCAGCTCTCGTTCAGCACGGAGCACGAATGGTTCCACCGCTACCGGCGTCAATTGGATGTTTTCACCCAGGCGGCCCGCGGCAAGTTTGCAATCAGTCATTTCATACTGATTAGCGGCCTGAACTTCGTGTTCGAGCTGGTCGGCGCGACGCAGACCTATTTCGATCTGATCGACCGGCCGGAGATGGTCCGCCGGGCGATCGACCTGGGCTTCGAGCTGAACGTGAAGGTGCAAGAAACGTTCTTCGAGAACACGCCCCTGCTGGAGGGCGGCACCTGCAGCAACATGGCCCAGTGGGTCCCCGGACGCATCGTCTCCGAGAGCGTCGATCCATTCCACATGACCTCGATCGATTACTTCCAGCGTTGGGGGCGGGAAAACCTGGAACGGATTTTCGAACGTTTTGACGGCGGGGTCTTGCATCTTCATGGCAACGGCCGTCACCTGTTGGAGACCGTGGCGAGCGTCCGCGGGCTGAAGGCGGTCTTTCTGGTGGACGAGGACGGTTATCCGCCGGTCTTCGCCGAGCTGGAACAGTACAAGAGACGGGTCGGCGACCTGCCTCTGGTTGCCAGCGTGGATTACTGGAGCTTTTCACAAGCACTCAAGGAGCACCGGCTGACGGGAGGCGTGTTCTACCGAGTCGGCGGAGTTCCTGACTTGGATACCGCCAATCGCTGCATGGACCTGGTGAGGGAATACGACGCCTGAAAGCTGCCGCAGTTTGGCCCTTCTCCCGTGTGACATAGGAAACGGACAACTTCCGCCGCTGCCAGCAAACATCCCTTCAAACCGCTGAAGTGTTACAATTTTTCAATGCGGTCACGACACGCTCACGGGCTGATCGCGATCGGCCGTGATGGAATCGACATCCCCGGGTTGTTCGGCGTCGGGCCGGGACAGTGCGTCGCGGGGTTCGTCATCGGTGTTCAGACCGGCCGCATGGCCGTAAATCGTGAAGAACGACGGCACAAGGACCAGCACCAGCGCGGTCGAGCAGACCAGACCGAAGCAGAGGCTGTTGGCCATCGGAATGAGGATTTGCGCCTGGAGCGACGTTTCCGTCAGCAGGGGAAACATGCCGGCGACGGTTGTTAACGAGGTCAACAGCACGGGACGAAAGCGGCGCTGTCCGCTTTCCAGAATCGCTTGCCGCAGGGGCGCGCCCGCTTTCAACCGCGTATTGACGAAATCAACCAGCACGATCGAGTCGTTGACAATAATTCCGGTCAGCGCGACCAGTCCGAGCACGCTGAACAACGTCAGCGGCAACCCCATCGCGGCATGTCCCCAGATGGCCCCCATCACGCCGAACGGAATCACCCCCATGATGATCGCCGGTTGAACATACGAGGTAAATTCGACGGTCAGCAACACGTACATCGCCAAGAGGGCGATCATCAGTCCCACGAACAGACTCTCGATCGATTCGACCGACTGCTCCTGCTGCCCCTCCCAGCGGACGCGAACCCGGGGATGTTGGCGCAGCAATTGGGGTATGAATCCGGATTTCAGGTCGCGGACAATCCGGGCAGCATTGGCCTGGGCCTCATCGACATCGGCCGTGATGGTAATCGAGCGCATTTGATTGAGCCGATTGATCTCCGAATAGCCCTGCGCCACACGAACGGCAGCCAGTTCCGTGATCGGCCGCTGAACACCGTCGCCGGTATCCACGCGCAACTCCCTGAAATCCGCAAGCGAATGACGTTCTTCAGCCGGATAGCGAACCATTAGCTTGACCTCATGCCGGCCGCGCTGCAGACGCATGACCTCCTGCCCGTAATACGCGGCTCGCACCGATTGCGCCACTGCTTCGAGCGGCACGCCCAGGTCCCGGGCGTTTTTCTTGAGTTGAAGCTGCAACTCCCATTTCCCGGGTCGGGAGTCGTCGGTGATGTCGAAGACGCCGGGATAGCCGGCCAGTTTGGCTTTGCACGCCTCGACAGCCGCCTCCAGCGATTTCATTCGAGGTGCCGGAGCCAGAAGTTTGAATTCGATCGCCTGGCCGCCCGGCCCCATCGCGAGCGATTGAAATGTTACACTCTCGGCCCCGGGAATCGATCCAACCTCACGACGCCATGCGTCCACAATCTGCTGACTGGTGGCGTCCCGCTGTGTGGTGT
>CAZGYE010000196.1:0-11126 GCA_964530165.1 uncultured Planctomycetaceae bacterium
AAAAAAACTTCCAAAAAAATAATTCTGCCCTGCAACTGATCAACTTGGGCTAGCGCTTCGGGCTAGTTTGGGTGTTTTTCAACGGGCAGCTAGCCGGCTGTTCCGGTAACCAGGGAGCTGACGCCCCGGCAGTGCCGGCTGACGCCCCGGCAGTGCCGGCTGACGTCCCCCGCTCGCCGATTCTCACTCCCGCGGGCGAACTCGGAGCATCGAAAGCGTTCGGGCCGGCAGGGGGAATTGCACCGGCGTGGGGCTGCGCAGGCCTTTCTGCGGAACCACTTTGATCGCCGTGCGCCATGTCGCTTCGTCTATCTTGCCATCCTGATTGCGGTCCGGTCCCACCCGGGCCTCATAGGTTCCCGGCTCCAATTCCCACAGGTTGGCGGTGATGGTGCGGCCGTTGCCGCCACCGGCGGGGCTGGGGTCGAAGCAGTACAAGTGAACGGCAAGATCTCGCGAGCTGCCCCGGCGAACCAGGGCACAAAAGTTCTCGCCCGAGTCTTTCCAGGTGACGTCAATCCGGGGCCACACGGCCTCCACGGGTGCCGGGCCGCCCAGGTACATCAGGCACAGGGCCGACTCGCTGTTCTGAAGTTTGTGCGCCAGGTGATCGTTCGACGTGACGCGGCGCTCGCTCTTGTCATAGAACCAGTATGTGAAGGCGCCCCACTTGTCGTTCAAGCACGAACTCAGGTTCCAGCCCAGTGTTGCCAGGTAGTCCTCGTCGCCGGTAACCATCCATCCCAAGTACAGTTGCGCACCGACCGCGCAGCGAGACTCCAGGTAGGCCCCCACCGTCAGCGGCCGATCGACGTACCACAGCCGGTCCTTGTTGCGGTCCAGATAGACGTAGCTCTTGACTCCGTCAACCAGTGTGTCGCGGATCCGGCTCGCCCAATGTGCCAAGTGGTCGTCGAAGCGGGTGTCGCCGGTAGCGCGGCGGTACTGGATGGCGACCAGGGCAAGCTGGCCCAACAGACCGACGTGGTCCGTGTTCGCGACCTCGCCGAGCGTGCCGGCCGACGGCACACCGTTGACCGACCATGCTAAGAGACTCTTTTCCAGCAGCGTGCGGATCGGTTCCAGATAGCGATCCTCGCCGGAGACGTAGTAGCAGCCGATCAAGTGGAACAGTGTCGCCCGCATCGACGCCAGATGGGCGTGAGTGCCGACGGTCCGGCCGGAGGGCCAGCCGATTTGTCTGGGGAGCAAACCGGCGATGCGTTCCGGGCCGTCAGCCGCTTTCGCCGCCTCGACCCACGTGCGGCCGTAATCGAGCATGATCTGTTTGGACTGTTCGTCCCCGGTAGCCCAAAGGGCGTACATAGCCGGCTTGAGCGCCTTGGACGATTGCGGGATGTCGAACGGGCGGTCGTGCTCGCGGGTCACCGGCTGAAGCGTTCGGGGATCGAACCCAAAATAGTCGCTGCGGAACTGCAACCGGTCCTTCTTGTTACGGCTGAGAAAATGTTCGGCCATGGTCGCCACCGTTCGCCGGCACCGCTCGGACCATTTCGGATTCGCGTAGTCCATCACGACCATCCGCGGCTGAGAGTAGCTGGTGTTCTCGGCGGCATGTTCCACGTCCGACAGGCGGTCGTAGCCGAACCGTTCCAAGAAGGGACGGCTCTTCCACACGCCGTCGGCCAGCAGCTCCAGAGATCGACGCACCTTCGCGTCATCCTGAGCCAACACCAGCACCGGCCAGCCGCAGACCAGCTCCACGTCGTCCTCGTACTGTCCGCCGAATTGTCCGTCGGGTTGTTGATGGTCGATCCAATAGTAAGCCCAGTTACGAAGCCGGGCCATCGCATCTCGCTGGGCCAACGCCCATTCCGGGGCGTCGAGACGACGGTACCTTTCGGTGTCGGCCGAGATGCGCTCCAGCACCGCCTCGTACTTCCGCGATTCTTCGATCAGCCGCAATCGGGTCTCCAGCAATGAGAGCGAGCGTCGCGTAACCTTGACCTTGGCGTCTTTCGAGCTCAGCGATCGAATGAGCGCGCGCAGCGCATCGGGATCATGCCCTGCATCGGCGGGCGACGGCGGAAACGCGCTGGGCTCGAGCTTCCGCTTCGGCCCGGCGGCGGCGGAGTGCATACTCAACTCGGCAATGTGCGCAAACGCGTTGTCCGGCCGACGCGTGCCCAGCAGCCGAATCCGCAACCGGTCGGCCCGCACCGCCGGGAAACGGACGTGGATCTTCTTCTCGGAGTTGTTGCGCAGCCGAGCCAAAGGGTGAGCACCATCCCACTCACCATCCAGCCCGGCGTACAGGTCGAAATCTTTGAGGCGAAGCTGTCCTTTCAGAGTGCTGGTGAGGACGACCAACGTGTCGATCACGTGTGGTTCGGGGAACAGGATGTCAACGTCAACGGGATCAAACGCCAAATCACCGGCGCCCGTGGCCCACCAGGTCTCAGGATTGCCATCCACCATCCGGCTGACTTGGGCCTGCTCGCCTTTGATTCGGCTCTGGGCAACGATTTTGGACTGCTTGACGAGATTCGACCGATCGTCGGCACCCGCGGCGATCGCGGCCGCCCCTGTCAGGATCAGAAAGCATATCGGCCCAGCGGCATTGAAAGAGCGTGTTGTCACGGCATTAGCCTCCTGGTTCTACAGCGCGAAGTTCACGTGGACGGAAAAAAAGGAACCACAGATGGACACAGATAAACACAGATAAAAACAAGCGTCATCATACACAGAGTGTTTTGTTACAGGCCCGAAGCTCATTTCGTCCGCGTTTTGACCAAAAGAATCCGTGTTCATCTGTGGTTTCAGAACTCCCTGGTTCTTGAAGCCTCTCGCGTCATTCCGGTGGGGCTGGTTTCGTCTTTTCGCGGCCGATCTCCTTGATGGGGACGAGCCTCGCGTCCGGCTCGAGCGGCACGGCCATCTGGTTGGTCTGGGGATCGCCGAACGGCCCCGGCCACTGGGCTGTTGCGTTCTCCGCGAACTTGGTGACCACGATGCGATCCTGCCACAAATCGCCGCTGAAGATCTTGCCGCGGGCCATGATGTGCGTCGCACACGAGGTAATCATGCGGCCGTATTCGTAGACCTCCTCCAGTTTGCCGGTGGCCGCATTGATTCGAAAACATTTTGTCGTCTGCGGCGGCGAGCCTCCGTTTTCCCCGTAAAAATAGCCGTTCGAGTAGGGCAAGTTGCCGATGCCCACGTAGTGGAATTCCGAGAGGTCACATTTCCAGACGATCCGGCCGTCGGCAATCGAGTACGCGGCGATGTATTTCCATTTGTCGCCGGTGTATTTCTTACTCCAACCATTGCTGCTGCCACACACCAGTTTGCCCTCGGCATACGTCAGGGTGTCTTTCTTGCCGTTGGGCAAATTGGTCCGTTCCCACAGCAGGTTGAGGTCCTTGTCGTAGAGTCGAATTGCAGAGTCCCATTCCGGTTTGCCGTACCAGCGGGTGGCCACAAAGTAGCCGTGCGAATCGTTCACCAGCACGGTATTCCACGCGATGCAGACGTGGGGCGTGGGAACGGCGACTTCTCTGAGGACGTGGCCGTCAGCGGCGCGAATCTTCAGGACTTCTCCGTCGCGTTGGTAAAAGATCAGTCCGTTCTTCTGATCGACGCAGGGGGTGACGCCCCCCGTGCTGCGCCGTTTGATCCACCAGACATCTTCACCCGTCTCGCTGGAAAGCGCGTGCAGCCCGCTGCTGCAGGCCATCAGCAGCAATTTGGAGCCGTCGTCGCGCTGGTAATAGGAGTATCCGAAGAAATACGCCCCGGGCTGATTGGCCGCGCTGATCCACTGGACCTCTCCCGTGTCGCGGTTCATGGCGACCGTCCGGGCGTTCTTGTGTTCATGGGCGATCACCAGCCAGGTTCCGTCCTTCCTTTGAAACACCAGAGGTGAGCTGTCGTAGGTATAGCCGAAGTCATACGCGCGAATCTTTTTGAACGAGTGCATGTCGAAGGCGACCACGCAGGGAAAATCTTCCGTCCGGGTGACACCCTTTCGTCGGGAATGATCGTTGGCGGTGAAATAGGCGACTCCGTCGACGACCACCCCACCCTGGGAATAGTAATCCAAACCGCAAGGCGACTGTGGGTTGATTCGTGAAGACGTCTCCTGCGATAAACCCGTGACCCCAAGCAGGCAGAAAATGCACACAGCCCTCGCAGCAACTCGCATCGGAAACCTTCTCATCGTCGGGGTCCTCCTTCTCACGGATGAATTGTGCCGCGCGTTGATGAGTCCAGTCTACCGAGCCGTCAGGCCCCTTGGCAACAACTCTACACCCGGCACAGGCGCTCCGTTATGATGGCGGCATGATGGATTCCGTCTCATTTCTGGGCACAGCCTCGTTTCGTGGGGGAACCAGGGTTTGCCTGCTCAGCTCGCTGTTGTCGATCGCGGGCTTCTCGGGCGTTGGTTGGGGGCAGGAATCGCAGATCCGCTTCAACGATGTGGCCGAGGCCGCCGGCATTCGTTTCCAACACCACTCGCCTCTCAGCCCGGAGCGTCACATTCATCTTTTCATGGGGTCCGGCCTCGCCTGGACCGATTACGACCGCGACGGACGGCCCGATCTGTTCTTTTGCCAGGGACGGGCTTGGAACAAGAACGACAACGACACCCAGCACAAGCCCACACGTTCCAACCAACTCTTCCGCAACCTGCGCGACGGGACGTTTACAGACGTCACGCAGGCCGCAGGTTTTGCCGACGTGCGTTATTCCATGGGCGTCGCGGTGGGGGATTACGACAACGATGGCTTTTCGGACCTGTACGTGAGCAATTTCGGCAGGAATGCCTTCTATCGCAACAACGGGGACGGGACCTTTACCGAGCAGGCGGCCAAGCTGGGCCTGGATGACGAGCGGTACGGTGCCAGTTGCACGTGGGCGGACATCGACGGCGACGGGAATCTCGATTTGTTCGTCGTGAATTACCTGAAGATCGATCGGAACAATTACCCGCTCTGTCACCACAAGGAGGCCGGTCTCAAGCTGGCTGCAAGCTGTCATCCGCGGTATCTCCCTGCGGAATTCGACATCCTGTACCACAACGAAGGAGACGGCAGATTCACCGACGTGTCGCAGCAATCCGGTCTGCGAAAGGGCCAGGCCCGCCAAGGGCTTGGCATCATCGCGGCCGATCTCGATGGAGACAACGACGTCGATTTCTACGTCGCCAACGACTCCGTTCCCAACCAACTCTGGGTGAATCAGGGTGACGGCACGTTTCGGGATCGCGGGATTCTTTCCGGAACGGCCGTGAATCGAACCGGCCGGTGGGAAGCCGGCATGGGAGTGGTCGCCGGTGACGTCGACGGAGACGGTCGTTTCGATCTGTTCGTCACCAACTACTTTCGGGAAACCAACACGCTGTATCGAAACGAGGGAGCCAACTTCTTTCTCGACGTGACCGACGAAGTGGGACTCGCAGCACCCAGCCGCCTGGTCCTGAGTTTTGGAACATCGTTGCTCGACGCCGACAACGACGGCTGGCTCGATCTGTTCGTCGCCAACGGGCACGTTCAGGACCGATTCGAAAGGTTCGGCCGGAACGAGCCGTTCGCTCAGTTGCCGCAGTTCTTCCGTAACGACCGGGGCCGCCGCTTTCAAGAAGTCTCCCGCAAGGTCGGCGACTACTTTCGGCGGAAGGTCGTCGGCCGTGGATCGGCCGCCGCCGATTTCGATCGCGACGGGCGGTGCGACCTGGCCGTGCTGCACCTCAACGGCGCCGCCGCCCTGTTGCGGAACGAGAGCGAGTCGATCGGCAAGTCGCTGCAGGTTCAGTTAGTCGGCATTTCCAGCAACCGCGACGCGATCGGCGCCGTCGTGGAGGTGACCGTCGGCAAACGACGGTTACTCCGGAGTCGCATCGGTAGTTCCAGTTACCTGTCGTGCGACGAAGGCCCCTTGCTGATCGGGATTGGAGAGAGCCGAACGGTGGATCGCCTGAGCGTTCGCTGGCCGAGCGGACGCCGGGAACACTGGCCGGCAGTGCCGGCTGACGGACCGGCAGTGCCGGCTGACGGACCGCTGCGCCTGATTGAAGGGACCGGCGTCGCCGATTAAAACAAACGTAGTGGTCTATCAAAGCTGATTTGACAGGTGTCGTGGGGCAGGCTTTCCAGCCTGCCGATTGGCCGGGGCAGGCTGGAAAGCCTGCCTCACACTCGGCTCTGTACACGTCATTTCAGCTTTGACAGATCAGTAGTCTGACAGGGCAAAGAGGACGATGATGGAATCATCGGGCGACAAAAAGAAACGGACGCGAAGACCATTGCTGAGAATCGGACTGGCTGTGCTGACGCTCGGGCTCCTCATCTTTGGGATTTACGTTGTGCGCCGGCCGACAGCGATCCAGCTTGCCGAACAGGCGATTGCCCGGGGGGACTTCGCCGCCGCGGAAACGACATTGATCAACCGCTTGAAACGGTTTCCAGACGCAACCGATGCCCGGTACAAGCTGGCCGTGCTGCTGAAAAAGACAGACGCCGATGCAGCGTTGAGTTTTTTTCGGCAAATCCCGCCGGACGCCGCTGAGTATCTCCTGGCGGTTCGGCACATCGCGCAAATCTGCCTGCTTTCCAAACGTGATGAGGAGGCCGAGCGTGCTTTGCACATCTTGGAGCAGGCGGATCCGGCCGATCATGCGGTGCAGCTTTCGCTGGCCGAATTGTACTTCCACCAAGAGGAATACGCGAAGGCGCTTCCCTACGCAAAACGCTGCGCCGATCGACAGCCCCGGCGTGCCAACACGTTTCTGCTGATTGCAGAGATCCGCGACGGACTGAACCAAACGGCCGAGATGGTCTCACCCCTCAAGCGGGCCATCTCGCTGGACCCGAATCTGTACCCGGCACATCTCAACCTCGCTTATGCGCTTCTCTCATCGGGCGAGTTCGACCGGGCGAGGGCGGAAGCTCGCTGGTGTCTTGAACGCAACCCCAACGATTTCTATCCGCACCGCATCCTGGCGGCAGCGGCGCGGGACCAAGGACGTATGGACGTGGCCCAGCGCGAGCTCCGCACGGCGTTGGAGCTGAAACCTGACGATCTCGATTGCCGCCTGCTCGAAGCCGATCTGCTCATGTACAACCGCCATTCACAGAAAGCTTACCAACGGTTGAAACCGCTCTACCTTCAGTACCGCGACAAGGCGCGCTACCTCGGTAGACTGGCTCGGGCGGCCGCCGCGACCGGGCGCGTTGACGAAGCCAGCAAGCTTCAACAAGAAATCGCCCGCTTCTACAGCAAACCGCCAGGCTAACGCAATCTACGAGTTCGTGTTCGTGTCGGCCTCGGCGTGTGTTCTGAGCTACCGTCTTTGGAGATGTCTTTCGCCTTCTTGGCGTTCTCGGATGCGACGCCGATCAATTGTTGGGCGGCGGCCAAATGCGCGACCGCGAAATAAGGGGTCGGAGCGCCTCCGCCGAGGTGCCTGACCTGCTTCCGAGCGAGCTCCTGCCAGCTCATGTTGTCGGTGAGGTGCCACGTGGCAGCCTGAGCGACCTGCTGATTGATTCGATTGTTGGCGATCAGCTTCAAGAGTTCCTGTAGGCGTCCGTCTTCGGTGTATTCGTCGACTTTGACGAGGCGGTAGCGCATTCTGGGATTGGGAGTCGGCTTACCATGCGCCAGACAGACCGTGTGGCAGGGAACTTTGACGACCTGTTCGGGTGGGATGGAGAAGAAGCCCCCCCCGCCGCCGAGGCCGCCTCCGCCGAAGCCGCCTCCGCCGAGTCCGCCGCCGCCAAATCCCCCCCCGAGCGACTGAGACTGGCCGCCGCCGGCACCACCAAGTCCACCCTGGCCGCCCAAACCACCGCCCCCGAGTCCGCCGACACCGCCTCCGCCGAACTGCTTGAGCACTTGAACGCCCACAATTGCTTCGGGAAGCTGGACGGTCAGCGGCTTGTCGGACTTGTTCTCGATGAGCACTTGCCCCTGTTTTTCGTTCTTGGGAATCAGGACCGCAGCGAGGGTTCCTTTTTCAAGACCGGCAAAGAAACCGATCTGCTCGGCTGTCGCATCGAGCTTGGTTGCTGTGATCGGGATGGGCTTCTTCCTTTTAGACTTTGTGGCCGCACAGAGAACCGAAACCAACACAAGCGAAACACAGACGGTTCCCACGCTGAGGCGTCCCATCGATGTCGGAATTTGGAGGCGGAACTTCATGGCACGTATCCTTTCTCGGCAGAGCCGACTCCTGTATCTTATCGCACCACAAGGGCTTAAATCAACAAAAAGTTCGTTGGTCGATCAGAATTCTCTTCTCGTGACGCCGGTTTTCTGCCGGCTCAGTTCTCAGACGACGACTTGCATCCGCCGGCGGCAATCGAGATAGTCGACTGTATGATCGAACTGGATCCGGCCAACGTCGTCGATTACCTGCGTTCGACCGGTCGCTTGGAACCGGGAACAACAGCCGAAGCCCGTCTGCTGGCGTGGGGCGTCTCGAACGTCGTGCTGCGGATTCACATCAGCGCGGGCGAGGACGTGGTCATCAAACAATCGCGCAAGCGGCTGCGTACGGAAGTCCCTTGGTTCAGTCGGCTCGACCGCATCTGGCGCGAAATGGACGTCATGCAAACGCTTTCCACCTTGCTGCCGGAGGGCATGGTGCCGCGGGTGCTCTTCGACGACCGCGACAACTATCTGTTCGCCATGCAGGCCGTCGACGCCGACCACACGGTCTGGAAAGCTGAGCTGCTCACCGGGAAAGTCGAACCGTCGATCGCCGCCACGATGGGCGACTCTTTAGCGGCCATCCATGCAGGGACCGCGGGCGATGCCGATCTGCAAGAACGATGGGGCGACCGTGATTTCTTCACCCAGCTGCGGGTCGACCCCTTTTACAGACGCGTCGCCGGTGTGCACGCCGATCTCCGGCCAGTGCTGGAAGAACTGATCGACGAAATGTTCCAAACGGCAATCTGTGTCGTCCATGCCGATTTCAGCCCGAAGAACATCCTGGTGACGAAACAAGGCGTCTCGCTGGTCGACTACGAGACGGCGCACTACGGCGACCCGGCTTTCGACCTCGGTTTCTTTCTGAGTCATCTGCTGCTGAAGACGGTGTTGCACGCCGCGCGATGCTCCGAGTTTCTGGACCTCGCAAGGATCTTCTGGAGACGCTACATCGCCGGACTCGGCGATCTGACCCACACTGGCCCATTTGCCGAGCGGACGCTCGAGCGCCGAACAATCCGTCATTTGGCCGGCTGTATGTTGTCGCGGATCGACGGAACCAGCCCGATCGATTATCTGCCCCGCCCCGAATCACAGGACCTGGTGCGGACCTTTTGCCGTCAACTCTTTCTCGATTCACCACAGCGGCTGGAAATGGCGTTTCGTCTATTGGAAAATGAGCTTCAGGAGTCCCGGCCGTGACACGCATCGAACGCATTCATGCCCGTGAAGTCTTCGACAGTCGCGGCAAGCCGACGGTCGAGGTCGAAGTCACGTGCCGGGGCGCGCGGCCCGGACGGGCCATTGTGCCCAGCGGCGCCAGTACGGGGCGGTTTGAAGCGGTCGAACTACGGGACGGAGACGACGAGCGTCTGGACGGAACCGGCGTGCTGCGTGCCGTCGAACATGTTCGCGGCGAGATTGCCTCGGCCTTGACCGGCCTCGACGCAGCCGACCAGCAGATGGTGGATCGCACGCTGTGCGAGCTGGACGGGACCGAGAACAAGTCGCGTCTGGGGGCCAACGCGATTCTCGGCGTCTCACTGGCGACGGCGTATGCTGCCGCGGAGGCAAAAGGCATCAGTCCACTCGAACGGTTTCGTCAAGTCTGGACTGGCGTGCCCGCCGGCCGCGGCTCGGATGCAAAGACCGTGCGCACCGCGGAACTGTCACGGATGCCGCTGTTGCCGCTGCCGATGGTCAACATGATTTCCGGCGGGTTGCACGCAGGCGGAAATCTCGATTTCCAGGACTTTCTCATTCTGCCGATCGGGGCCGGCTCGTTCCGGCAAGCGTTGGATTGGATCGTGACCGTTTACCGCCGCTTGGGGCGATTGCTCACCGCGAAATCTTACGAAGGGCATCTGGTCGGCGACGAAGGAGGTTACGGACCTCGGCTGAGGAGTAACAGCGAGGCGGTCGAGCTTGTCATGACCGCGATCGAAACGGCGCAGCTACGCCCCGGCGACGATGTGGCAATTGGTCTGGACGTTGCCAGCACGCACTTCTACAGCGACGGCGCCTACACGATGGCGGCCACCGGCGAGGACCGTCTGAGTTCGGGCGAAGTCATCGACCTGCTGGAAAGCTGGGTCGACAGCTACCCCATCATCAGCATCGAAGACGGACTGGCCGAGGACGACTGGGAGGGCTGGGAGTTGCTCACCGATCGGCTTGGAGACCGGGTGCAGTTGATCGGAGACGACCTGTTCGTCACCAATTGCCGGCGTCTGGAGCGGGGCATCGAGTCGGGCGTCGCCAACAGCGTGCTGGTGAAGCTGAATCAAATCGGAACGTTGTGGGAAACGCTGGAAACTTTGCGGATGGCGCTGGACAACGGATATTGGCCGGTGGTATCGGCTCGCAGCGGCGAGACCGAGGACGCGACCATCGCCGATCTGGCCGTCGCAACCGGTGCGGGTCAAATCAAGATCGGCTCGGTGGCACGCAGCGAACGCTTGGCCAAATACAACCAGTTGTTGCGACTTGAGGAAGTATTGGGAACGGACGCACATTACCTCGGCGGCTCGATTTTCTCCAGTCTCAAACGCGTTGAGGAAGGTTGATGATGACAGACGTTTTTGTCGATAAGTCTCAGTGTACCAGGCGGACCCTTTTTCCCGGAGTTGAGATTTTCACCGCGGCTGCAGAGCACATGATGCTCAGCCTGGTCGAATTCCAGCCGGGCGCGGTGGTCGCAGCGCACTCTCATCCACACGAGCAGGTCGGCATGGTCGTGGAAGGCCGCGCCCACTTCTTCGTCGGCGAGGACGATCAGGTACTCGGGCCGGGAGACATGTACCGTATCCCGGGCGGTGTGACCCACCGGGTCGTTGCTCTGGACGAGGGGGCCAAAGCGCTCGATATCTTCCATCCAATTCGAGAAGACTACCTGTAGTGATCTGTCAAAGCTGAAATGACGTGTACAGCCGAGTGTGGGGCAGGCTTTC
>CAZGYE010000197.1:0-11062 GCA_964530165.1 uncultured Planctomycetaceae bacterium
CCACCAAAACAACTCTTGGTTGTACCAGAGCAACGAGCTTTCATCCCCATCTACGACTACTGACGGTCATCGCTCACACCAGATGGGTGTCAGCCAGGCCCATTGTCCGTTGAGCTGGGCGACTTGCAGGCGATACACATCGACATCTTGGTCGGGCTTGTCGCTGAACTCGGTTTCGATGACATAGCTGGCGGCGGGCACCAGCGGGCCGATGCGAATCGCCTCGGACAGCCATCCCCGCAGGTAATGACTGCGGCCGGCCAGAAGCAGCTCGCCAAGCGAATGCACGTACTTCTGCCCGTTCACCTCGACCGTCAGGGTGGCGCTGTGTGGCGCGTCGATCTCCAGCGAGAGGGCCTGTGTTGTGGAATGACGCATCGTCAGGTTGCCGGTCGTGGTCGACCGCCACGTGCAGGAGCGCTGGCCCTGCTCGAGCACGGCATGGGGCAGGTCTACTTCGTCGGGGTTCGCGGATTCGTCCACGTCGTCTTTCGGTGCGACGACCGCCTGGCCGGAGAAACAGGAATCGACTATCACAAGCGTACCGTCCGACAGCGTGAGCTTCGCATTCCACTCGACCAGCTTGCTGGCCCGGCCCCAACCCCAGGTGATGCGCAGCCGAAACGGTCCGTCCTTTGCGCTGCGCCCGACGTCTTCCGGAAAGAGGCGCAGGAGCACGCGGCCGTTCTTGATGACTTCAACCTTCTCCAGCGCGTCGACGCCCCGCACCGAGACCCGCAAACGGCGCGAGCCGGGCGCCTGGATGGTCGAGCCGATCCACGCGTCGTTGACCGCCAGACGCGCGTCGATCGGGTCGCCGGTGGCGGCGAAGACCCGGCGGGCGAGGAATGCGTCCCACAGGCTCTCGCGGGTCAGCGCCTCGGCGAAGACCCCCATGCGGCCGTCGCCGTGGCTGCCCGGGTAAGCCGCGTGGTGGTCGGTCCCGCCGACGATGCCGAAACGGTGTCCCAAGGCCCAGCCCGCCTCGGCCGTGCTGTCGAAGTCTCGCGGCCCCATGGTGTGCAGCATCGGGTAGGGAGCATCCTCGCTGAGCGAGCAGCCGTGCAAGCTGAAAATCTCGACGAACGGCGAAAGCTTTTCGGTGAACTGCCGCCAGTCGATGCCGCGGTAACCGGCCTTGTAGCCGATGTGGTGCGGGATGACCAAGCCGCCAGCTTGTACGACGACCTCGCGCAGGGCGGGCAGGTCCGGCGCATCCTGCAGCGGAAGCTGGGGCCCGGGACTGTAGACGTTGTGATCGCCGAACTCCAGCGAGTGCCACTCGTAGCTGGGAAAGGCGACAAAGCGGCCCGGCTCGGTTCCCTCGGCCAGCAATCGCAGCAGTTTGTCCCAGTTGCCCGCCAGCGTGGCGAAACCCTGGTTGTGGTAGTCGATGATGTCGGCGTACACCGAACGGTCGCTCGGCATGTCGGGCCAGAAGGCGTGCCCCGTGACCGAGCAGAAGTCGAGCTGCTGTTTCGCCCGCGCCAGCGCTTGCTCGACGGTGCCATGCCCGTAGCTGATCGAGCAGTGGCAGTGCAGGTCGCCCCAATAGAGGCCATACGGCATAATCGGCTCCGAGCTGTTCTCTCGATCGACGCGGCCCTACCGCTTCTCGATTCGGTACAAATGCGTGTCGGTTCGGAGAAAGATCGCCTTCCCGGCAATCGCGGGCGAAGCGACCAAACGGCCGTCGATCCGGTTCTCCGCCAATTTCTCGGCCTTTCCACCCGGCCGAAGAACGACGGTCTTTCCCTCTTCACTGCAGAAGTAAATTCGCCCGTCGGCGTAAACCGGTGAGGCGAAGTAGTTGCCGCCGATACGCCGGACCCAACGTGACCGACCCGTCAGCGCGTCGAGACACGTGACGACGCCGTTGTCGGAAACGACATAAATCTCATCGCCGACCAACAGCGGCGAAGTTCGTTTCGGCATCTGCTTTTTCGACTTCCACACGACGTGCGTCTCGGTCACGTCGCCCCGCCCGTCGATGCGAATCGCCCACAACTGCCGCCCGGGACCGTCGGTGCAGACGTAAACCAAAGAATGCCCGAACACGGGCCGCGGGATATTGGAATACCCCTTGACATAGTCGACTCGCCACACGGGCGCGCCCGTTGCCGGATCGTAAGCGACGACCCATTTCGCCCCAGGGACGACCAACTGCCGGCGGTCCGCCTCCTCGATGAGCAACGGCGTGCTGAAGGCCTTCTTGAACTCGTCATCCAGGTCGATCGCCGGACGGTCGGTCTGCCAGACGGTTTTGCCAGTCCGCTTGTCCAGCGCGGTGACATACTGGGCATCGCAGCCGTCGCGGACCACAACGAGCAGATTGTTGTAGAGAACCGGCGAACTGGCCGGTCCAACCTGATGGTCCACGCTCAGGCGGCGAGTCCAGAGGATCTCGCCCGTAGCGGAATCCAGGCAAGCCGTGCCGTACGTGCCGAAATCGCAGTAGACGCGGCCCGGTTCGACGACCGGCGTTGGCGTGGCGTAGCTGTTGAGCTTGTGAATTGCTTGCGGCTCGTCGACTTGGAACAGCCGAACGTTGTGCAGCAGCTTGCCGGTCTCGCGATGGACGCAGACGGCCCACAGCGAAACGGTCTTGGCAATGGCCAGCGTCTTTTCGTATTTGTTGCCGGCCAGAATCTTCTTCTTTTCTTCCGGTGTGGCGAGCGTCTCCAGCGCGGTGGTCACCCAGAGATGCTCGCCCCACACCACCGGCGAGGACCACCCGCGGCCTGGGACGGCCGTTTTCCATGCAACGTTTTGCGTTTCGCTCCACACCAGCGGCAGCCCGACCGCCTGGGAACGACCGTCGCCTCGCGGCCCGCGAAACTGCGGCCAGTCTTCCGACGCGGGCCTCGCTGCGAGCACGATGCCACACGCGACGAGCCAAATGGCAGAGGTGATCACGGCTGTGGTGCTTCTCATAAGAATTCACGGTAGCTCACAAGGGAAGAAGTAAAAAGGAAAAAGGGGGGAATGCAGAAGACTCCCATGGAATTTCGGTAGTTCCAAATTTCGAATCTGGGTGGCTGGGTCAGAGCGATAGCGGTGGCCCAGATCCACGAATTCCGGGTCTTCCCGTTGGTCAGACCCGGCCACCCGACAACATTGTGAGCGAAATTTGGAACTACTGAATTTCTTTCCGGGTGCTGTTTGACATGTGCAACGGCCAAATGCTAGGTTTGCCTGCATGCGAGGAGGGCGATGAACGGCTGTGAAATCATGTTGCATCTGCTGGCCGAGGCCGGCGTGCAGTATTTGTTTGGGAATCCCGGCTCGACCGAGCTGCCGCTGCAGGATGCGCTGGTCGATCATCCGCGGATCCAATACATCCTGGGCCTGCAGGAAGTCCCCGTGATGGGGATTGCCGAAGGGTACGCGCAAGCCTCCCGATCGCCGGGCGTGGTCAACCTGCATATCAGTTGCGGTTTGGGCAACGGCATGGGGATGTTGTACAACGCCTACCGTGCCGGCACGCCGCTGATCGTCACCGCCGGTCAGCAGGATCGTCGTTTGAAGTTCCAAGAGCCGATCCTCTGGTCGGACATGGCCCGCGTGGCCCGCCCGTGGACGAAGTGGTCCGCCGAGGTCGAGCGGGTCGAGGATTTGCCGCTGGCCATCCGCCGAGCCGTGCAGACCGCTCTGATGCCGCCGACCGGTCCGGTGTTTCTCTCGATCCCCGTCGACGTGCAGCGCGAAGAAGCCGACGTGGACCTGAGAGCCCCTCGACCGCTGAACCCGCGCATTTCTCCGCCGGAAGCCGAGCTTCGCCGGGCCGCCGAGTTGCTGGCCGCCGCCGAGAACCCCGGCATCGTAGTTGGCAGCCGGCTGGTCGAAGTCGACGGCGTCTTGGAACTGGTCGAATTGGCCGAGGCCGTCGGCGCCCCGGTCATTTCCGAACCGGGAACCACGCACGGCCGACTCAGCTTCCCGTGCACGCATCCGCTCTCCGCGCCCGGCATGCCGCTGTGGGCCCCGGAGATCTGCGAGCGGTTGAACGAGTTCGACGTCCTCTTAGCCGTCGGGCTGGACGTATTTCGCTTGTACGTTTACTTCGAACCGGCCCGGGCCCTGCCGGAACATGTGCGGCTGATTCACCTCGATCACGACCCGTGGGAGCTCGGTAAGAACTATCCGACGGAAGTTTCTCTGGCCGGCGACATGAAGGTCGGTCTGCGGGAGCTGGTCGCCTTGGTGCGGGGACGGCAATCGTCGGAGCAAACCGCAGCGGTCCGGCAGCGCGCCGCGACGCGGTCCGAATCGCATCGCCGGTTGCGCGAAGAGCTGATCCGGTTGATGGAGTCCGAACGCGACGAGCGGCCGATCACGCCGGCGGTGACTATGCAAAGCCTGGCCCGCGCTTTGCCGCCGAACGTGGCCGTCATCGAGGAGGCCGTCACGACTACCTGCACGTATTTGGAACGGCTCGGCGCGATCCAGGATCCGACCGGCTACTTCGGTCACCGCGGATGGGCGCTGGGCTGGGGGCTCGGTTGCAGCATCGGCGTGAAGCTGGCGTGGCCCGATCGGCCGGTCCTGGCGATTCTGGGAGAGGGGGCCGCGTTGTACGGCATTCAGGGCTTATGGACCGCGGCTCACTACCGCATTCCGGTCACGTTTGTGATTTGCAACAACGCGCAGTATCAAATTCTGAAGGTCGGCGCTTTAGGCGCCGGTTTGCCGCAAGCGCTCGCCGGCCGGTTCGAAGGCATGGACCTCGTCGATCCGGAAGTCGACATGGTCGCGCTGGCCCGATCGTTCGGCGTCCAGGCGGAACGCATCACCGAACCGGACGAGCTGACCGCAAGAGTCCGCGAGTCATTGTCCGGCGACACACCGAAGCTGTTCGACGTGTCGATTCAGCGAACAACGCCCGGCAAGCTGAGCTACTGAGTGAAGAATACGGGGGGCTTTTTCTCTGAGATGGAGGAAATGATTTGTAAGATCGACCAGCGCTGTGGTTTGTCGGAGCCATGTTGGTCGTGCTGTTACAAAACGCCGTCCGGCGGCATCATGCGGCCTGATCGACCCATCGGCCGTCCACTTTGAATTCCTCTTTGATCAAATTTCCGGGATCGGATCGTTCGGACCAATGTCCTTGCCTTCCCAGTTGGCTTTGCCGTTTTCGTAAATCAAGATCCGGCTGCGGCTGCCGGGTGCAGGTTTCGCGTTTTTCTTGGGAAGCCACCTGCGGTGCTCGCGAATAACGTCAGCGAATTTCGGGTCGCCGGCGAGGTTATACCATTCATTCGGATCCCGGCGCATGTCGTACAGCTCCTCGCTGCCGTCGGCATAACGGATGTAGCGCCAATGTTCGGAGCGGACTCCATGATTGTCGCGATTGTGCGTCGTAATCGCCGGCCAGCGACGAGGAGCAGCGGCGTCCTTCAATTGCGGAACGAGGCTGTGGCCTTCGAGTCCTTTCTTCTTCGGCAGTCCGCAGAGCTCCACCAGCGTGGGGTAGATGTCCAACAACTCGGCCGGCCGGGAACATCTGGACCTTTCGGCAATCCCAGGGCCGGCAAAGATCAGCGGCACATGAGTGGAGCGTTCCCAGAGCGTGTTCTTGCCCGTGATCAACTTCTCGCCCAAGTGCCAGCCGTGATCGGACCAAAGCACGACAATGGCGTCGTCCGCCAAGCCGTTCTTCTCCAAACTATCGAGCACCCGACCCACCTGACTGTCGACGAAACTCACGCACGCCAGATAGGAGCGGACCAGGTTCTTCCATTGCTTGGCTTCTTTCAGAAACTTCAAGCGAGGCTCGGGGAGCTTCCAATGCAGATACCACGAAAATCGCGGAGTATCGTCGCGGTCGTCAAGCTTGACCGGCGGTAGGATCAGGGACTCCTCAGGATAGAGGTCGAACCATTTCTGCGTCGCGTAGCACGGGACGTGAGGTAGAAAGAAGCCCACGGTCAGGAAGAACGGCTCTTGCGGTTTGGCGTCGAGCTGCTCGACGGCCCAGCTTGCCACCTTCCAATCGCCTTTGTCTTCATCGCGGTGAGGAAATACGCCCCAATCCACCAACGGGTGCTTGTTGGGTGTATCGACCAGTTTTTTCTTCGGGCGAGCGCCGACGCTTGCACCCGGCCCCAGAACGTGGAACTCGTGATCCTGTTTGCCGCGGCCGTATCGTCCGTGATAGATCTTGCCGGTCGAGTACGTGCGATATCCGTGCGCCGCCAGATACTGTGGCAGCGTGACGAGATTCTTGAACTCCTCGATCGTGCGGAACCAGGGCGCCAGCCCGTAAACGCCCGTGGTCGAAGGCCGCAGTCCCGTCATCAAACTGGTGCGGCACGGATTGCACAGCGGCGATTGACAATGGGCGTTGGTAAACAGCGTCCCGCGAGCGGCCAAACGATCGATATGGGGAGTCTTGACTTGCGGATGGCCGCCGAGACAGCCGATCCAGTCGTTCTGGTCGTCGATGGCGATGAACAGAATGTTCGGACGTTTGCCGGCCGGCTGCTCCGCTCCGGTCGTGGGCTGAGCGGCCAGAATTGCGACGACGAAAAACAAACGGGCCATGATCTGATGTCTTTGAGTGACGTTCATGTGATTTTTCCGTGCGGATTCGAACTGTGTGATTGCCACGAGCCGTGACCGTTAGGGAGCGGTCCTTGTTCATTGCGATAGTCGACGACCGTGGCGATGACGCGATGCCCGCAGCACAGCAGCCACAGGGTTTGAAATAAGTAGCCCAGTGAAACCAGTAGCAGGAGCGCGCCCAGGGCGCCCATGAGCACGGACGCGATAATCGGAAACCAGCCGAGCAATGCATTCGCAATCAGATTTGCTGTGAGCATGACGAACGACATGGTTGTTCTCTAAACAATCACTTCCGCATGGTCAACTGACGTCACGTTCCGCAACCTAAAGAATCCATGAAAGCCGTGTGCCGGCGGGAGGTGTTATGCTCCCGCCGTGGGGGTCGATACCCCCGCGAAGTCGCGGCCCGGGACGGCGCCTCATTTTCGTTCTTGATTCGAAAAGGAGCACACGACAATGACGATTCTCGCACTTGATCTGGGAAAGTTCAAGACGGTGGCCTGTGTTTATCGTGATGGAGACGCTCGGTTCGAGACCATCGAGACGCTGCGAAGTGCGTTCTCGCGTCTGATTCAGCGTGAAGCGGCGGACGTGGTCGGGTACCGGGTGTCGCTGCACGGCCGAAGTGATCTGTGCGTACCTCGACGATCCGAACCGTTTCCGCAATGGGCGTGAGGTGGCGAGTTGCGCGGGCTTGGTTCCGGTTCAATACCAGTCCGGGCAGAGCGACCGCCGCGGGCGAATCACGAAACGCGGTTCACGGCTGCTGCGAACGTCGCTGGTGGAATGCGGCTGGCTGCTGATCCGTACAAAGGGCAGTCACTCACACGAGACAATCCACAATGAATAACGCTTCGCCAACAGAAGGTCATGGCCACGTAAACTCGAAGCTTGGTCGACGCACAACGAGCGTGTCCTAATATTAACCACGCTAACCCGCCGGGAACAGGCCGGCGCGAACGGCGTTGACTTCGGGACACGCTCGACTCGCCGGCCTGTTCCCGGCGGGTTCAGCGGATTGTTCGGCTTGGAACCCTATACCACTTCCTGCATGGGCCTCACCTTGGGGGCGGGCAGGGAGCGGCCCTCGGACTCAAAATGGGCGATCACATCGTCGATTACTTCGCATAAATCAGCATACACTTTCTTCGGATCATCCCCGTGAATCCCAGTGATCAGATCGGGACACTTGCCAATGTACGCTCCATCTTCGTCGCTCCATTCGATCCACTTGTGGTATTGGTCGCTCTTTTTCATTCTTGAACCTCTTCGATCGCTCGGCGGACCTGTTTTTCCTGATACGGCTTGGCGTCATCGCCGATTTGACCGCTCAATGTGACGGCACCACAAGTGGTGCAGCCGTTTGGTTTCTTGGATGTGCAGGGCATGCTGATCGGCAACGGCAGGCTGGAAAGCCTGCCCCACGGTGATAGCAAGCTGGAAAGCCCACGGGTGGCAACCCGTGGGACCAGGTGGGACCATCACATTAATCCCGTCGAGTGTTCTCTTCCCGCGGGTTGCCACCCGAGGGCTTTTGAAATCCTGTTGTGAACGCGTGAGTGCTCTTTGGGTGCGTTCCGCGCAGCCGTTTGGTTGCTTCGACGAACGCGTTGAACAGTTGCTGCTGAATCGGGTCGTCGGCCGCGGTGAGTTCCGGGTGCCATTGGACGCCGATCAGCCAGGGATGCCCGCGCATCTCGATCGCCTCGATGGTCCCGTCGGCGGCGTCCGCGGCGATTTCCAGCGGTGGGGCGACGTCACGAATCGCCTGGTGGTGCCACGAGGCGGCCACAAACTCCACGGCCGGTAGGAAACTCGCCAGGCGGGAGTTGCTTCTGAGCGTCACCGCATGCTGCGTCGCATCCCGCGGCGGAGCGCGGTGTAAGATCGTTTCGCCCACCGCCTCGGGCAGATGCTCATGCAGAGTTCCTCCCAGGGCGACGTTGATGATCTGCATGCCACGGCAGATTCCGAGCGTGGGCAAACCGGAGTCGACGACCAGCTTCGCCAACGCGAGATCGCTGGCGTCCCGTTCCGCGTCGACATTGTAAATGGTCTCGTGCTGGCGGCCGCCGTAGTGCACCGGGTCGAGATCGCCGCCGCCGGAGAGTATGAGTCCGTCGAGGCTCTCCACAAGTCCGTTCAACGCGGCCTCGCCCGGCGGCAAGAGAACCGGTACGCCGCCGGCCCGGCGAACTACGTCGACGTATTCCCGCGGCAGCAGAAAACGGTTCTCGTCGTTCTTGCCGTTTGTGGTGATGCCGATCAACTGTCTTGGTTCCCCGTGAAGAGTCTCGCTCATGATGATGCAGGATGCATGGCCGCGGATCAAGTCGCTTTTCTCCAGATGGTTCCGGATGAAGCGTGCGTGCGTATCCCGCGGGCGGAACGCGAAGGTTGCAGCGAGCACTGTTGGAGGCTACCGTAAACAGCAGACGACAGGTCCGAGAGACGGACGTGTGGCGAGCCAATTCATAGGAGAACTCAATGATGAAACAAGACGCGCAAACGAAATCGCAACAGTTGCCAGGCTGTACCCGTCGTGACGTGCTGAAGGCCGGCGGAACGATGGCCGCCGCTTCGGTGCTGGCTGGCGTGGCCATCCCACCGGTCCACGCTGCCGAGGACAATACGATTCACCTGGCGTTGATCGGCAGCGGCAACCGCGGCAGTGGGGCGGTGGGCAACGCAATCGCGGCTTCCGCCGGCAGCCCGATCAAGCTGGTGGCGATGGCCGACATTCTGGAGAATCGCTTGAAGATATCGCATAGGACGCTGACGGATCGTTTCGGCGACAAAATCGACGTTCCGTCCGAGCGGCAGTTCATCGGCTTCGACGCCTACCGCAAGGCGATCGACTGTTTGCGGCCCGGCGACATCGCCATGCTCACGACGCACGCCGGGTTCCGGCGAGTCCATTTCGACTACGCAGTGGACAAGGGCGTGCACGTGTTTATGGAGAAATCGTTCGCACCGGACCCGGCCGGACTGAAGCGGATGCTGCGGGCAGGCGAGCGGGCGAAGAAGAAGAACTTGAAGATCGCCGCCGGGCTGATGTGCCGCCATTCGCCGAACCGCCAGGCGTTGATCCAGAAGATTCGCGACGGCGAACTGGGCGACGTTCTGTTCATTCAGGCGTACCGCATGGGAGGTGGGGGTGTGTTGCCGCCTCGCCCGCCGGAGAAGAACGAGTTGCTTTGGCAGGCCGCGAGGCCCGGTTCGAGCCATCTGCTGTGGGCGGCCTCCGGCCTGATGATCGAGTTGTTGATCCATCAGATTGACGAGTGCTGCTGGCTGAAGGACGCGTGGCCCGTTTCCGTCCACGGCGTGGGCGGCCGAGTGCCGGAGAAGAAGGATTGCGGCCAGAACCACCACGCCTACGCGATGGAATTCACTTTTCCCGATGGAGCCGTCGCACGGGTCGACAACCGCAACATTCCACGGTGCGATAGCGCCTTTGTTACCTATCTACACACCACACGATGCGCGGCGCAGTTCTCCGGCCCGATCCATCGCAGCGACGCCCACATCTACAAGGATCAACGTCTCGACAAGCAGAACATCACTTGGAAGGCGGACCCCGAGAACAAGCCGCTGCACCAGTACGAGTGGGAAGTGCTGCTGGACGCGATCCGCAACGACAAGCCGCACAACGAGACCGAGCGGGCGATCTACGCCAACCTGGCCGCCGTGATGGGCCGCGCGGCGGTGCATTCGGGCAAAACCATCACGTGGGAACAGGCAATGGCCTCAAAGTTCCAGTTCGTAGCCAACGTCGATGAATTGGATTACGACAGTCCCGCCCCGGTGCAGGCCGACGCAGAAGGTTGCTATCCCGTTCCCATCCCCGGCCAGTGGACGGAGGTCTGACCTGGTTTCAAAACGGGGAGGATGCGGCGCCCGCCGAGCTGGTACGTCTGAGTACAAAGGCTCAGCAAGAGCTTCGTCCTCCCAAAATCGAGTTTTGAAACGGCTTCATGGAATTTGGAGTGGTGGGCCAGAAGGCTGGCGATCCGGAATACACCATTGGCGCCGACCTCTACTTGCATCGTGCCCTCCGGCCTTGCGGCGGGGTTACGCGGCAGAAAGGGGGCGAAAACGCTGGAAATCATCTATCAAGAACGCAAGTCGGCGGGGTGGGCGTCAGTGTTTGCGGTGTTGTTCAGGTCGCGGTTTGGCGGATTCGCTGGCCGGTCATGCAGTTCTGGCGGCGTTGCCAGAAGTCGGCCATTGGCTGGGTGTCGCTCTCGGTAGTCGGCCCGCAGTTGCAGCACGGCTTCGCAGCCGGCCGGCGCCCAGACTTTCTCGGTCCCTTTCACGCGGCCTTGCCAGGTCCATTTCAGCCAACGCTCATAGACGCTCCAGCCGTCCTGGAAGCAACGGCCGGCCGTTGCGGCGGCGAAGAGGTAGGTCATGGCATGCACGAAATCCAGGATGGCCGTCCCGAAGAACCGCCGGACTGAGATCCTCGTCGACCGCCAGCCGCAGACTCTTCGCC
>CAZGYE010000198.1:0-10956 GCA_964530165.1 uncultured Planctomycetaceae bacterium
ATCAACTCAACACCCCACTCACCCAAACCTGCCGCGGAGCGGTTTAGTTCAACAATGATTAGACGGATCCGCATAAAACCTTCCTGTTTCATTTCAAAGAATCATCTTCCCCATCAGTGCGCGGAGCCCACCCTACTTCGCTCTCGTCGTCGTGGCACAGCAGGCCCCCTGATCGCCCCCGCGATCGACGCTGATGACTGGTCCAGGAGCCGTCATTCCACCGCCAGGGTCGCTGCGTGTCAAGCCTGACCAGAGATTCTCCGCCTCAGCGGCCGCGTGAGTTCGGTGGCTTTCGCCGTGCCGGGGCGGTGGATGGGGCGGGTTCGAGGCCAAGGATCAGGCGGCACGTCCCTGAGTCCCAGCGAAGGGCGTGGTTGGGCTGCTTTTCCACGCCTTTCGTTCTTCAGGGCGTGCCACCCAACCGTGTTGGATTCAACCACGGATTACTCTGATGCACACGGATATAAGACAAGAAACACGACACACCAAAACGGTTGAAAGTTTTCCGCTCTCCCGGCTTTCAGATCCGTGAAAATCTGTGTAATCCGTGGTGGAGAATACTCGGACTACTGGCCGGCGAGCGCCGCCGCGGTTGTTTGAGAAGAGGCGGCAAGAGGGGCTAAACCCGGGCCGTGAAGGAGCCCCGGTGGCTTCGGCGCGGGCGGCTCGGATGAGACGCGCTTCGGCGAGCTTCGTTTGACCCAAGCCCGATTGACGACACGAGTATGAGAATGCCGGTCAGCCGGCGTTTTGCTTTGGTCGAGCTGTTTGGTATGAAATTTTCCTCAAAAAAAGTTTCTATGCAACATTTTCGCGCCAACCCCGTTCGCGCTTCTATTAACTGGCGGATTTGCAGCGTAAACGACAGTCCCGCCTGGGTTTGCTCGCCGCGTCCCGGGCGGAATTAGCGCCGGGGTTGGGGCAGCGCGTCGCGGGGCTTTGGGAGGTGCGAGCGTTTGCGTTCTTCGGCGCCGATCGTGCGGTTGCGGCGCGGCTTGGGAGTGTTTGCTCGCACGCTTTCGAGGCGGGCGGCTCGGGAGTATGATGGACGCCGATTCGTGAAGAAAGCACGAAAGGTTGCTGCATCATGACGGATAAGTGTTATCTGGCGGTCGATCTCGGCGCTGAAAGCGGGCGCGTGTTGGCCGGGCTGTTTGACGGGGGGCGGATCAAGTTGGAGGAGCTGCACCGCTTTGGGAACGGGCCGGTCATGGTCGGCGGGACGCGCAGATGGGACGTACTGCGGCTGTGGTCGGAGATTCAGGAGGGCCTGGCCCGGGCGGCGGTCCGGTACGGGGATTCGATCGTTTCGGTCGGCGTCGACACATGGGGCGTCGATTACGTTTTGCTCTCAGCGACCGGCGAGATGCTCGGCCAGCCGTATCACTACCGAGACAGACGAACCGACGGGATGCTGAATGCCGCACTCTCCCGCGTGCCGAAGTCGCAGGTGTTCGCCGAGACCGGCTTGCAGTTCATGGAGATCAACACGCTGTTTCAGCTCTTGGCGATGCAACAAACCGCCGGCCCGTTGCTGGAGCTGGCCGACCGGTTTCTGCTGATGCCCGATTTCTTTCATTGGTGTCTCTCGGGCAGCCAAGTGGTCGAGTTCACCAATGCCACGACGACCGGGTGCTTCCACCCGACCAACGGCGACTGGTCGTTCGATTTGCTCAGGAAGTTCGGGCTGCCGACGCACATCTTTCCCGAGGTCGTCCCGCCCGGCACACACCTGGGCAAGCTGCGCGGCGATGTGGCCCGCCGCTGCGGCTTGGGGCAGATCGACGTCGTGGCGCCGGCGACGCACGACACCGGATCGGCCGTGGCCGCCGTCCCGACCGAGAACACCGGCAGCGCCAACTGGGCGTACATCAGTTCCGGAACGTGGTCGCTGATGGGCGTGGAAGTGGCCCAGGCCGTGCTCGGCAACCGGGCCTTGGAATGGAACGTCACCAACGAGGGAGGCGTCGACGGCACTTATCGGCTTCTGAAGAACATCATGGGCCTGTGGCTGGTGCAGGAGTGTCGGCGGTCGTTCGAGCGGGCCGGCAAATCGCTCGACTACGCCCGGCTCGCACAGTTGGCTGCCGAAGCGCCGGCGTTCCGTTCGCTGATTGATCCCGACGACGCGAGCTTTCTCAGCCCGGACGATATGCCAAGTGCCATTCAGGAGTTCTGTCGTGAGCACGATCAGCGGGTGCCGGAAACCGAAGGGCAACTCGTCCGCTGCGCGCTGGAAAGCCTGGCGTTGAAGTACCGCATGGTCTTAACCTGGCTGGAAGAGCTGACAGGCACGCGGGTCGAGGTGATTCACATTGTCGGCGGCGGCACGCAGAACGAGTTGCTGAACCAATTCACCGCCGACGCCTGCCGACGACCTGTGGTGACCGGCCCCATCGAAGCCACTGGACTGGGCAACGTGTTGGTTCAGGCCCGCACGTCGGGAGAGCTGGGGACGCTCTCGGAGCTGCGCGACGTGGTGCGGGCCTCCAGCCATCTGAAACACTACCACCCGGCCGACGAAACCGCGTGGCAGGACGCCACCGGACGATTCACCTTATTGATTGACAATCCACATGGGACTTTTCGATAAGCTCAAGCACGGTCTGCAAAAGACGAAGGACCTGCTACACACGGACGTCCGCGATCTGTTCCGGGCAGGTGAGCTTCTCGACGACGAGGTGCTGGAAGGGTTCTTTCGCGGGCTGATCGACACCGACATGGGCGTCGTGGCGGCGACCGCGATCACTGACGAGCTGCGCGAGAAGCACGGCGGGCGGACTGTCGTCGTCGATGAGGTGTGGCAGACCGTCAAGGACAAGCTGAAATCGCTGCTGCGAGGCGAAGGCGACAACCTGTGGGACGTCCACGACGTCCTGTCGCCGTTGAACCGCGCCGACGAGGGGCCGACGGTCATCCTGGTGGCCGGCGTGAACGGGACGGGCAAAACGACGTCGATCGCCAAGCTCGCCAAGCTCCTGCAGGAAGAGGGGCAGACGGTCGTTCTGGCCGCCGGCGACACGTTTCGCGCAGCCGCAGTCGAGCAGTTGACTACATGGAGCCAGCGGCTGGGATGCGAGATCATCACCCGCCCCAGCGGCACCGACCCGGCCGCCGTCGCCTACGCCGGCTGCGAGCGCGCGCTCGAGGCCCACGCCGACTGCCTGATCGTCGATACCGCCGGCCGCTTGCAGACGCAGCGGAACCTGATGGACGAGCTGGGAAAAATCCATCGCGTGATGAAAAAGCAGATCCCCAAAGCGCCTCACGAAAGCCTGCTGGTGCTCGACGCCACGACCGGTCAAAACGGCATCAGCCAGGCAAAGAACTTCTCCGATGCAATCGACTGCACCGGCATCGTCCTGGCGAAACTGGACGGGACGGCAAAGGGAGGCGTCGTCGTCGCCATCCGCGAGAAAATGGGACTGCCGGTCAAATACGTCGGCGTAGGCGAACAGCTCGACGACCTGGAACTGTTCGACCCCGACAGCTTCGTCGAGGCACTGTTCGAATCGATTGACGATTGAAGGTTGTGGGGCGAACGCGACATCCAGCCTGCTCGACGTGGTGAAAACGCCTCATCCCATTCCGCCCGCCGCAGCCCTCGTCCACGTCGAAACTGCCGAAACATTCGCCTCCCGCTGAACTTGTGACCGCAAGCGTTCCTTCTGTGCATATTTTGGCATGGGGAATGCATCGTCTCGGCGTCAACAACACATTTCACGTGACACGCTCAGTTTGAATCACGTTCGACAGAAAGGCTTGCACTATGTTGCTGACATCTTGGCTCCACTCGTTGGGAATGGCTCCCTCTCTGAAATCGCGCAACACGTCACGCACCACACCGCGACGCCGGGGACGACGTGAATCGAACAGGCAACCGGTCGCCTCCCAAGTGGAACGGCTGGAAGACCGCACGCTGCTGTCCGTCGCAGCCAGGTTCATAGCGGCCTCGAACACGTTGCGGATCACCACAGACACCAGCGACTCCGTTGTGGTGACCGTCTCGGGCTCTCCGACGGAGCCGGCGCCGACACTATCGCCGGCGGGCCAGCCGTTGACGAAATACGTCCTGGTCAATAACGAGGAACCCACCACCGGACCGCTGCAGGCCGACCAGGTGGAAGCGATCTTCGTCCTCGCGGGTCAGGGCGAGAATAACATCGACTTGAGCGGCGTCCTGATCGCTGATTTTCCGAACATGAGCCAAGCGACTATCGACGGCGGCCATGGAGCGGACACGATCGTCGGCAGCGAATTCGCCGATTCCCTCCTGGGGAACCACGGCGACGACACGATACAGGGCGGCCGCGGAGCCGACACCATCAACGGCGGCGATGGAAACGATTTGATCAACGCCTTCCGCAACACGCTCACAGCGGTCGTTGGTAACGACACCATCACCACCGCGACGATCACACCAACGCTGGGGCAAGGGGACGACTCGATTCTCGGCGGCGACGGCGACGACACGATTCTCGGCGGCGCTGCCCGTGCCCAGACGGTTCCGAGTGGAACCGGCTCCGACACGATCTTCGGCGCCGATTCCGTTCTGAGCGGCGCAAATGCTGACACAATCTTCTTCTTTGGCGAGGACACAATCGACGCCGGGAACGGCGATGATCTCATCAACGTCCACATAGACACCATCACGACCGTCACGCCCGCCGACACGGTCACCGGGACGCCTGCCGAGACCGTGGAATCGTATATCCTGTTCGCCGACCCCGGTGCAGACAGCCTCGTGGGCGGCGACGGCAGCGATACGATCTTCGGCGGTGCCGGCACCGACACCATCAACGGGAACGGCGGAGACGACTGGCTGCACGGCGGCGGCGACAACGACAAGCTCTTCGGCGGCGCCGACAATGACACGCTGTTCGGCGGCGCCGGCGACGATACGCTCCGGGGCCAAAACGGCGCCGATTCCCTCGTCGGCCAGGAAGACAGCGATCTCCTCGACGGCGGCTCGGGTGATGACACTCTCGAGAGTACCAACCTCTCGCTCCTGCCGCAGATCTCCATCAGCAATCCCGACCCGGTCGTCGAACTCGACCCTGGCAGTTTTCCGACGCTGACGTTCGAGATCACGCTCAATGAGTCCAGCGACAACTGGGTGGCCGTTGACGTGGAAACCTCGGAAACGACCGCGGCGGAGCCGATGCTCAGGTATCCGGGGGAAAACAATCAAGCGACGTCGAGCGGCCCAAACGCAGACTTTGAAGTTCTGAAGACAACGACCGTCGTCTTCCGTCCGGGCGAGGTCCGCCAGACGGTCAGCGTGCACGTCATCAGCGATACCAGGGACGAGGATGTCGAGGAATTCTTCGTCATCCTTTCGAACCCCCGTCATGCGGAGATTGCCGACCCCGTCGGACGGGCAACGATCATCGATGACGACACCGCCAACCATCTGTCCCAGCTCTTGGACAAGGCGGAAAGTCCGACCGGTGGCACGCGGACTCGGCTGGCCGACGCCCATGTCCTCAGTACCAACGACCCATCCGATCCCGCTGATGGTGACGGCACAGTAACGATCCCGGTGGACGGCTTCGGCAGCTTTGGAAGTGACTTTACTGCAGGCGTGGGTGTCGGAGGTGATGCCCTCTTCGATCCCATCGATCCCCCCGATCCGAACACTCCTGGCGGGAAAACGACCATTCCTGCAGGCGGGACAACGGCCGCGTCCGGCATCGCCTTGCGAATCGGTGCCAACACCGAGTTCCTCTCGACAGGGTTTGACAGCGAGGGCGGGAACCTACCGCCCCAACGGGTGACCGGCACAAGGTTGGGCGCCACGAGCACATTCACGGACCGCTCAGACGCTCTCCGATTCGACCTCGTTCAACAGGTGGTCTTGGAAGAGGACGTAAACGGCAACCCGCAAGGCTCGACACTTATTCAAACGTACACAATCACCAACGTCGGTCGCGGAACGCTCGGTTTCGATCTTTTCCGCTATTTCGATGGCGAACTCGGGTTCGCTAATCCAGCGCCACCTCCTAATACAACGGAGGCGGATGGTGGCACCCTCTTCTTTAATGAGGTGGATGGCACCTTCATCCTCTTCCAAACTGACTCGGAGACTTTCCAAATCCCGGATGTGGAGGGAGACAACGACCCGTTCGTCGGCGTTGCCGCGATCGGCGGCGAGCAAATGACTGCAGGACGCTGGGAAATCGGCGAGGAACCGCATCTGGACGCCTCCGGGCAACTGACCACGGCCAGTCTCCTGACGAAAATCGCCGCGGGCGGACAGCTCTCCGAGACGATCATCAACGACAACAACGGCGACAGGGCCGTCGACGCGATCGCCTTAACCAACGTGAGTCTCGCCTTAGCCAATCACTTCTCGCTGGCCGCCGGAGACACGGACACCTATACGACCTACACGTTCTTCGGGCCGGAGCTTCCGGATCTGAACGTGCCCCGCTTCTCGGTCCAAGATATCGAGTCGCCGGGGGCCGTCGAAGGCGACGTCGGCGCGACGACTTTCAGTGTCGTCGTGACCTTGGAAGAGCCTCCCACGCGAGACGTCCAGGTCGACTTCGAGCTCATCAGTGGAACCGCCGTCGACCGAGGTGGAGAGGCCGATTATCAGCCCTTGGTCCTCGGCGAGGGAACCCTGGAGTTCAACGCCGGTGGACCCGTACAGCGGTCCTTCACGGTCCTCGTTAACGGCGACCAGCGCGTGGAGCGCGACGAGAACTTCTTCGTCCGGCTGTCCAATCCCCAAAGGCGCGTGGAATCCCCGGATGGCGGCATCGTTACCGAACCCTTCGGTGCGATTGGCAAAGGGATTGCCGAGATTACGATCCGGGACGACGATCTCCAGGATCTGGCCGAGGGAGACGACACATTGCGCGGCGGCACGGGCAACGACACACTGACTGGCGGGCCCGGCGATGACCGGATCGACGGCCGGGGCGGCCACGACTCCGCCACCGGCGGGGAGGGTGCGGACAGCCTGTTTGGCGGTTCAGGCCGGGATACGCTCGATGGCAACGCTGGCGGCGATATCGTCGCGGGGCAAAGCGGAGTGGATACTCTCCTCGGCGGCGGTGCCGCCGACTCCCTGAACGGCGGAAGCGGCGACGACTTCCTAGTGAGCGCCCTGCCCGGCCTGAGCATCACCGACATGGTCGTCACCGAAGGCGCCGACGGCGAGAGCACGCCCCTCGACTTTGTGGTGCAGTTGTCGCAGCCTAGCGACTGGGAAGTGACCGTGGACTTCGAGACGACCGACGAAACGGCGGTTGCCTCCAGCGATTACATCCCCATGCCGAAGACGACCTTCACCTTCCTGCCCGGCGAAACGAGAAAGACCGTCCGCGTAGACATCCTGGGCGACGACGTGCGCGAGCTTCCAGAGACGTTCTTCGCCCTGCTCTCGAACCCCACGAACGCCACGGTCACTCTTCCTTCAGCGACGGTGACGATTCTGGATGACGACGGTACGTTGCCACAACTACGGGTTTCTCGTGCGGATTCTCCCGGCCACCTTGTGCTCGATCCCGACGTTGGCGAACGTGTTGTCACCCCCGTCTTCGCAGACCCAGCCAAGGATCCTGATCCGACGGATGATGACGTTCAATTCGGCAACAATGAGCTCGTCATCGGTGTCAAAGAAAAGGACGGACCCGATGATCCGCAACCCGTCAAGTTTACGGTTGAACTGACACTGCCGGTCGGCGAAAATTTCAGGGACGGAGAAAAGTTCACGGTGCGCTGGCGGACCGTGCAGCTCACGGGTGACAGTGCTGCCATCGCCGGAGAGGAATTCGAAATCGTCGACGGCCCCTTGCTGACGTTCGAGGCAGACCCGCTCACGTCTTCTCAAACCCTAACCCAGACGTTCACCGTGAACGTGCTCGGCGACACGAAGGTTGAACCGACCGAGTCCTTCGCAGTCGAGCTGTTCGACTTGAGCGGCAACGCGGTATTCGCCGATACAGGTCAGCGGCCTATCATCAACATTCTCGATGATGAAGAGATTGTCTTCGCCCTCGATGGCGAGTCGGACCAGCTTTACAGGCTGCAGATTCCGGAAACTAGTGACTTCTTCGAGATCGATGACGTGGTCAACCTCAACACGTTGGCAGGTTTCCCGCCAAACCCGAATTTCGGTGGAAACGGAGAACCAACTCGCGACGGTCTCGCGTTCGACGGCCGCACCCTTTACGTGTTGCGTGGGGAATGGAGTGCCCAGCGCCAAGCGAATGTCAGGCCCGTCCTGGCGTCACTCGATCCGAACACGTTGGAGGTGCTCCGTACCGACACGCTTCCACCACTTCCGTTCGGCGCACGACTTGGCGGTTTGGGAGCCACCATGGCCCATCCGGGCCCTAATGGTCCGGTCCCCGCCGTCTACATTCTCGTGGACTATGGCGACGTCCAACAGCTAACCCCATCTCCACGCCCCGACCGTGGGGCGAGCCCCATTCCAGGCGATCGCGATCTCGATGAAACTCAGAACGATCCCGGCGAACTCGATGGCTCAAGGAATGAAGAGATTTGGATCTGGGACACCACGAATCATGAGTTCATCGATTTCAGCAGTTCAAGCTCGCCAATCAACGTGGGTGAGTTGTTCAATCCGCGCCTCGCCGGGCAAGCACCACCTGAGGGTAGCTCTGGGACCGGTGCCGAGATTCATTTCGATTTGACGGGGGGAATCGGCTCATTTACCGACTCCGGGCGGACGACCATCGTCGCCTTTGATCGTATCGGGGCCCGCGGTGATGGCCGCACGGACACACGGCCGGCGAGCCTTCCGGGAAATTCGGCTAGAAATCGACAGGTCACCTCGGGCTTCCTCAATGCAGCGGATGAAGTGCAATTCATCAATGCAGAGACCGGTCAAGTGTTCTTTTCCTTCGATCCCTTTGCAGCCAGTAGTCCCATAAGCACACCTCCAAATAGCGATGACGCCGCCACCTTCGTAAGCGGAGTCGCCGTCGTCGAGATTGACAACCAATTTGCCGTCCTCCTCTCGTGGAACGACGACCCGACTAATTCCGGGACTAATTTTGTAACGGCGTACGATCGGGCTGGTGTTCCCTTCCGGCTCATCAATTTTCGGACGGGGCCGGGGGGGATCAGTAGCGATGCCGTGATTACTGCCATGGGCTTTGACGGACTCACCGGCGACGATCCGCTGGGACCGCCGCGCATCTCGGTGCGCGATGGAGATGCGAACATGGAGAACGCGCCAGACAACATCGACCTAGTCCAAGAAGGGGACGTGGGGACAACGACGGTGACGTTCGTCGTCACGATGGACCGCGCCAGCCAGCAGTCCGAAACCATTGGCTACCGCACCGTCGCAGGCCGAGCCAGCGGTGACGATTTCATCTCGAACAAGGGAATCATTACCTTCCAGCCGCTCGCAGGGGGCGAGCCGGGGGAAACGCAGAAGACGATCGAAATCGAGGTGCGCGGCGATCTGCTGGACGAATTCGGCGATGATCTGGCCGGTCCGAACGTCCTGAAAGAGAATTTCTTCCTGGAGATCTTCGACCCGACCACCGACCCGGAGACAGCGAAAATGTTGAACGGGGGCCCGGGCTTACAAACGGCAATCATCAGCGACACGCTGGGGGAGGCGTTCATCGTCGATGATGACACTGGTGCGTTGCCGATTCCACCGGCGGACCTGGTCGGGGACACGTTGGTTGGTGATGATGGTGCGGACACCATTCAGGGATCCGAAGGCAACGACTTGATTAATGGTGAGGCCGGAGACGACAGCCTCGACGGCGGCGGGGGTGCCGATACTCTGTTCGGCGGAGCCGGGAAGGATACCATCAATGGTGGTGATGGAAGCGATCTGCTGGACGGCGGGCGGAACAGCGATACGCTCTCTGGTGACGACTTGAACGATACCATCACCTGGGAGACGGGAGACGGCGTTGACCACATCGACGGCGGACGCGGTTGGGACCAGATTGAGATCACGACGGGAACCGTCAATGATCAGTTCAGGGTCGCGGCAGACGACGAGAAGCTAAACATCTTTCACCGGCAGCCGTGGCAGGTCGTGCCCGTGACGCCGGTCATCATCTCGGAAGGGACCGAGGAGGTGTTTGCCGAGACCGGCCACGGGGCCGATACGGTCATCGTCGACGACTTGTCCGGCATCGCCGACATTCAACGGCTGACGTTCAATCTGGACGGCGGATACGATCGGCTGGACGCCTCGGCTCAGGCCAATCCGATGGTCCGGATCGACGTGAACGGTGCAGGCGGCAGCGACACGATATTCGGCGGGGCCGGCGGCGATTCGATCGACGGAGGCGACAAACATGACAGTCTCTCCGGCGGCGCTGGCGACGACACCATTACCGGCGGGCCGGGCGTCGATAAGCTGTTCGGTGGTTCCGGCGATGACTCGCTCAGCGGGCAAGCCGGCCGTGACTTCCTGCGGGGGCAGGGCGGCAACGATACGCTCGACGGCGGCGACGCGGGCGACGACCTGTACGGCGGGGCCGATGACGACGTGATCTCCGGCGGAGCCGGCGACGACAGCGCCCAGGGCGAAACCGGCGACGACATCCTCGACGGCGGCGACGGGAACGACACGCTCCGCGGCGGCGACGGGAACGATCTCTTGAGCGGGCGGGCCGACGTCGATTCGCTGGCCGGTGACGCCGGCGACGACACGCTCTTTGGCGGCGCCGACTCCGACACCGTGCTGGGCGGGAACGGCGACGACGAGCTGTTCGGCGGCGACGGGACGGTCCTGGTGCTCGACGGCGACGATTTTCTGAACGGCAACAACGGCGCCGATACGCTCGTCGGCGAACAGGGCGACGACACGCTGTTGGGCGGGGCCGGTGACGACCAGCTCGGGTTTGCTACTCTCCGAGGAGAGAACGGAGCCCAAACTATTCTCGCAGAGAACGGAGACGACCAGCTCAACGGCAATGCCGGCAACGACACGATGCGGGGCGGCCA
>CAZGYE010000199.1:0-10925 GCA_964530165.1 uncultured Planctomycetaceae bacterium
TCCATCATGCTGCTTTTGGACCGGCACGCGGGCACGAGCTTCTACCTGCCGGCCGGCATGATCGTAGGCGACAAAGTTCTGAACCACGCGGGCGGGACGCCTTTGTTGTTCCAGCACTTGTTCTGGTTCCTGGGCCATCCGGAAGTGTACGTGCTCGCGCTGCCGGCCATCGGGATCGCATTCGAGGTTCTCTCCGTGTTCGCCCGCCGGCCGCCGTTCGGCTATCGTCTGACCGTGTATTCGTTGTTCGTGATTGCAGGTCTGAGCTTGGTCGTCTGGGGCCACCACATGTTCGTCAGCGGCATGAACCCCTACGTGGGAGAATACTTCTCGATCGTCACGGTGCTCATCACGCTGCCGTTCACCGTCCTGGGGCTGAATCTCATTGGCAGCCTGTGGCGCGGACGAATTCGGCTGGAGACGCCGATGCTGTTCGCCCTGGGCCTGATCTCTGCGATGGGCACCGGCGGGCTGGGCGGACTCTATCTGGGCACCGCCGCGTCGGACGTCTACCTCCACGAGTCGTACTTTGTCGTCGGGCATTTTCATTTCATGATCGGCACGGTGACCTTCCTGGGCATCTTTGCGGGCGCCTATTACTGGTTCCCGAAGATGTTCGGCCGAATGATGAACGAGACGCTCGGCAAGGTCCATTTCTGGCTGACGATCGTCCCGATGTTCATCATGTTCATCCTGATGCACTATCAGGGTCTGGCCGGCGTCCTGCGCCGCACCTACGACCCCCGCGGCTACGAGTACACCCAGTTCGCGCGGGGCCTGCATCTGTACGTCAGCATTTCCGGCTTCACCGTGGTGGCGGCGCAGCTCATTTTTCTGGTCAATTTCTTTTGGAGCGCGTTCCGCGGCAAGAAGGCCGAGCAGAACCCCTGGAACGCGAACGGCCTGGAATGGGTGGCCGAAACCCCGGCCCCGCACGGAAACTGGGGTGAAGAGCTTCCCGTGGTTTATCGCTGGCCCTACGAATACGGCCCGAACGAAGGTCCCCAAGACTTCGTCCCGCAGGCCACTTTATAAACGGAGACCGGTGTGGAAACACGCGCTCGGACGAATGAACTGACCCTGTTGGTGTTTCTGTCGACGGTGGTGATGCTGTTCGCGGCGTTCACTGCCGCTTACCTGATTCGACGCACCGCAACGGACTGGCAGCGCGTCGCGTTGCCGGGCATCCTCTGGGGGAATACGGCCGTTTTGCTCCTGAGCAGCGTGACCATCGAACTGGCCCGGCGACGCACGTCGCAGCGCTGGCTAATCGTGACGACCGTCCTCGGGTTTGCATTCGTGGTGGGACAGTTGCTGGCGTGGCGCGACTTGGCGGCCGAGGGGATCTATCTCCCCACGCATCCGCACAGCTCGTTCGTCTACATGCTCACGGCGGTGCACGGTCTGCACCTGTTGGGAGGCATCGCCGTTTTGGTGTATGCCGTTGCCCGCAAAAGCGCCGTCGGATTGTGTGCAACCTACTGGCACTTTGTGGACGCCGTGTGGCTTTACGTATTCTTCATGCTGAGTTTCCTTTAGTGACGCACGAGGGAGAGAACTCGATGACAGACGCAGAAACAGCGAGCACACGCTGGGACGGTGGCGTCTCCCCCTACGGCATCAGCTGGCAGAAGATGATGATGTGGTGGTTCATCGTCACCGACGCCCTGCTGTTTGCCGGCTTCCTCGCCTCGTACGGGTTCACCCGGCTGGCCAGCGACACGTGGCCCGACCAGAGTGAAGTGTTCAACTTGCACTTCATTGCCGCCATGACGTTCATCCTGATCTCCAGCAGCGCCACGATGGCCACCGCGGTCGGGGCCGCCCAGCGCAAGGACCCCAAGACGGCCTTTCGATTCCTACTGTTGACGATCCTGGGCGGGCTGATTTTCCTCGGCATGCAGGCCTTCGAGTGGTCGACGATTATCCACGAGGGAGCCCGGCTCGACGGGAACCCGTGGGGTGTGCCCGCCTTCTCCGCCTATTTCTTCATGATCACCGGCTTCCACGGAACCCACGTGCTCATTGGAGTCATCGTTCTGCTCATCGTGGCCGTCAGAGCGGCCAGGGGACGCTACTCGGCCGAGGGTGTGGAACTGGGCGGACTGTATTGGCACTTTGTGGACCTCGTTTGGGTGTTCGTGTTCGGCTGCTTTTACCTGATCTGAGGAGATCAGAGCGTGACGGAACAAAGCCACACCGCAGTGGATTACCGGACATATTGGCTGGCCTGGTTGGCGCTCCTGTTGATCACGTTGGCGATGGTGTTCATCGGAAGCCGCCCGGTGCTGATTACCGGCATGACGCTCAAGGCGGCCATCATTTGCTTGTGGTTCATGCACCTGCGGTACGAACGGTTGGACTTGCTCCTGTGCGTCATCCTCGGAATTTTTGCGACCGCGCTGGTTTTGTTCGGGCTGATCGCGTCCGACGGGAGGCTCATGTAGACGTGTTACGAATGTGGATGATTGTGGCGGCTGCGATATTGCTGGCGAGCACAGCAGCCGCGCAGGCACAAAACTGCTGCATACCAAAGATGGGAGAAGACGCCCAGTCAACCCGTCTGATTGATGGCATCTACTCGGCGACGATCGTGCTGCTCGCCGTCCCGTATTTTCTGATTGGTGCGGTAGGAGTGTGGATCTATCGATGCCGGCTGAAGGATTCCGCCGACAAGGAAACCGAACGCCGGACTGCCCGCCGCCAAAGCCAATCGTGAATTCCGGTCACGTTGATTGGCAAACCCATTCGGCCTTCGTGGACGGCGGTGTCAGCGGCTTTTGCGCGGCCGGGCTGTAGCGGCCACTTCAATCTGGTTGACGACGTCCTGCACGCCTTCAATTTCGGCGACCAGCGTCTGGGCCACTTGTTTCAGATAGTAGCTCGGAACACAACCCCGAAGTATCAACACACCCTCATAATACTCGCAAGAAATTTGCTTGTTGGACAGATACATGTCCCGGTGCAGCCGACGTGTGACCGCTTCAGCGACTGCCGCCCAGGTTGGCACGGCCACGACGGTTAATGCGTTGGCGGCCGGCTTCGATTCTCCCAATGCGTGCATAGGGCTGCTCCCCTCCTTGGATGTTGGGGCGGGTTGAAAAACGGCATCGCCTCGAAGGCGAGAACCGTGCAGGATTCAAGGGAAAGGACGGCGGAAGCCGGTTTGACACGCATCGTTCGTCCTCGAGAGAGCAGTGCACAAAAAACCCCCTGCGCGTGCATCCCACCACACGCCGGGGCTTTCATAGCCACGTCAATAGTTGCTCCAGTGCGTTCCGCACATGGATAAACTTTTCCACCCCATTGGAACTTGCCTCCGTGACAGTTCGACGGTGTATGATAGGCAACGCGATGACGCATGTCAAACGAGTGGCCACAAATTTCATTGCCGATGGGCCGGAACAGCCACTTTCTTGAATCGCACGAAGTACGACTCTTTCAAAAACTTCTTTTCTTCGACCTGTTGGAAACCGGCCGCGATGACCTCCTTGGTAAATGTTTTCTGCCCGGCGCGCACATGGTCCAGCACCCATTTGTCGCTGACGCCTTCCATGCGGCGAAAGTCGATCAAAACCACCTGACCACCAGGTCGCAGGGCGAGATGAACGGATTGCATGGTCTTCTGTGGAAACTCGAAGTGGTGGTACGTGTCGCAGATGAACGCCAGGTCGATCGACCCCGCATCCAGTTTCACCGATTCGTGCCCGCACACCACGCCGACGACGTTCTTGATGCCCCGCTCCCGACATGTTTTTTCGATGTGTTTCACAAAGTTCTCCGCGATGTCGACTGCGTAAACCTTGCCGTCCGGACCGACCAGAGGTGAAAACAGGTTCGTGAAAAGCCCAGTTCCGGCGCCGACGTCGGCAACCGCCATTCCGGGCTGAATGTTGCAGGCCGTCACAATTTCTTTGCGGTGGTCGAAAACATCGCGCCCCGCGCGCTCGAACCGGCCGATGAACTTCTTGACGTCCGGGTCCTTGAACGGCTTGTTGATGCCGGGGCGAACACTCTTTTCTTGCGCCGCCGCGAAGGAGACCGTTAACAGGACCGAAGCCCCCAGAAACCAAACCGGTACGAAACGGCGAATACGCGAGCAACCTTCGAGAATGGTGAAAACGCAGCCCATGTCTTGATCCGTTCTGTTTGTGGTTTGTCGTCGTCTGTCGATTTCAATCGAAAAGGTGGTGTGGGGCAGATCGAAAAGGTGGTGTGGGGCAGGCTTTCCAGCCTGCCGAAAGGCGTCGCTCACGCCCGGACGGGTCACTTGCTGAAGGCATCTTCCCAATGTCGTAACTCGGTTTGGAAGCGTTCGTGCAGAGCGTGACTGCCCCTCTCTTGCTCGGCTTGGTGGAACTTTTCCAGCAATTGGGCGGCATCCTCCTCGCTCAGACAGTTCTTGGCCATTTCGAACAAGATGGTGTTTTCCTGGTAGATGTGCTGTCGCAGAAGCGTGCCGTATTCGGTGGCCGCGGCGGCAAACGCATCCGCGTCGATACCGGTTTCCCCGATGGCTCGCTCCATCTGGCGGACGCGATCACGGCCCGTGTCATGTTCTTGAAGCAAGACGCCAATCGGCCCTCCCTCGCGGAGAATCCCACGGGCTTCCAACAGGGGAAACAACACGTCCTCTTCCTGACCGTGGTGCCAGCGGTCGGCAAAATTGCGAAAGAATTCGATCGTCCACGCTTCAAACCCCTCTGGAACAGCTTTGCCTCCGCTCAGGCGCGAGATGGTACGCCCCAGCAAATCCAGCACGCGTTCCATGACGTCGTGTTCTTCTCTGAGGATTTCCAGGGCTTTCATGGTTCGTTCGAGAACAAAAATCCAAGTCCGCAGGGCATTGTGAAAAACGCAGCCTACCCGGATTGGCCGTCGTGTTCCACCCGTACGCTTGCACGTCACGCAGAATTCTTTCCCCGGGGCGGCACGTTGACGTTGTTGCGACTCACACTGAGAGCTGCTGAAATTGTAACTGTTTAGCCAAATGCAGTAATGAGGAAATTAGGAACCCAGGAAGACAGGAGAAAGACGATTCTCGAGATTCCTGCTTTCCTGGTTTCCTAATAATCCTCCTCTTACCACGAAACACCCTGTGGAGACGGCGACTGGCCGGGTCTGACCAACGGGAAGGCCCGGAAGCCTGGGATCTGGGCCATCGCTTTCGCTCTGACCCAGCCACCTACATTCGAAATTTGGAACTACTGAATTTCAGTTTTCCCCTTTCCGCTTTCCGATTGTTCAGAGAGTGGAATCACGTCCAACAGCCCGCTGAATCTTGAACCGTCGGTTCGCCCGAAATGAACGTCGACCCGGCTCGTCCGGTTTCCGTTGGCCGGGGAGTAGCGAGCAGTCCACCCGCCGCCGGACGACTTCCACCGGCCGGACAACCGCCAACCGTTCTCTCGGAACCAGCCGTCAAAAAATCGGATCCATGTTTGCGGAGGTCCGTCTCCGTCGAAACCGATCAGCATTTCCCCCGTTTCGGCCCGCAACGACATGATTCGCCGGCTGCCCGGCGGCAACTCGATATCACCCGCATGCGGCGAAGCCGTGTGGCCCGGTGTATGAAACGCGAACAATGTCCAGCGCCTCTCCGCACCCGGAAACGCCATCCCCCAGCATACCACACGCCACCTGTCCACGGCACCGTCTTTCCCGTGTTCGTCGGCAGAGTCGCCCGAGAAACGGCGAGTTCCCAACACCAGCGGCAACGTCTCGTCGAACGTGTAGATCTTCCAAATCCCTTGTTGCTCTTCGGCCGGAGCGCGTTGTTGAACTTCACCCAGCAGCCGACGCTCGTTGGCGTCGAGTTCTTGAAGCGGAACGCTCGCCACGGCAACGACTTCGCGGCAGATTTTTCGCAGTGCGGCCGTTGCCTGGCAACGCTCGCCGGTGACGAATTGCTTTCGCAATCTATACGGCCGGTCCCCAAACTCGAACGAGACCGGCGCCCCGCCGCCCCCCCACGGAGACGCCGAACCGGAAGCAGACCCGGCCAGCCGCCCAGCCGACAGGACGTCCTGCGGATCGGTCGCCCACCACTGGCTCAACCGTCCGCCGACGGTCAAGGCTGCGACGGCGATGATCGAAATCGCCAACAGGTCGGTCGTCCGCCGGCTGATCTGCCGAGCAACCCGCGCAAAACCGGCCGGTTCGTCTTTCGATCTTGCAATTCGCATTTTGGTAACTGTTTAGCCAAATGCAGTAATGAGGAAATTAGGAATCCAGGAAGACAAGAGAAAGACGATTCTCGAGATTCCTGCTTTCCTGGTTTCCTAATAATCCTCCTCTTACCACGAAACACACTGTGGAGACGGACTTGCTCCAGATGGCTAAAGTATTACGTATTTTGCAATTCTGATTCTACCAGCCGCGGGTGAATACCCGCGGATTTTCATCAGTGGCTACTGTTTGAACATCAGCAAAGCCTCGACGTCTTACGGGGGCAAAGTTGCCTTGAACTGATTCAACTGGTTGATCTTTTGCTGCAACTCTTGAATCAACTGCGTGGCGCCCGCCGGTGGGGGGCTGGTTTGCTGAAGCCGTTGGATCACGCTCCGGTAAACGCCGATGTAGTAATCCGCCATCTCCACAGGAACGCGACGGATTCGCCGGATCAGCGGCATGACCCGACCGTTATAGACCACTTGCGGATTCGCTTCGCAGATTCTCGGCAGCAGTTTCCGGGCCAGAAGCGCTGGAATGGTTGAATCCTCGTTGCCGAGCGGAATTTTCGGTTGAAAGTCGGGCGAGCGTTTACCGGTAAGCGTCAGAACCTCCGGGTCCCCGCCCTCCAGCGGAGCCAGGTCCGGTTTCCGCGGGTTCAGGAATACCGAGAGCGCCCGAGTCGTAAACTGCTCGGCCAGTTCGGGAACAATCACATCCAACCGCATGGGATACATGAACAGAATGCGGCGCGTGATGTTCGACGGAATGTGCATCGTCCGGTATTGCCAGCGCGTGCCGTCCAGCACGTTGTGGCTGCGGGAGAATGTGCTTTGGTGCGGCGGCATTTTTTGCATGAGCGGAAAGTCACGTTCGATCCTTGCGAACCCGTCCTGCAGCCCTTCGGTCATGTCGAGGGTTTCGGTTCTCACCGGGAGCGACGCGCCGGAGTCCTGATCGACGACTGCCGGCCCGCGGACCACATCGAAACCGGCAAACGGATCGGCCGGAAACAGCGAGGGATCCGTCGGTCCGGCTCGTAGCTCAGCCGAGCGGGGCCAGCCGCGCGGATGCGGATCGTCGTTTCCGGTTCGCGGCCAGAACGTCCGCCACGCCGCCTCCCGCGAAGCAGCCAACGTCCGCACTTTCCACGCACCGGCCGTGCCGAACACAATCATCAGCCCCATCACGAACAGCAGGATCGGCAAGCTGAGCACCAGCTCCAGCGGCGCCAGCCCGGCCCGGTTCAAGGCAAAAGGAAAAAGGCAAAAGGAAAAAGTTCCCCTCGCTTCCCCTCTTCCCTTCTTCCTTTTTCCTTTTCCCTTCTTCTTCATTCCGCACTCCGAATTCCACCGCTGGGCAAGGAAGAAGTATTCCTCTTCTTCACTTTTGCCTTTTGCCTTTTGCCTTTTTCCTTGAATCTCAGTGTGTGTTCATGCGCTTGAGCTGCTCGATCGTGATCCCTCCCAAATTGGGGGGACGGAAATTGAACGACTCGATGCCGGGATTGGCCGCTAAGATCTCCGGCAGCGATGGAGCCGTGGCGGGGACCAGCTTCACCATCCAATTCTGGTTCAGCAGGTCCCAGTGACTGGGCCAGTTCTCCGTGGCCCAGCGTTCTTCTTCGGGAGTGGATGGCTCGGCAGGCTCTTCGGGCATTTCCAGGCCGCTGTCGAAGCCGAAGGTGCCGCCAAGACTCTGATCCGCATCGGGCCGGCCCGGACCGACCAGATAACGCCTCGCGCGCGGCACAAACAGTGAGATCTGGGCGAACGAGAGCGCATCCGATTCGCGGGCCAGCGGATTGCGGAACACTCCCGGACCGGTTTCTTTGATGTGCCGGCGATACACGACCGCCAGGAAGTTGTCGTTCTGCTCCAGATACCGATTCACCGTTTGTTGCTCAGCGGTTTGCCGCAGCGTCTCGACGTCCGAACCGTCTTCGGTTTGCCGCATGACCATCGGCAAATTGGTCAGCGGATACTCCTCGGTCAGCAACTTGTCGAGATGTGCGCAGGTGAAAATCCGCCAAAGATTGCTGAACTGTGACATCTCGGCGTCACGATCGAAGATGCGCAGTTTGTCGCTTGTCCACTGTTCGAGATAGTGCTTGGCCAATTCTCGCCGCTGGGTCAGCGCGGTGGCCAGGTATGCCTGCGGGTCGGGGAGGGCCTGGAAATCGCTCTCGGCCGGGTCGGGGTCGACGGCCGGCAGCATCCGCGTGAGGGGGTCGTCATCGTTGGGCACGCCGACGGGCGTCATCCGCCACAGCATGCCGGTCTGCTTGCCGACGGCTTCTCCACCGAAAAACCCCTGCTGAAGTTGGTCCAGCTCGAACCGCGTCAACGCGTGACGGTGGGCGATTTCCGCAGTGGCTCGCTGCGCCAAATCGGGGATCGAGCGTACCAGGTTTCGCTGAAAGATGGGGATTTGCCCGTCCCGCAGAATCGACTCGAACACAGGCAGTGCATAGGCGGCGGCCGCTTCACTCAGGTTGCCAAACGCGCTGATGAGGCCCCGTTCCTTGGGGACTTTGCCGAGAATGGCCTGCCCCAGCTTTCGGAATTTCTCGAAGTCGGCTTTTTCGAACTTCTGGCCGGTCCGTTTCCACTCGTCGAGGATGTCGGGCGTGAGCCGTTCGGCATTGCGGTCGCGGGCTTCGCGCAGGAAGGCGGTCATGGCGAAGACGTCGCAGAGCAGATGATTCGTGAACGCGACCCCGTTCATGCCGCGGGCCAGCACGACACCGCCGGAATAGCCGGCCGCGTCGGCCGCGTTCTGCATCTTGATTTTGTCATCCAGATGCGTGGCGACGTTGACGATCATCACCAACAGCATCGTGAACATCAGCAGCGTGAAGACCGTGACGATGCTAATCGTTCCCCGCTCGTCGCGGTGTAATCGCGAGCACAAGGCAAAAGGAAAAAGGAAAAAGGAAAAAGTATTCCTCTTCTTCCCTTTCTTCCCTTTTGCCTTTTGCCCGTTTACTTTTTCCTTATTCCTGCACATAGGGCATTACCGACTTGAAGCCTTCGTTGGTCATGGTCGCCGAGGCCCAAATGGGCGTGGTGTAGACACGCTCGCGATTGCCGGGGGTGTGGCGCTCGATGCGCGGACTAATGCGGTCCGGCCGCCCGTCGGCCCGCACGAGAAACTTCGCCAGAAATCGTCCCGGTCCCGGCAGCAGCGCGAAGTTGTGCGTCACCGTGACCGTCAGCGGATCCTGCCAACCGACCTCGTGCGGATTCCACCGGCGAACCACCTCGCCGTCGGGCAGCTCCACGGGCAGGCGGGGATTGTAAGTCGGTCCGCTGCGGGAATCCTTGTCGACGAATTCAAGCCGCACGGCCGTGTTCTCGAAGCTGTAGCCGATTTTGTTCTCCAGTCGCTTCGGAATCCGTGCGTTACTCTCTGAGTCGGGGACCATTGAGCGGTACACTGCCTGGGTCGCTTCCGCGACGGATTCGTTCTGCAGTGCGTTTTCGAATCCCAGATCGCGAGATGGCGCCAACGGCAGGCATGCCATGGCCGCTGCCGTGTAGATGTGCGCGTACTTGCCGGATCGGGGGGTGGAACTGCCGGACCGGTATTCCCACACGTCAACGTCGAGATCACGACGCGGCCGGCTTGCTTCGTCGTATAGCAGAAGGACCGGGTTGTCTTCTCGGATGGGGGCCGGCAGCACATTGGCCGGCTCGTCGGCGTTGAAACCACTGCCGAGCACGTTGGCCGGGACCCAGACCACCGCGGATCGCGCCGCTGCGAAGGCCGCGTAGTTCACCACCATGGTCCCGATCATCAACTGGCTGACCTGGACGATGAACAGCACGATCACAATGAAGATCGGCAGCGTCAAGACAAACGCCAGACTCTGGACGCCGCCTTGCTGAGAGGCATGCAACCGCCCGAGCCGCCGCCAGTTCCACCGAGCGCCGCTCAGGCGGACAACCACCCTCAGCGCCGCAAACGACGCCGCCAGCGCCAGCAGGCAGGGCCAGCACGCTTCCAAAATTGCTCGATGCACGACTTTGTCCTCGTTTTCTCGGCCGTGCGACTCCGCCGTTTCACAAATGGTGATCGGGTTGCATACGTCCCGTTTAGCCGCCCCGCTTGCGGGGCGCGGCGGGCAAGCCCGCCGGCTAAATGACTCTCATCGCCACGACACAGACCGCTACGAACGCCGAGGGGGCCAAAAACAGACAGCGTCCCAACGGTTTCCGTTCCTCCCGGGTGAGAGGAAGCCAACTCCTGGCCCGCAGCATCAGCAACATGTGCTGCATGGTTTTTGAGATGATTCGTAGAATACCGATCTGCCAAATCAAGACCGCCGTTCCCGCGATGCCTCCCAACACGAACGTCCACAGCATCGCTTCGACGCCCTTTTGGAAACCGAGAAAGGCGCCCATCATGGCAACCAGCTTGACGTCGCCGCCCCCCATGTTGAACAGCACAAAACAAACCAGCATGATCAACCCGCAAACGAAAAAGCCGGCCAAGCTTTCCTGCGGGCCGAGTCCGTCCTTTGCAATCAGGTTGACAGCAACACCAACCGCGATGCCGGGATAGGTGGTCCAGTTATAAATTTTGTGCCGAGTTACGTCGGTGAACGAAGCAACCAGCAACAGCACCAACAGAACGACAATGGCAACCATCGAGCTAAACCGGACTAGTGGTCTGTCAAAGCCAATTTGACAGGTGCCGTGGGGCAGGCTTTCCAGCCTGCCGATTGGCCGCGGCAGGCTGGAAAGCCTGCC
>CAZGYE010000200.1:0-10843 GCA_964530165.1 uncultured Planctomycetaceae bacterium
ATGCGGGCAATCCGAAAAAAGCCGACACCAGCAAGATCCTCAACTACAACCCGGACATGGAATACCGGCGTTGCGGCAAAACCAACATGATGATTTCAGCCGTTTGCCAGGGCGGTCACTGGAAACGGCTCAATTTGATCATCCCAGGGCTTTTCCAGGGAAGAAGCTGGCTCAACGCCAAGCTCGACGACAAACGATTCGAGCAAAACCGCTACGATCTGGTGACTCGGCTGATCGAGCGCGGCATCAACTACATCGACGCCTGCACGTGCGAAGAAATTCAGATGTACTCGAAGGCGCTGAAGGGCCGCCGCGACAAAATGCACCTCGGCTTTTCAGCCTACCAGAATGAAGTGCGCAAAAAGGATTGGCGGTCGTTCAAAAAGCTGCAGGAGAGCCTTGACAAGTGGCTGAAGGTCTGCGGCCTGGAGTACGTCGACTTGTGGCGGATCACCATGCTCTCCCACAGTAGCCGTCACACCGAGGCCGAAATCGAGGAGACGATGAAGGCGCTCGCCTGGGCCAAGAAGAGCGGCCGAGCGCGGTTCACGGGCGTTTCCACGCACGACCGGCCTCACATCAAGATGATGATCGAAAAGTTCCCCGAGGCACTCGATATCATCGTCACGCCGTACACGGCCAAGACCAAAGTGGTCGAGGACGAGGTCGGTCTGTGGGCCGCCATGAAGAAGCTTGACGTGGGCTGGTTCGGCATCAAGCCTTATGCCAGCGGCTCGATCTTCAAGGGCGACGGCACACCAGGCAACCCCCACGAAGAAGAGGACAACAAGATCGCCCGGCTGACCATTCGCAACATCCTCTCGAACCCCGCCATCACGGCGCCCATCCCCGGCATGATCCGGCCCGAGCAGGTTGACAACCTGGCCTTAGCGGTCAAAGAACGCCGCGAACTCGACGAGAAAGAAAAGGCCATGCTGGACGAAGCGACCGATCGGGCCTGGGCCAACCTGCCTCGTGAGTACCAGTTTCTGAAAGACTGGGAATACGTGTAGCACCTCGTGAAACCTGAAATGGCGGGTGCCACGAGCATCTTGCCCGTGCGCTTCGTGCCAGCACTGGCGAGACGCGACTGGCACCCAGCGGTGAAAGGAAAGACCATGAAATTCACTGTGCCGGCAGTGTTGGCGCTGGGTCTTGTGGTTTCGATGGAGATCGCGGTTGATCAAGCCCCGACAAGAATCTTGGCGGGAGAGTCGTCCGCAACGAAATCGAAACCGGCCGCGAAATCCATGGCCGACAACAGCGTCTGCTATGTCTGCCATTTGAACTACAAGGACGAACCGCTGGTGACCGCCCATGTCAGCGATGACGTGGGCTGCACGGATTGCCACGGCGATTCGTGGGGCCACGCCGACGACGAAGGCAACGCCACGCCGCCCGAGAAGATGTACCCTCTGGGGCAGATCGACGCCGCGTGCGAGGAATGCCACGACACGCACGATGTCTCGGCTAGAAAAATTCTCACCCGATGGCGAAAGCGTGGCCTCACCAGGCGGGATCCCACCAAGATTGTCTGCACCGACTGTCACGGCCAACATCGCCTGAAAGTCCGCACGGTCCGCTGGGACCGCAAGACGGGGAAGCTGATTGATCAGGACAAAGCAGGCGCGAAGAAGGCCCCCGATCTCACCAAGAAGCCGTAGCGCCATACCGCCCGGTAAGCGGGAGTTTCATCAGGGGGCTGACGCCCCCCCGCTCGCCGCGATCAGCGATCCCACGGAAATGCCAGCGTCGGCTGTCGCGCGTAGCGGTCCATCTTGATGACCAGCCGGCTGCCGACGCCGGGGGCCAACCGGACGGTGAAATGCGGTCCGTCCACGTTTGTCGTGCGGCCGCCGGCTGAGACCGCGAGAAACTTGTGCTCGGCATAGCCGCCGGCTTGGACGACGACGGTTCGCGGCTCGACCTGGTTGGTGTTGACGAGCGTCACCGCGACGTGATCGGCCGACATCTGGTCGATCAGCGCGGCCACGTCTTCGGGGAGACCGGCGCGGCGTCGCAGCGGGTCGAAGTAACGCAGCCGGCAATGCAGAATCAGCCGGTTCTTGCCGCCGATCAGACCTCCCAGCATCTCTTCGACCAGCGACGAGACGCTGGCCGGGCTGAACCGCATTGGATCGTCGGACAATCGAGTGTCGGGCGTGGTGTTGTCGTTGCGCATGCCTTCGACCTGGTGACGGACCCGTGCAAGATCTCTGCGAAGGGCTTGCTCTGGGTATTGCGAGTTCTTGCCGTCGAGGTAGGCCAGCCAGGAGTTGCCCGGCACGCGCTTCCGGTCGTCGCGTTTCATGGAGTGGTAGTAAATCTCCAGCGCGTTTTGGGTGTATTTTTGCGGCTTGTAGTCATACCAGCCGTTGTCTCCAAACATGCGCGGATACATCGTTTGGCCGTCGATCACTTTCGCTTGGGCGTTGATCGTGTCGATCTGCTTGCGCCACGGCTCGAGGTAACGATCGTCGCCGGTCAACAAGTGGGCGTTCATGAACCCGGCGAACCCGAGATGCGTGGTGTTGCGATGCGCGAGAGAGCCGTCCTGCGGGACGACGACTGTAAACGCCCAGCCGTAGACCCCTCCGTACCACTTGCCGCCGGTCTGGCCGCCGATCTTGCCGTCCAGTCCGATGTTCGAGGGGATGATGTTGCCGTTGGCGATCATTCGCTCGCGCCAGGCGTCGACGTACTCCAACAGCCACCGCTTGTATTTCTCTTCACCCGTGAGCATGTAGGCGTTCAGCGCCAAGGAAGTGGCGACGAGGTTCGAGGGGTGATCGCCCACGACGTCGTTGTAATCCTTGAAGTGCGCCACCATCTGTTCGTAGGTGTCTTCCCCGTGGCGGAGGTCGAACCGGTTCTTGACTACAATCGGATCGCCGGCCCAGTCCAGACCGGTTGCTTTTCGCAGCAGCGGCCCCCGGCTACCGTTGAACAGGCTGCGAATGATCTTGTGCCGCGGATCGTAATTCGGCGCACCGGGGTCTTCGTTCATGTAGAAGCCGGCATAGCGCCGCACGCGGTGTCCAAACTGCCGGTCCTTCGGATCGGATAGCCCCTGCAGATTGAAGACGGTCAGCCCCTCGCTGTTGTGCAGCCAGTCGAACATGACCGGGAATTCTTTGTAGTACATGCCGTCGCGGGCGAAAGGGACCTCGACCGTCTTGGCCTCGGTGAACTGCCGAAGATGTCCTTCCCACGCCTTCTTGTACATCTTCAGGACCGAATCGGATGCGCCCAGCGCGTGCAGGATGGGCCAACCGAAACAGTTCTCGATGGCATCATCGGGCCCATCGTCGCCGCCCCAGCGTTCGACGCACAACAGATAGCCGCGCTCGTCGAAATACTTTGCGAAGAACTCCTCGCAGGCCGCTGTATTGGCCCTCAACAGCTCGCGCTGCAACAGCGCCCAGGTCGGCGGCGACTGAGGCGTCTCGACCGCGATCGTCACGTTCCCCGCCCAGAGCCGTGGCGACGCGACAGCCCATAGGAACAGGGTCCACATTGCCAAACCGCTTGCGAATCGACTCATCGAAATTCTCCATCTTTGCAGCACCGTCGCCGACGCGTGCGGTTGATGCCATCCATTTCGCCGCCGGGCTTGCCAGGTGGAACGCTCCAAGACGGTCCCGCCAACGCGCGGAGCAAGCTCCGCGGCTAATTTGCGCCGTTGCGGTTCGGCCTTTCGTAGTGAGCTCACTGTGACGTCGCTCCGAGTTGTTTCATCACTTCGCGAGGCGGTTGCCACCCGTAGGATCGTTTCACATCGGGAATGTAGCCGTACGTGACCACAAACAGTGTGGAGTCCCGCGCCTTCTCGGGCGGAACGTTGATCTGCACCTGTGTGAATCCGTTGCCGAATCAGCTTTGATAGCCGTCCGTGGCACCCTGGCCAGCCGCGCGCTGATGTCATCGTTCTCGGCGGCTGCGGCTGAAACGGCCGCGCACGCCGCCCAAAACGGTGCGAGCAACAGGAGTCGACGAAGCAGTGATGGTGAATCCTTCATTGGGAGCCTTCGTTGCCAAAGCAGAACAAGTGACCGGTCGTGCGCAGGTAGATTCTGCCGTCGACGATCGCGGGCGTGGCATAGGCGTCCTCGCCGAAGTCGGCGGTCGCCAACACCTTCCACTCGGCCCAGGCGGAGACGACCGATAATGTCCCGCGCTGGTCCAGCAAATAGATTTTCCCATCACCCGCCACCGGGGAACAGAAGTACTTTCCCGTGCCGGCGACCCGTTTGGTTTGCAGCGGCTCACCGGTCCTGGGGTTGAGTGAAGTCAAGATGCCGCCGTCCTTGACCGCGAAAAGATAGCCGTTCTCGTACAGCGGCGACGCACAGAAGGGGACGAACTTTCGATACTCCCACAGCATGTGAGAGCCGGTGACGTCTCCCCGGCCGCCCGGTTTGACGGCCAAAACGACGTTGCGGCCGGTGTCGAACAGGTTGCGGTAGTACTCGAATTCCTTCTTGGTGACCGAACCCGATTTGTCGCGGTCGACTTGCGGAAATCGTCTTTGGATGGGACCGTTTTCGGGTAGCTCCTCTTCCTCCAGAGTTCCGTTCTTGTTCGCATCACGTTCTTCGATCACCTCATCGAAGGGCGCCACGTGAATGCGGTCTCCCTCGTCGCCGCCGCTGGCCCAACCGGCCACGTAGAGCGTGTTGTCTTCGCCGACGACGGGAGTCGAGCAGACGGCCCGCGAGAGACCGCGGACGGTCCACAGCTCTTTGCCGGTCTCGAAATCGTAACCAACGACCCGCAGAGTGGCCGCGACGACAATCTGTTTTTTTCCATCCACCTCCCAGATGACGGGGGTGCAATAGTTCCGCGGAAATTCGGAGCGGTCGGTCTTCCAGACGGTCCTACCCGTCCGTTTGTCAATGGCCGCCAAGAACGAGTCGGTGTCGTGGTCCTGAGAGAGGATGATCCAGTCGTCGACGATGATGGGCGAGCTGCCGGCGCCGAAACCGTTGTTGAACGGGCCCATCGGCTTCTTCCACAGCAGGTTGCCCCGCGTGTCGTAGCAGAACAACCCGCACGAGCCAAACAGACTGACCACCCGCTCGCCGTCGGTTACGGGGCTAGACTGAGCATAGCTGCCGATCGGATGGATCAGTTCCAGCGTCTCGTACGGCGCCTCGACTTCCCACAGGATCTGACCGTCCTTGCGGTCCAGACCGATCGTCAGAAGTTTCTCATTGCGGACGGCCGTCACGTAGATGCGATCTCCGAAAACAACGGGAGAGGAGTGTCCCGGCGGCAGCGCGACCTTCCAGACAACGCGGCTTTCCGGGCCGATCTTGGTGGGAAGTTTCGCGTGCGAGACGGCTCGTCCGGAAGCATTGTATCCGCGGAACTGTGGCCAGGCCTTTGCGTTCGGTTCGCCGCTGGTCTTGGAATCCAGCCGCTTGATGCGGATGTTCCGGAATTGGACCGGATCCTGATGACCGGCAAACCCGAAGTGGCCGCTCTTGAGGTCTTTGCCGGGGTGGGGGCGATTTTTGAGAAACTCGGTGACTTTGCTCAAATCGGTGTCGAGAATGGTGTAGCCGTTCAACTCGACTTTGACCGTCGAGCCTTTCACCGTGACCTGCTGAAAGTTCCACTGGCCCGTCGGCCGCAAGTAGCCCCGGTGCGCGGCGACCATGGCGTAAGCCGACCCATGGGACTGGCGGGGATCGAGTTTGGCGTACTTGGGGTGCTCGGTGTCGATCACCTGCAGCTCGCACATGCCGTCATAGGCTGCTCGCCCCGCGCCCGGATAGCGAATCGCCAAACCGTTGTTGCCGGCCGGCGGCAGCTTGATCTCCAGGCGAACGACGAAGTCCTCGTATTCCTCTTTCGTATAGATCACCCCGCCCTTGCCCGGTTTGCACACGATCGCGCCGTTTTTGACCTCGTAGTTCTCAACCGCCCCGGTCCAGCCTTCGAAGCTCTTGCCGTCGAATACCGGCTCGAAACCATCGGCGTCCTGCGCCTCGAGGATCGCCGTTGCTTCGTCCGGAGGGATCTCGCGGACGAAGATGTTCCGCCAACGGATTTCGCCGCCATGCGTCTGCAGCTGGATTGGACCTTTGGCGAACAAAAGCCGGCTGCGGTCCCAGTAGTTCTCCATCACCGCGTGATCGACCACCAGCTTGTCGTTGAGCCAGACGCTCGTGCGATCGCCGACCTGCACGATGCGAAAGCGGTTCCACTGGCCGAACGGCGCATCGGCGCGAACCAGCGGAATGCGGCCGGGCGCACCGTTGCTGTTGTTGAACAGACCGCCCGAGCCTCTGTCGGCGCCGCGGTTCCATTTGCCGCCTTCCTGGGTGTAGTCCCAAATCTGAACCTGAGGCGTCCCGCGCAGGTAGATGCCGCTGTCGGCCTTGGCGACCGTCTTGTACTCGATCAACAGCTCCATGTCGCCAAACTGCTCGTCGGTGGTGAGGTAGGGCCCTTTGCCGTCGTTGATGACTTCACCATTTTCCACCCGCCAATGCGCTTTCAGCTCTTCCATCCAGGCAGCCAGCTTCTCGGCTCGTTCCTCGTCGCTCATGGCGGCCAGCTTGCGCGGATCGAAATGCGGCATCCCGTGCCAGCCGGACAGGTCCTTGCCGCTAAACAGAGTCCGGAACCCCTGCGGCGGCGTGACTGCCGCCCGGCCACGCTGAATCGGACAAATGGGAATGGTCAACACAAAGGCAATCAACAACGCTCGCAACGGCACGGTGAAACTCCTTGTTCATTGAGGAAACATGGCTGCAGACATCGTAACCATAAAGAGTTGCCGATGCGAACGAACGACTTCTCAAAAGCACGACTGCACACGTTCGCCCGGACGTTCAATTCACTTGTGTCGTCGCCGCCCTTGCCGTTTCGTGTTATGCTGACGCAGTACGCGTCTTACGCTGGGCGGTATTATTACAGGCTATTCGCTGTACACACTCGAGGTCGATACCCGAATGAAGGCTCCTAAGGCGTGGCTTTCACTCTTCGTTTCACTCGCCCTACTTCTGGGGGCTGTCTATGGCATTTGGTGGCTTCTCGCCGGAATTCTCTCTTGGGTGATGACTCAGCCTTCCCAAGTCGCTGCTGCTATTATCGCATTTTCCGGAACGGTCATTGCCGGCATTGGGGCCGTCGTCATTTCGCAGCAACGTGCGAAAGCACGTGAGATCGCAGAATCCCATCGCCCAAACAAGACAAAACTCTACACTGAATTCATTACGCAGGTTGTTGGCATAATGCGTGACTCCAGAGGCGCGAAGAAACTGGATCCCGCGATGTCCAAGAAACGGGAGGCTTTCTTTTTCGATTTCACGACTCGGGTGATGTTGTGGGGGTCTCCTGGCGTGCTTCAACATTACGGTGTGTTTCGCAGAATCGGCGAGAATTCAGATCCGAACATCCTTCTGATAATGGACGATATTCTTCAAGCGATGCGAAAGGACCTTGGATTGAGCAATTGGGGACTTGCGCGTGGCGATTTAATCAAGATGCTCCTGACGGATCCCGAATCACTGGACGGGCTGATTCGCAAGAATCCGGTCAAGTGACTAGAGCAGGTGATGGGGTGACATTGGCCGATTTAGCCGGCCCGCTTGCGGGGCGCGGCGGGCAAGTCCGCCGGCTAAATGGCGTTCAGGATTTCACAACGAACTCCTGAATGAACTGCCGCAGCCGTGAGGACGCGGTTTCGTTCACGCCGCGCCACGTCCAGGTGCGGAGGCGACGGCCGTGAATCCGACTTCAACCGTGCGGGCGGTCTCGGCCTCGGCGGTCCGCTTGGCCTCGATGCGGGCGCCGTACGGATACGCGGCAGCCACTTTGAATCGAACGACCGACTCGTCCAACGATTCACACTCGACTTCCGGTCGCCCGAAAAATGGGGGACAGAACGGGAGGTGGATCATCGCTTGCTTCTGGCCCGGCGCAAAGTCAACCTTGACGGCCCCTTCGATTCGCTCTCGCCCCTCGCTGGTGACGCTGCGGGTCATCCACTGCGACACGCTGTTCGGGCCGTCATCGGTCGCCAACCGCAATTCGGCTTCCGATTCGCCCGGCGACACAAAGGGTTCGTCTCGTACCAAGAACGGCAAATCGCCCAACACAACAACCGCGGCGCTGGAAAACAGGAGGAGTGTCAGCAGATACGACGTCGCAACCGGCGAGTGGCCGGGCAACAGAACGATGCCCAGAGCGAACGGCGGAACGAGCGTCACGACTCCGGCGGCAATCCGGGCCGGTCTTGAGACAGCAGATCGTCCGGTCCACTGAAACAGTAGATAAGCCGACAGACTCAGACCGGTTGTGCCGGTCGCGATCACAGAGGTGGCCAGCGAGGAAAGCTGCCCAGTCAACGCGCCAGAGAGCCTACGCGATACCAGCACAGCGGCAACGATCAACAAGCCCGACCAGAGAGCCGTTGCCAGTTCCAGCCCCCGGTCCTTCGGATTGCTCGGCGTGAAATGGCTTTGTATCATGGACCTCAGTGCTTTCAGTCCGGTGCAACAGCTAGCCCACCGCGAACTGTGGTTCGGGCAACTCGGCCCCCAAACCGGCCGCCTCGCGGATCTCCGGTGCTCTGGCGGTCGATTCCCAGGTGAAGTCCGGGTCGTTGCGGCCGAAATGCCCCCCGCGGGCCGTCTTGCGGAAAATCGGTCGGCGAAGCTGCAAATAGTCGATGATGCCGGCTGGCGTCAGCGGGAACAGCTCGCGGACGAGATCGACGATTTTCTCTTCGGGAATCTCGCTGGTGCCGGCGGTTTCGACGTGGACGCTGACAGGGTCGGCAACACCGATGGCGTACGCCAATTGAATCTCGCATTCGGTTGCCAGTCCGGCAGCGGCCACGTTCTTCGCGATGTGCCGAGCCATGTAAGCCGCGGAACGGTCGACTTTCGTCGCATCTTTTCCACTGAACGCTCCGCCGCCGTGACGACCCCAGCCGCCGTAGGTGTCGACGATGATTTTTCGGCCGGTCAGCCCGGCATCGCCGTGCGGACCGCCGACGACGAACCGCCCCGTCGGGTTGACGTGGTACTTCGTATCCTTCGAGAGCAGGCTGGCCGGAACCGATTTCGAGATGACCTCGGACGTCACAAACTTCTTAATCTCAGCCTGATCGACGTCCGGCGTATGCTGAGTCGAGAGGACCACCGCCGAGATGCCGACCGGAGTCGAACCGTCATACTCGACGGTCACCTGACTCTTGCTATCGGGCCGCAGCCAGTCGACCTCGCCGTTGCGGCGGGCTTCGGTCAGGCGGACGATGATCCGATGCGCCAACGCGATCGGCAGCGGCATGTACTCTTCGGTCTGATTGCAGGCATAGCCGAACATCAGCCCCTGGTCGCCGGCACCGTCGCGATCCACTCCTTGGGCAATGTCGGGGCTTTGACTGTGCAGCTCCAGAACGACCCGGCATGAGTCGGCGTTGAACCCCACGTCGTCACTGGTGTAGCCGATGTCCCGAATGACGTCGCGGGCAACGCCGACGTAATCGACCTTGGCGCGGCTGGTAATCTCCCCAGCCAGCACGACCAGATCGGTTGTACAGAGCGTCTCGCAGGCGACACGCGATTGGGGGTCCTGGCTGAGTAAAGCGTCGAGAATGCCGTCGGAGATTTGATCGGCCACCTTGTCCGGGTGTCCCATACTCACCGATTCACTCGTGAAGAAATGATTGGCCATGCAATGCTCCGCCTAACAGAATGTGGGGTCGCAAAAAACGGATCTCAGAGTGTCCTGCTCTCATCAGCTGCTTGTGTGGATTGTAGACCCGACTCGTGTTTGGAACAACCTTGTGAATCATGCAGCACGCCCGTGAGGACGGCACCGATTGCCGGCGGTCGTGGGAAGCAGCCCGGCGATCAGCTTGACGGTTTTCCCCGTCGCGCCCTGCTGCGCAAGCACCAGTTGCTGCGCAAGCTGGCCCTGCCGGCGAGCGGCTTGGGGCCGTTCGAGGAAGTCGCGGACCGCGGCTGTCAGGTCATCGCCGTCGACGACCACGCGGGCGGCGTTCGCGGAAAGCAGGGCTTCGACCACGTCGCGGAAGTTATGGGTGTTCGGGCCGAACAACACCGCTGCTCCGTAAGCGGCCGGCTCGATCATGTTTTGTCCGCCCCGCTTCGTCAGGCTGCCCCCGACAAACGCTATTGTCGCCAAACCCCAGCAGGCGGCCAGTTCTCCCAGCGTGTCGAGCAGCAGAATCGGCCGAGTGGGTGGCTGGGCCGATTCAACCAGTCGGCTGCGGCGGATCAGCTGCAATCCTCGGCGTTCGACCAATTGGGCGACCTCGTCGAACCGCTCCTGATGACGGGGAACCAGAACCAGCCGCAGGTCCGGATGCTCGTCACGCAGGGCAAGATAAGTCTCCAGGGCAAGTTTCTCTTCGGGTGCCTGCGTGCTGCCGGCAATCAAGACCCGTTCTTCGTCAGCGATTCCGAACGACCTTCGAAGCTCTTTCGTTTTCGGGTTCCCGTGGTCGGTCTGGACGTGGTCGAACTTAATCGAGCCGGTGACAGCGATGCGATCTGCTGCCGCACCAAGAGAGATCAGACGCTCAGAATAGGTCTCGTTCTGGACGGCAATCGAGTCGAAACAGCTCCACAGGCGTTTCATCAGCGAGCGGATGCGGTGATAGCCGCTGTAGCTGTGGCGGCTGATACGCCCGTTGATCAGCGCTAGTGGAATTCCGGACCGTTTTGCCTCCAGAATGAAATTGGGCCACAGCTCCAATTCCACGAGCACGATTGCCGAGGGCCGGATGCGGCGGATCGCGCGGCGGACCGCCCACGAGAAATCGAGCGGGAAGTAGCAAACGCGGTGCCGCGGGAACTTG
>CAZGYE010000201.1:0-10836 GCA_964530165.1 uncultured Planctomycetaceae bacterium
AGGGTCTCTTTGATAGTCCGCGCTGAGACATCATCGTTGCCTTCGATGCCCCGAAGCCATACCTCTCCGACCAGGCGCAGGTCACCCTTTTCAGGCAAAAGCCCGATCAGGTGTTCGAGTAAGTCGTTGAAAGCCGCTTGCTCGGCAGGGCTGACTTCTGGTGGCTGGCCAGGAAACACGCCGCTGGCTGCAACCCCTCCAATGCCCGAGTCGCCCGATTCGTGATCTGCCTTCGCCTGTTTCGTCTGAAAGGCCGATTCGCCTTTCACTTTCCCGGCGCCCCTCTTCTTGGCGAGCTCCGCTTTGAGCAATTTCAGCGCTTTGTGAACGACAATTGCCGTCAGAATTCGAAAGATGTCGTCGCGGTGGCGGACGTTCGTAAATCTGCCCTCTCCGACCCCCTTGCAGAAACTGACCAAGGCGTTCTGGACGGCGTCACTCCGGTCAACAGCACGGCGTCGATGAGGCGGCAACACATAGCCGGCACGGCGGACCAGCTCGGGCCAGAAGTAGTCCACGATCTCCGTAAATGCCTCCTTGTCGCCTTTCTCCAAACGGCGATAGGCTAACGTAATGTCGCCGATACTGCCGAATATTTCGAGCCCGTCCTGACTGAGACCTTTGAGCGGTGTTGATGGATCGAGATCGCTCATGTTCCGTCCTCCATCCCCGCGAAGTGGTCCAAATTTGTCTACGGCATTTTTCATTGTGCCGAGGATTTTTCCGGATGTCCAGTCGCTCGTGTCCGGTGTTTGGGGAGTAGTCCGGTGTGGAGGACGATTTTTGATGGAGCGAGATGACAGGAGCCGCAAAATGGCCTCACAGGAAACACGAGACGGTGGCGATCGCTCGGCAGAAAAGTATGCATATCAGCTTCTTGCACAGGACCTCACTGCAGTGGTCGGGCAACTGAAGCTCATCCGACGCAAACGAGCAGAACTCCGCCAACTGCAAAAGGAAATCATGCGGATCGAGTTGTCGCTCGGCGAGCAGATCACCTGCGAAATTCGCGAACGGTTTCGAATTCTCGCTGGGCTGCGTGATGGCCTATTCAAGACAACGAGACGTGAATCGCACCAAAACGGGGAAGGGAAAAACCCCGTCAACAGAGACGCCTTCCGAGCTGAAGAATCAGTTGCGGATCATCGCAAGCAACCAACTCGAAGCGGGATGTGCGTAGAATTCCCAAGCAGCGGAAGCTGATGAAGTACACGGGATGTGCCGGGCCATGTGGTTGTGGGTTGGCCGAGCCACGCTAACCCCAGAAGATGCCCATCGGGTCTTTGGCCACATACTCCAGTGCTTCGTCCAGCGGCATCACGATCGAGCCGAGATCGCCAATGTGGTCCCACTGATCGCGATGGCTCCACCACATGACCTCGACGAGATCGCCCTTTCCCGTGGGACGCAACCGGGCAACCGGTCGGCCGTTGTCCTCGCGGAACAGAGAATACCCCTTCGACCGTCTCTCAACCAAGACGTCGCCCCCCTTGGCCTGGTTGAAGGCCACAATGCGCTGCAACATGGTGTCCAGCTTTGCCGAGGAGTGCTTCCTGGCTGCTTTACGGGGAGACATTCCATACCTCCATCAGCCGCCAGCCTTTGGATGTCTTCACGACGACCCCGCTGATGTCCCACCCCACTTTGCATTGCCGGCAGGCTTCGCGAGACACGGGGACAGGGCCGATCTCGCCGTCGCCCGACGTGAAGGGTTCCAGCCACAGCTTCCCCGGCTCGATTCGCGTGACGGTGAAGTGGTCTTCGATTTCCTGAGAGTAGCGCGCCGGGGCGTGTTCGTCGAGGTAGGCTTCCAACAGATCGACCACATCCTTGGCGACCGGCAGGTCTCGGGCGGCCTCGCCAGCCCGCTCTTCGGCCATCTCAAGAGCCTCCGTGTCCTCAACGTAGCCTTTCTCAGCCAACCACTTCATCAGCTTCTTGGTGACCGTGCCGGCCGCCTTCATCGTTTCCTTGCCGGCAATGACCTTGTGGGGCATGAAGTAACCAAGGAACTCAGACAGGCCGCCGGCGATCTCTTCCGGCCCAAAGGTGCTGCAGTAGGTGCCGCCAGCGTCGGTGATGCTGTTGTACTCTTCCTGGTCGTGACTTGGCCAGTAGCCTTCCAAGCAGGAGCGAAACAGATCGAGGATCTCATCGTATCGGCGGTAGGTCTTCGGACTGAGCCTGGCCTTCTGATCCGCCAAGAATTCGTTGAACACTTCGTCGATCGTTTTGGCCGGTTTGGGGTTGCTCATGAAGTAGCGCATCCTGTTTTGCGATTTCAGATCTGCAATCGGTCAGCTTTCGCGTCGGAACGTGTGCAGCTTCATGCCCGGTTCCTCGTCCTCCGGTGCGCAAGCCAGCACCTGCAGGAAGACCTCGCGGCCCTGGTAGACACCCTCGACGACGAGCCGAGGTCCTTCGTCATGCGGGAAGCCGAGCGAGTGCCACACCAGGGCTTCGATGCGATCGAACGTCGCCCGCAGCTTATCCACGTCGAGAGCGAAGCCGGGAACGACCACCTCCCCGTCAGATGCTCCGCCGACAAGCTCGATCGGTGTCGGGTAGACGTCCACATCCCAGTAGCCCTCCTCTTCACCATACCGATAGCCCAGCGGCCCCATAGGGCTGTCGGCCGTCATGGACCCAGCGACGGCCTCCAAAGCCGGTGCAACCATGCCATGGGGGGCAGGTCGGCCACAGTCTGCGGCCCGTGAAAGTATTGCCGCCCTTCCTCACTCAGTCGCTCGAACCGCTCGTGGTCCTCGCGGAAAAGGCGAGCCATCCCGTGCTCGCCGAACTCCTCCAGCTTCTGGACGAATACCCGGTCCCAGGTTCGGTAATATTCCTCGCGAATCTGATCATACCCGGCGGGCACCGTTCCGGTTGGCCAGACGCTCCCATCCTCCAAGCCATACTCTTCCTCGATCGCCCGCATCCTGTCCTCGTAGCCATCCAACGCTGAGTCGGCGTTCCGGGTGGCGATGTCGTCGATCAGGTGCGATACGAGCCAGAACGAGGCCGCGTCAGGCAACGAATCGGCCTCACGGATCACCTGGTATACAGTGAGACGGTCTTCTGCTGTGGAATCCGGTCCCAACCGGGTCCAGGCGTCGTACCACGGCAGCGGGACGGGCGAAGTTGCGGCTACTGCCTTCAGCTTCGCGTCGATGGCCGCATAAGGAGACTCTTTCCCGTTGGCCATCTCGTGTGTGCCCATCACTCTCCCTCGCCCATGTACTGCGGCGGGCTCTTTCCTACCCGCTTGGTCATCTTTGGATACTTCCCTTTGGGTGCCTTCTCGTCGATGGCCAGGACGTCAATCTGGTGCCACCAGTGGTTTCTCCCGCGCGTCGGCAGGGCGGCGTCGGCTCTCTGTTCTCTTTGCCAACGTGTTCGCACTCGAAAACTTCCCGGGGATTTTGAAACAGCCGGTCTATTTCCATCGGACCATATGTTACCACTCTCGGCGTCCGGTGCCACGTTTTCTCGCCGCCGTTTGCAATGGTCGAGTAGCTCAGCCATTCGGCTCTTGCCCTGACAGATCCATACGTGGGGTTTTACCGGATACGGCCCCCCCGAGGCTTCACGAAGTTGCTGGCGCGTACGCGGCTGGGATCAACGATTCATCTTCGCGTCATCCGCTGGCGACACCGGCAATCGAGCCCAGTTCGCGTTGCTTGTCACGCTATCCGTCACGGAATGGGTGGCAAATGCTGGGTTTTCTCGTAAAATATGGACAGTCGGGCGAAGCTCGTCAGGTTCGCTTTGGCGTCACAAGAATTGGCCAGAGAAGGATTTGGGATCACAAGGGCACAGAATATTCTGGCGCATCCTGTGGACTTCTAATCCGTAGGTCGGAGGTTCGAATCCTCCCGGGCGTGCTTTTGTGGCAATGATTTACGTCAATCCAGGTCAATCCAGCAAATTGCACTTGCGTCTGTCACGCTAAAAAGAAACCCCTGTGTGGCAGCACGGGGGCGGCGAACCTTTCAGCTCGCCTTCAGTGTTTCCTTGAAACTTGTAGCTGGAGGTTCGCACAACAGCACGTCCCCCTAGGCCCTGGTACCGGAAGACGCGTGGCGTTTGGTACATTCAAATCAACGGGAAAACCTCGGGCGGTTCGGTTGTTATTGAAGCAGAGGTTCCGATGGTCGCACTCATCGAACAAAAACGAACCCGAATCGTTGAACTCTGCCGCGAATACGGCGTGCAGCGGCTGGAGTTGTTCGGCTCGGCTGCGACGGGGGAGGACTACGATCCCGGCCGCAGCGACCTCGACTTCCTCGTTGAATTCGAGCGGAGCGAGACAATAGGTCCGGCAGACCAGTATTTCGGCCTATGGGAAGACCTCAAGAACCTCTTCGGCCGAGATGTCGATCTCGTCACGGCCCGTTCGTTGCGAAATCCCTATTTCATCAAGGCGGTCAACGAGACGCGACAGGTGCTCTATGCATCCTAAAGCCCCGAAACTTCTGGAAGACATTTGCGACGCGGCGTCTTTTGTGTGCGAGTCAGTCCAGGGTTTTGCGCAACAGGAGTATGAAGGAAATCGCGTTCTTCGGCAGGCCGTGGAACGGAACTTCGAGATCATCGGGGAAGCGCTCATTCGACTCTCCCAAGTGGACGACGACACCGCCGGTCGCGTCGGCCCCATTGGGCAAATCAAGGCGTTTCGCAACATCCTCGTTCACGCGTACGATAGCATCGACCACGAAATCGTCTGGGACGTGATCCAGAACAAGCTGCCCCTGTTGCTCAAGAACGTCGAGCAGCTATCGGAGCGCGCCGTACGGAAGCTGGCCCGCGTAGCCTTCCTTTTCTGCGATCAGATCGAGATACAAGGTCGCGATCGTCTCAACGAGAGGAATCATCGATTTGTTCTCGGGGAGTTTTCGCTCATCCACGGTCTTGAGATAACCTTTGCATTGCTCACAGGTCTCGATCGCGTAGGGATCGGCCGTGTCGATGGATAGCATGCCGAGGCCTTGTTGAGTTCCGCAGAACGGGCAGCCGACCCTAGCAAACTGCCAACTCTCGCCGCACAGCGAGCAGAATAGGATCCGCCGGCCGTCCTCCCGCTGCAGCTTAGCCAGCCCCGGCGGCGAGCCGCACAAGGGGCAGCAACCCGCCGGCTTCGGCGCCGCGTTTGTGAGTTGCTTTAGCCGGCCGGCGGCCTCAGCCACAAACGGTGCGATCAGCACCCGCCCGAAAAAAAGCAGGGCCTCGACGTCAACGTCCCATCGCTCCGAGAGCGAGGCCAGGAATGCCTCGTCTGGACCGAAGCCGGCTTTACGGGCGAGTTGTTCGAGAAGCTCAGGGTCCTTGGCGGCCGCTGTCGAGAGGCGGCTCAGGTCTTCGCTCTGGCCCTCGTGTTTCCCGAGCGCTGCGGAAAGATCCTCAAGCAAGTTCCGCAGCAGCGTAACATCCAACGGCACTTCACTTGGCTCGAGCGCCGCGGTCTGGTCGCCGTCCTTCGCCTCCGCGACCGGAAAAACGGCCCGGCGGTCCAGCGCCTCGCGCACCGCCGTCTGTGCGGCAAGCAGCTCGATCCGGAACCGAACGTACTCCTCGGACACATACTCGCGACCGATCAGCGCTTCGAGGTTCGCGATGATCTCTGCCGACTCGAAAGACGATCCGTTTTCCACCATTGGGGTTCAGTCGATGCCCTTGTAGTCGGGGTGTTCGTGAAGAACCGGCATTCGCTCCACGATCCACCGAAAGCAAAGCAGGCCCGCGATCACGATCGCGGCCGTCACCACGAATTCCATCCAGTGCGGGAAGTACCGCTGCTCGGCGTTCCAGCGAAAGGCGATCAGGGAAACATTCAGCCGATTGATGACGATCCCGATGACGGTCAGAAGACCGGCGAGGCGGACCAGCACCAGGTTCTTCATTCGCACGCCCCCGGCAAACAACAGGCAGGGCAAGAGGACGAACCCGAACAGCTCCACCAGAAACCACCCGCCCATGGGTGTCGCCAGCAGGCCCCAATGCCCACCGCGAGCAAAGTCGCCCGACTTCAGCAAGAAGTAGCAAAGCAGCCCGACCGCTGTGGCTTTACCGAGTCCCAGGGTCAGCTCGTCGAGGTTCGCCGCGCGCTGAGGATCGGTCTGGCTTTCGAAGACGCGGTGCGCGACCCAGCTTTCGAGGATCACCATGGAAAGCCCAGCGATGATGCCCGACACCAAGAAGAAAACCGGAAGCAGCGGCGAGTACCACAGCGGATGCAGCTTGGTCGGGGCCAGCAGGTACAGGCCGCCCAATGCCGATTGGTGCAGGGTCGCCAGGATCATCCCCACAATGACGGCTCCGACGCTGAGCCGGACGGCGAGAGCGCGAGCGGTCTTCCAGCCCAGCCACTCGAAGACCGCCGGACAAAACTCGATCGCCTGCACGATCAAGTACAAGAGCACCAACCAGGTCACCAGAAACATGATCGAGGTGACGCCGAAGGAGTAAACGACTGGGTAGGGAAACCGCCAGGGACGGCCAAGATCTAAGAGCACGCTGAACCCCGCCAAAGCGTACCCCAACAATCCCGTGACTGTCGCGGGCCGCAGCAACGGGCGAAAGCGCTCCAGGCCCAACAGAGACACCGCCGTCGCGATGGTGAATCCGCCCGCCGCCAGCGCCTCTCCACAGAGCACATCGAACCCGATCCACAAGCCCCAGGGATAGTCGTTGGACAGGTTCGTCACGGCACCCAGGCCGCGCGTGAAGCGGATCGCGATGATGACCAAACCGGCCAGTATGATGAGGGCGGCGGCCACGTCGAACGCGATGCGGCGCCGGCTTCTGCGCAGGGGAGTTGTGCCGGTCGTCATGACTGACCCTCGCTGTGCTCGCCAGCGGCCTCGGCGACCTTCTGGCGTCGCTGCGCCGCCCAAGACAGGCCCGCGCCCAGACCGGCTCCAAGGATGACGACCGGCGCGACCGCGCTGAGGAACCCCTTCGTATATTCCGGGATCGCGATGTCCGGCAGATCGGTGCGGAACCCGAGCTTGTCGAAGGGAACGTTCGCCAGATACAGCCAATCGGTGCCGCCCACCTCATGCTCGCCGTAGATGTGATGGACATAGCGATCGGGATCCGCAGCAATTCGGGACCGGGCCTCGTCAAGCAGTTCGTCGCGCTCGCCGAACTTGATACACCCAGTGGGGCAACTGGCGGCGCAGGCGGGGGACCGCCGGCAATGCTGGAAGCGCTGGAGCGACTCGCCCGCGAGGGCCTCATCGTTTACCTGCACGTCGGCCGGCGCCTCTTCTTGGATCCGATCGGCGCAGAACGTGCATTTCCGGATGGAAGGGACGGGCCGATCGTACTCGAACTTCGGAACGTCAAACGGGCAGGCCACCAGGCAGTAGCGGCACCCGATGCACAAGTCCTCGTCCCAGACGACCGCGCCTTCGGACGTCTTCTCGAGCGCTTTGACCGGGCACGCCGAAACACAGCCCGGCTCGCGGCAGTGCATGCACTGCTTTTTGACAAAGACAAGCCGCTCCAGCTCCCCGCCGGCGTCGGTGATCTCGTGAAAGGTGATCCGTGTGTAGCTCTTGGTCGAGAGCGCCGGCGGGTTCTCGTAGCCCCCGCCCGTCCCCCGAAAATGCGTCTGTTCTGCAGGCAGCGCGTTCCATTGCTTACAGCTTACCTGACAGGTTCGGCAACCGATGCACTTGGTCGTATCGACGAGGCAAGCCTTACTCATGGCCCTGCTCCGTTCTTGCTCTGACACTACTGCCTCTGACACTACTGCCTCTGACACTACTGCCTCTGACACTACTGCGGCTCGTCGTCGCATGACGGTGGAACAGGAGACAACAGAGGAAACAGAGATTCCTCTGTTGGCTCCTGTTCATTTCAACCCAGCGGCGAACGCCTGCTCGCTACCAAGTGACCTGGAGGTGCATCTCCCTGTGCAGCCTTCTGGATGTTGACCAGGAAGGCCTTTGTTTCGGGGATCATGGTGTTGGCGTCTCCGATGGTGGGTGTCAACAGGTTCGCGCTGTCGCCGCCCGTGCCGTCCCCGGGCATCAGCCACCCGAAACACCACGGCAAGCCCACCTGCTCGACTTTCTTGCCCTGAATCTCCAGCGGCCTGATGCGAGCGGTGGGCAGAGCGATCGCCATGAGTGAACCGCGCTGGCTCGAAACCCAAACCCGGTCGCCCGGCTGGATGTTCTTGTGTTTGGCCAGCTCCCAGCTCATCTCGACGAAGACCTGCGGCTGCAGTTCGAGCAACCAGGGCGTATGGCGTGTCACCACGCCCGTCTGCCAATGCTCGGTGACCCGATAGGTGGTGCAGACGTAAGGGAACGCTTTGCTGCCGTGCTCGGCACGCAGATCGGCTTCGCCCTCCCACCGTTGGACGGCCGGATTGAGCATCTGTTGGGAGAGCGGGTTTTCTGCCAGCGGCGACTCCAGCGGCTCGTAATGTTCGGGGAACGGCCCGTCGGCCAGACTCATGGCGAACAGCCGTCCGTGCCCCTCGGGCATCATGATGAAAGGATATTTGGTTTTGGCCGGGTCGACGGCCATCGGGGGCCAGCCACCATCGGGCACATCGCCGGCCCATTTGCCATCCTTCCAGGTGATGACCGGTGTCTGCCGGTCCCACGGTTGACCATTCACATCGACCGAAGCGCGGTTGTACAGAATCCGCCGATTCACCGGCCAACACCAGGACCAATCGGGGTTCAAACCGATGCCTGCGGTCTCGCGGGTTCGCCGGGCCGCCATGTTGCCGACCGACGTGTAGGAGGCGCAGTACAGCCAGTTGCCTGAAGAGGTCGAGCCGTCGTCCTTCAAATAGGCGAAGCTGGGGACCAAGTCGCCCTTCTTGAACTCCTGATTCGTGTCGGGGAATGGGACGTCCTCGAGGAAATAGCCGTTGATCTCCTTGGCCACGGCATGGACGTCGCATCGACCGTGCTCGTCGAAGTAATCCCATTTCAGATTCAGAATCGGGTCGGGGAACTCTCACCCCTCGGCCGCGTAAAGCTTCTTCACCTCTTGGAAGATCATGTTCATGATCTCGGCATCCGGCCGGGCGTCGCCGGGCGAGTCAGCCGCCTTGTAGCGCCACTGCATCCAGCGGCCCGAGTTGGTGATGCTGCCCTCTTTTTCCACGAAGGCGGCCGCCGGCAGGACGAAGACCTCGGTCTGGATGTCCGCCGCAGGGAGGCTCGCGTTCTTGTCCTGCCAGAACCAGCCGGTCTCGTTGGGGAAGATGTTGACGTTGACCATCCAGTCCAGCTTGGCCAGGGCCATGCGGACCTTGTTCGCGTTGGCCCCGCTGCAGGCCGGGTTCTGTCCCCAGCAGAAGAATCCCTTGATTCTGCCGTTGTACATCTCGTCGAAGATGGTCAGCCAGGAGTAGTTGACTCCGTCATCCAGCTTGGGCAGCCAAGCGTAACCAAAGTCGTTCTCCTTTGTGGCGGCCCGGCCGTACATCGACTTGAGCAGGCTGACCGAATACTTGGGATAGTTCGCCCACCAGTTGGCACTCTTCTGACCGAGCTGTTTGGGCGTGTACGTGGTGTTGTAGTCAGAGAGCGTCGGCTGCGAGGCCTTGGGTGTTTTCAGGTAGCCGGGCAAAATGTGGAACAGCAAACAGTGGTCGGTCGAGCCTTGCACGTTCGACTCGCCGCGAAGCGCATTCACCCCGCCGCCGGCGCGTCCGATGTTGCCCAACAACAACTGGATGATGGCCATGGCGCGGATGTTCTGTGTTCCGGCGGTGTGCTGGGTCCAACCCATGGCGTACATGATGGTGCCGGCCTTTTCCGGCGCGCCGGTCTCGGCAAAAGCCTCGTAAACCCGCTTGAGGTCCTCCACCGGCGTGCCGGTGACACCCGAGACGGTCTGCAGGTCATAGCGGGCGTATTGCTTCTTCATCAATTGGTAGACGCACTTGGGATTCTCGAGGGTGGGGTCCTTTCGCGGCTCGCCGTTCTCATCGATCTGGTATTGCCAGCTCTCCTTCTGGTACCGGCGCTTCTGGGGATCGTAGCCGCTGAACAGCCCCGCCACCTCGTCGAAGTCATACTCGTCTTTGATGAGAAAAACGGCGTTGGTGTAGTGGACAACATAGTCTCGATGGATGCGGTGACCTTCGAGAATGTGCTTGATCATCCCGGCCAGGAAGGCGATGTCCGTGCCCGATCGCAAGCGGGCGTAGAGGTCCGCCAGAGCCGAGCTGTGGGTGTAGCGCGGGTCGACGCTGATCAGCGTGGCTCCGTTGTCTTTGGCCTGGAGCACCCAGCGGAACGAGACGGGATGGTTCTCGGCGGGGTTGGCCCCCATGATCAGGATGCAGTCGCTGTTTTTCAGATCAATCCAGTGATTGGTCATGGCGCCTCGACCGAAGGTCGCCGCCAAACTGGCGACGGTGGCCGAGTGTCATATCCGGGCCTGATGTTCGATGTAGACCAGCCCCAGCGACCGCAACAGCTTCTGGTAGAGCCAGCACTCCTCGTTGTCCAACGCGGCGCTGCCGACCGAGGCGATGCCCGTAGTGCGGTTGACCGTCTGGCGGTGGGTGTTCTTTTCGGTGAACGTGTCATCCCGCGTCGACTTGATCCGCCGGGCGATCTCCCGGGCGGCCCAGCCCCAGTCCTTCTGCAGGAACGTCGCCGCCCCGGGAGCGCGGTAAAGCACCTTTCGCAGCCGCTTTTGGTTATTGGCCATCTGAAAAAGCGACGCGCCTTTGGGTCACAGCGTCCCCTCGTTGATGGGGTGGTCCGGATCGCCCTCGACATGGGCAACAACCCGCCTGCCGTTCTTCTGCTCCGCCATCACGAGCAGCCCGCCGCCGACCGCACAGTAGGGGCG
>CAZGYE010000202.1:0-10805 GCA_964530165.1 uncultured Planctomycetaceae bacterium
GTGAGCGGTTGTCTGCTGCTGTGGAAAGGGTCGCACGATTCCGATCGGTGGAAACCGAGCCGGCCCGGCATTCGGTTCGGGCGCGTCGTGTTGTACACTCGCCAGGGATGTCCCCTCTGCGATCACGCCAAGCAGACCCTGTCGAAATACGCTCCCTACTTGCCGGAAATTGAGGAAGTTGACATCCACTCCGACGGAAAACTTGTCGAACGGTTTGGAACGTGCATCCCAGTGGTGGAAGTCGACGGCAAGGTCCGCTTCCGCGGCCAGGTGAACGACGGGCTGTTGCGGCGATTGATCGAAGGAACTCCCCCGGTCCTATGAACATCCTCGGAATCTTCGTCAAACACCCGGTCGCGGGGCGAGTGAAAACTCGACTTGCCGCGGAGTTCGGCGATGCGCGGGCGGCTGAGTTGTATGCGGCATTCATCGCCGACGTTGCCGACCGCTTTCGTGACACCGCAGATCGTCGGTTTCTGTGCTACGCCCCCGGCGAGGACTCGGCCCACGATTATTTCTGCAGGATTGGCGGAGATGACTACGACGTCTGGCCACAACCGGACCGTTCACTGGGAGAGCGACTGGCAGCGTTCTTCGACGACTCTTTCGCCGCCGGCGCCCAGCGCGTGGTCGTGGTCGGCTCCGACAGTCCCAGCTTGCCACGAGAATTCGTCGAAGAGGCCTTCCGACTGTTGAGAAACCACGATTGCATCTTGGGGCCGGCAACCGACGGCGGCTACTATCTGATCGGGCAATGCGGACCATCACGATCGCTTTTCGAGAGCGTCGAGTGGAGCAGCGCACGCGTGCTGGAACAAACGGTCGCAAACATCGCCAAATCTGGCGCCCGGCTGACGCTGTTGCCTCCCTGGTACGACGTCGATACGCTCGACGACCTGTATCTGCTCCGCGGCCACGTCCGAGCGCTGCAAAGGGCAGGGGAGCCTCTCGATCTGGTCAAGACCGAGCCGCTGCTCGGCTGGGATACCGTCAATCGGCCCGGTTCTGTATAATGCGTTTCACTTGATAATGCGTCCCACTTGTGGGTCCGTTTCCGAATCTGAGACTCCTGACTGGAACACCGGTGGTTGATTATGGCTCATGACGAATCGACGTCCGCGGCCTCGAAGATTCTGATCGCGGATGACAATCACCAGAATCGTGAACTGCTGGACGCCTATCTGAGCGACGAAGGTTACGAGATGACGATGGCCTGCGACGGACAGCAAACGCTCCAGCGCGTGGCCGACTTCCAGCCCGACCTGATCCTGCTGGACATCATGATGCCCAAACTGAGCGGTTATGAGGTCTGCCAGCAGTTGAAGCAGGACGAAAATGCCCGCAATATTCCCATTCTGATGGTCACTGCGCTCAACGAGCCGGGCGACATTGAAAAAGCGGTCGAAGCCGGCTGCGACGATTTCCTGTCGAAGCCGGTGAATCGGCTCGAATTGCGGACCCGCGTCCGGTCGATGCTGCGCGTCCGACATCTGATCAACGAACGCGATCGGTTGCTGGCCTACCTCGCGGAAGTCGAAGGCATGCCGATGCGCGACACCAATTCGTCGTCGCGTTAACTGGGAGACGATCATGTCGCATCAGAATCAAACCCTTGCCGCAGCGCTCATGTTGGCCGTGGTGCTGTTGGGTCCTGTAGAATTCGTGACCGCTCAGAAGACCGGTGCACCAAAGCGAGAATCAGCGACCCGAACGTCAGCGAAGTCCGGTGTGCAGAAGCAAAAAGTGGTGACGGCAACGTCACCAAAAAAAGAGTCCGACGTACCGGACCATGTCGTCATCTATCGCGAGTCGCCGCGTTTGATCGATCCAAAGGTCTATCAGATCCCGCTGCAGTTGGAGGCGGTCCGCACGGTGCAGCTTGTGGCGCTGACGGATGGAATTGTCCGAGAAGTCCACTTGAAATCCGGGCAGAAGGTCGACACGCAAACCGAAGTCGTGCGGCTCGAGAACCGCGAGCAGCAGTTCCTGGTCGATCGGGCCAAGGCGAATTACAAAGTCGCCCAAATCGAGCTCAAACGCGCGCAGTCCCACAAGGATGCCGATCTTGTCGAATTGGCTCAAGCCAAACTGCAAGCGGCCAAGATAGATCTCGACCTGGCGACGTTTCGGTTGGAGCGCAATAGTATTCGCGTGCCGTTTGCCGGCGAGGTGTTTCGCGTGAACGTGCTTCAGGGGCAGTTTGTCAGGGCAGGGGAGCCGCTGGTCGAATTCGGTGATGCCTCGAAGTTGAAAGTAGAGATTCCGGTCGACCGCAAACAAGCAGCCCGCGGAAAGATGATCGAGATTCGTATCGAAGAAACGGCCACACAGGCCAAGATCGAGGAGATTCTGCCGCTGGCTCCACGGTTTGAGCCGCTGCGCGATCTCATCAACTCCGCGGCGTCGGCGGTCGTCCACATCGACAACGCCAAGGGTCGCTTCAAAGTGGGCCAGGCCGTGTTCGCTCCGCTGATTCCGCGGCACATGATTGCGGAAGTTCCCACCGCTTCACTGGAGAACACGCCGGAAGGCCGGCGGAAGCTGCAGGTGGTCCGCAAGAACGTGATCCGCGACATCCAGGTTCAACTTCACGGTCAGGTGGGCGGCGACCGCATTTTCGTGAGCGGCGCGTTTGCCCCAGGTGACGAAGTGATCGTCAATATCGAGAACCCCAACGACCACTCCTCGCACGACCTGCCAGACGGGACGCTGATTCGCCTCAGCAACGTCGCTGCGGCGCAATCCAGCAGCGAGGAAAAGGAGAAGCGAGGCCGTACCCAAAAAGGCCGGGCGAATTTTTGACGACGCAGCCGGCCTTTCGCTTCGGATTCGCCCACAAACTGGCCAATTTCCGCTATAATTCACTGAGCGTTTCTGCAACAATCACGTATCCGTTCTCATGCGCCTCGGTTTCAGTTGAAGGGGCCTCAGCGTGTCTGACGGCGAACTTGCCATCGATGAGTATCAGTTGCTTAGCTGCATCGCCACCGGCACGTACAGCCAAGTGTGGGAAGTGAAGGAGAACGAGGGCTCCGAACACTTTGCCATGAAACTGCTGCTGCCGGAAACGCTGTTCGATCCCGACCAGATGAAGATGTTCAAGCTGGAGGGCAAAGTCGGCCAAGCGTTTGACCATCCGAATTTTGTCAAGCTGCACAAATTCACTGCGAATAAGAAGCGCGCCTATCTGATTATGGATTTCTTTCGCGCGCCGAACCTCAAGACTCTCATTCAAAACGACCTCACCGCGGTTCAGATGCGGATCAGTAAGTTGTTCGAGTCGGCGTGTGCGGCCTTGGGGCACATGCATGAAAAGGGTTGGGTGCATAAAGACGTCAAGCCGGACAACATCCTTTTCAGCAAAGGCTCGGAGCTGCGTCTCATTGATTTTTCACTGTCGGGCCGAATTGTCTCGGGTCTGGGAAAACTGTTTGCCGGGAAAATTCAGTTCATTCAGGGAACTCGCACTTACATTGCTCCGGAAACGATCCGCAAGCAACACGCGGTGCCGCAAACCGATATGTACAGTCTCGGCGTCACCATCTACGAGGTTTTGACTGGGCTGCCGCCGTTTAGTGGAACGTCTCCGGACGAGTTGCTCCGTAAACATATCGGTGAGCCGGCGCCAGCTCCGTCGGAGCTCAATCCGAACGTCACCCCAGAGATGGACAAGCTGGTGCTTCGCATGCTGGCGAAGAAGCCGGCCCAGCGTTTTGCCGACATGAACGAACTCTATGCGGAGTTCCGCACGCTCAGCGTGTTCCAAGAAGACGTCAAAGAACTCGCGGATCGAAACAAACAAGCGGGACAAGAGGACTTCGAAGACGGTCTTTCGAACCGATTGGATAGCCGCAGCGACGCCGCGCGGGGCGGCAGACAGTACGAGGGGGCGTCGGAGGACGTCACGACACCAAAACAGAAGAAACCGGTCGCCAACAAACCGGCGCCGGCCGTAGCCGGGCAACCCAAGCAGCCCCGTTCTCCGCGCCCGCCCGCCGCGCCGCAACCGATGCCACAACCCCCGCCGCCCGTTTATCAGCCGCCCCAACCGGTCGCGTATCAGCCGCCGATGGTCCCTCCCCAACCGGTCGTTTATCAGCCGCCCCAACCGGTCGCGTATCAGCCGCCGATGGTTCCACCGGCGATGGTCGTTCCACCGGCTCCTCAACCGCAGTACATTCCACAACCGGTGCAGGGGATGGCGGTCGCGCCGCCGCATGCGCCCCGGCCGACTCAGCCCGCCACCGCGCCGCCGCAAGCTCAACCGGGCCAGACGCCGCCGGGACACCAAACGAAAAGTGGAACTCCGGCCGCCACGCCACAAAAGCAGCAATCCGCCCCGGCCGCCCAACCCCGGCCGAAGAAGGCTCAGCCGCAACCCACATCACCGCCTGCCGCAGCAAAACCGAAGCCGACACAGCCGTCGCCGCCCAAACCGGCGGCCGCCTCCAAACAACAAGAGAACGACGATGACTTGCCGCCGATGGACATCGACGATTTGATAGTCTCTTGAAATTGCAGGTACGTGCCATATGCCTCCGCAATACATACTGCCGTTCGAACGGCCCATCTACGAATTGGAAGGGCAGTTGGAAAAGCTCGAAGCCGAGCCGGACCCGACGGCGAACACGAAAGATTCGATTCGCAAAATGCGTGTCGAAATCACACGAATGAGGCGAGAGATCTTTGAGCACCTCGACCCCTGGCAGATCGTTCAGGTCGCTCGGCATCAAGAGCGGCCGCAGACTCTCGATTACATCGAGCTTGTCTTTGACGAATTCGTTGACCTGCACGGAGACAAGTCGTATCGCGATGACCGCGCAATGCTGACCGGCTTTGCCAAGCTCGACGAGCGGAAAGTGATGTTTGTCGGCCAACACAAAGGACGCAACCTGAGAGAACGAAACGATCACAACTTCGGCATGGCTCATCCGGAGGGATATCGCAAGGCCCTGGCAAAAATGCAGATGGCAGCCAAGTTTCACTTGCCGATCGTTTGCTTCATCGACACTCCTGGGGCTTATCCCGGCATCGGCGCTGAGGAACGCGGCCAGGCTTACAGTGTCGCCCGGAACCTACGCGAGATATCCCTCTTGAAAACGCCGATCGTCTGCGTCGTCATTGGCGAAGGGGGTTCAGGCGGGGCGCTGGGGATCGGCATCGGCGATCACATTGCGATCCTGCAATTTGCCTATTATTCGGTGATCAGCCCTGAGGGGTGTGCCGGCATTTTGTGGAAGCACCAGAAACATGCCGACGACGCGGCCCGCGCCCTGAAATTCACCAGCAAGCATTTGCTCGAAATGGGCATCGTCGATGAAATCATCTCCGAACCGCTCGGCGGCGCGCACCGGGATCATCGTCAAATCGCAATCACGCTCAAAGGCGCGCTCAACGCGGCTCTGAAGGAGCTCTCGGCCATCCCGCTCGACGAATTGCTTCAGCGGCGCTACGAGAAATTCCGCCGCATGGGCGTCTTCGAGGAAGGCAACATCTCCGTCGACCCATGAGACTCTTGGCGAGGACGATCCGTTTTCTTCGCGGCCGGCGAAGACGGCAACGTCCGATAATGTCTGTTATGTTAACTTCCTGCGGTCTAAAACCACTGGAATCACAGGGGGTTTGCGACATTCGCTCTGCGCGAACAACGCCGGCGCCCGGGGTTTTCCGAGGGTTCGGCCAGCGGATGAACGGCCCGAAATGATCTCCGAAGCGAGTTGACACCGGGGTCGGAACTCAGCGCGTCAGCGACTCGCGCAGACGATCCTGCAGCCCCCTGCTCAACGACGTCAGCGGGACGCCGGAAATTTCCATCTGCCGGACGATGCGGGCATCCAGCGAGGTGGCGACATCGGTTTGGGGGTCGGGATCGGGGTCGCGGTCACTGAAATCGGCGCGCCAGTCCCTGAGCACCGCCAGGACGACCTGGTCTGGAATCCCCGTCATTACGGCTTCGATTTCTTCGACGATGGCCGCCTGAGCATCTGGAAAGTCAGCATAGACGGCGCTGATCTCACGCAGCAGCCTCACGTGCTCCGATTTCCGCCAGTCGTTTTCCGGCGGCTTGTCCTCTTCAGCGCCGGAATGGTCGTCGGCGTATGCGCGGCCGTGATGGTCGGCGCGGCCGTCGTCGTCGTCTGCCGCGTGATGTGCGTGATGCAGGTCGAGACCCTCGCGGTCGAGCTTGTGAATGAACGGCTCCAGAACTTTGTGCAGCTCGGTAGGCATGACCGGATGCAGGCGATCCATAATGATCGCCGCCAGATACCCGCTGTGCGATTCGAGCACACGGGCGCGCCCGCGTTCCGAGAGCGTCACGACAAAAAAGGTCAGCACCAGGCAGAAGGTCACGCCTTTCACGAAGCCAAACAGAGAGCCGAGATGCCGATCGTATTCCACGAGTTTCGCCTTTTCGATCCACCCATGCAGCCCGCGAGCCACGGCAAACGAGAGGAACGAAAAGAGAACGTAAAGCGTCAACATTGCGATCCAGCGATTCAACGGCGGCTCGACGCCAATATACGGCGCCGCGATCAGCGAGAACCGTTCAGCAAATACGAAAGACAGCACCAGCGCGGCAATCGACGCCAGTTGCCAAACAAAACCCTTGATGGCTCCGCGGAGAATGGCGAGTCCCAAGATCGCCAAGATTATCACGTCGTACCACATTGTTCGGCTTCCTGCTACACTTTCCGATCCGTCACGCTCCCGACGCGGGCGGAGAGTATATGTGAAAAACGGCATTTGGTAAAAGAGCATTTCTTGCACGGAGCATTCACCCGGACTTCAGCGGAACCAGAACATTCTGAGGTCACGTTTGGCTCGCGCAGCAGTCCTCTAGCTCTGGACAAATCGCCGGCCACAGACCACCACAATCGGGACCGACTCAAAACTCTTTGCGGCTGTCCAATAGCAGCGTGACCGGGCCATCGTTGACCAGTTCGACGTCCATGTGCATCTGGAAGCGGCCGGTCTCAACGTCGACGCCTTGCCCGCGCGCCTCGGCCACAAAGCTGCAATACAACTCCTCAGCTTTGTCCGGGCGGGCGGCGCGGACGAAACTCGGCCGACGCCCTTTTCGACAATCGCCCAGCAGCGTGAACTGACTGACGACCAGCATCTTGCCCCCGACGTCCGCCAGCGACAGGTTCATCTTGCCGGCCTCATCTTCGAAGATCCGCAGGCCGGTGATCTTCTGAGCGAGAAAGATCACGTCATCCTGATCGTCGTCTTGGGCGACGCCCAGCAGAACCAGAAAACCGCGCTCGATCTGCCCGGTGATCTCTCCCGCGACGGTCACGCCGGCCCGCGAGACACGCTGCACAACTGCCCGCACTTCAAGAACCCCCCTACCCCAGTGATTGCTCTCAGTATAAGAAGTTTCCCAAATGAACGAAACGTTGTGAACACCGGAACCTTCCACTGCACCTTCGATGAGCAACGGCTTGTACGGCTCCCAATTTTTGTGCAATCGCGGTGTGTCATTTCCCGCAGAAACTCGGTATCTTGAAGAGACCAGATTTCCCTATCGACGAAAGAGTGCGATGAGCAAGTTGAGCGAATCACTGTCCCACAAACGCGACACTTTGCTGGACCTTTTGGCCGGTTACGGACGCGTGGCGGTCGCGTTTTCCGCCGGCGTGGACAGCACCGTCGTGGCCAAGGCGGCGCAGTTGGCCTGTGGAGAGGACGCCGTGGCCGTCACCGCGCTGAGCTTCAGCCTGGCCGAGGGCGAGAGAGAAGAAGCCGAGCAACTGGCCCGGCAGATTGGCATTCGGCACCAGTTCATCGAGACGTCGGAATTCGACAACCCCGACTATCTCCGAAACGCACCCGATCGCTGTTACTTCTGCAAATCGGAGCTCTTCACGCAACTGGGGCGCATGCAGACGGAACTGGGTGTCGACGTCATCGTGAGCGGGGCCAATGTGGACGACCAGGGCGACTACCGTCCGGGCATGCAGGCGGCCGACGAGCTGGCGGTGCGCACCCCGCTGATCGAAGCGGGCTTCGACAAAGCCGACGTCCGCCGCTTGGCCGAGCACTGGAACCTGCCCATCTGGGACAAGCCGGCGACCCCCTGCCTGTCCAGCCGGCTCGCTTACGGGCTGGCCGTCACGCCACAGCGCGTCCAGCGCGTCGACCGGGCCGAGCAGTTCCTGCGCCGCGAGTTCGGCCTGCGCGAGTTCCGCGTCCGCCACGAAATGAACGACCTGGCCCGCATCGAAGTCCCAGAGAGCGAGATCGGCCGCTTCCTCGATCCCGAAACTCGGCAACAGCTAACGGCTCACCTGCACTCACTGGGCTTCAAATACGTCAGCCTCGACCTCGACGGCTTCCGCTCCGGCAGCATGAACGCCGTCCTGCCGCTGGAAAGCCTACAAGAGTTGAAGCGATAACGCGCGGCCCGTACCGATGCGTCGTGCGATTCGTGGAAGAACTTAGGATCGACCAATCCCCGGCACCGGGTAGTTCCTGGCAAACTCGCGGACTTCTTGTCGGACGCGTTTGGTGACCGTTGGAGATAGGCGTGTAAAGCGGACCCACTTCGGCGCGGAGGGCTTCGGGGATCCACTCCCCTACCCTTTTTATTTCGTATTCCTCCATGCCGCGGGTGGTCATCGCGGGGTGCCACTGCCTTACGCCAAGAGCAGCAGAGTGGTAGAACTAGCGCGCTCGTGTAAATAGGGCGGAAAGCGTGTTTCGAACACAATCGAACCGAAACAACGGAGATCGGAGATGAGCAAGAAATCGGACCGGCCACTCGTCAATGCCGTTTTCTCCGCGCAAGGAGCTGTCAGTTACAACATCGAACATCAAGATCCTAAGAAAAATGTACAGGAAGAGACGATTGCTGCGAAGTTCGTTGGAGCACTCGCGCAATTCCACGATACTCGACTGAACAACCTCGTCCGCGCCGAAGAACCGGGCGACGTCCAGGCAGAGACTCCAGATGGTTCTCGTGTCGAAATTCAGATCGTCGAAGGCGTGGAGCGCGATGCTGCGCGGATTCTGAGTCGGAGGGATCAATACAGGGCAGCCATTGAAAAGCACATCGATTTCGCAAGTCGCTTTCCCGGATGTGTTGTGACGATGTCAACTTCGCTCGATACGCTTCCGAAAATCGATACTCTTCCAAAAATCGACGCCCCCGATTGGCAAGAGGTCGTCGAAGCACTTGACGCTCTGTTGGCGGATATGGAACCTCGATGCCAAACGCTTGCGATTGATGCAATTTACCGTCGAAAAACTGTCGTTCCAGTCCGAAAGTCGATCGAGTTGGAAGTCGAAGTCCATCGGTACGAAACCGCGATCAAGGGTTCGCGTTCGAATTTTACAATCAGCTGCATCCCATCAACACAACATCACAACGCGCTGTTGGCTGCAATTCGACAAAAAGTAGGCAAGCACTATGCACGATCAAAAACAGCTAAGTTTTGGCTGTTGGTTTGGTCAAGAGATCTACCCTACGACGAAGCTCATCCGGACGTCGCCGAAGCCGCTTCGTACCTGGACACCGTGGATCACCCGTTCGACCAAGTTTGGGCGATGACGCCTTACCCCAATCAGCTCCTCGGGAGCACAGTACGGGTTTGGCCACGTGCCGCCAACACCGCAACTCGCGAACGCAAAAGGCAAGTCGCATTTTTCGATCCAGAACCTCATTGGCCTCCTCGACCTCGCTAGTCGGGTAGCGCCGGGTGTCCCGGCGGATTCTTCGGTTCACGTCCCTCAGGACGGCGGCCGGCGTCAGCCGGCCCTACGAGACTTATCCATGGTGAACAACACCCGTCCCTCATGCTGAACGCGGTCAAGAATCGTTGCGTCCGATGCTCCAGCCAGACCTTCGTCGGCAACGGTGTCGGCCTGGTAGCCCGCTGTCCGGAGATCTTCGGCGATCTCGCGAGGCAGGTTCTCATCGAGCTTGATCTTCATAGGTCCGTCAATGGCAGCAGACTTTCTTCGCGAGCCAACTCGGCCGCATAGGACTTCGCCGCGTCGATGTGTTCCGGCCGTAGCGAGGGGTAGCTCGCAAGGATTTCCTCATGCGTACACCTTTCGGCCAGACTATCGAGAATGTTGGTCACCAGCACGCGCGTCCCCACGGCACGCAACTGCCCATGACACACGGCCGGGTCGACCGTCAAGAATTGCCGCCAATCGATCATCTGTTCGCTCCATAAGACCAGTGAATTGTCGATCAAGATCCGGATGCTCATGTGATCGCCAACGGCACTTCGCGTTCCTCCAACCGCCACGCCGCATAGGCCAACGCCTGATCGATGTCCTCCGGCTCAAGATACGGGTAAGCTGCCAGGATCTCTTCCCGCGACCGCCCCGCTGCAAGCAGCCCGATGATCGTTCCCACGGTCACACGCAGACCACGAATGCACGGTTTGCCGCCCATGACGGCAGGATCCAACGTGATTCGCGTCAGTTCCAGCATATCAGCAACCTTTCCTCACCAAACAAATCGGTTCAGCCGCGCGCGGGCGATTCAGCCAACCGTTGAATCATCATACCACATGTCGAACGTCACCGCAGTAGCAGGGGCGAGTTGCCACAACGATACGAGTCCTCTAATTGAGGCGAAGGCGCCTCAATCCAATTCTTCGAGCTTCTGCCCAACAAAAACACGATCGGGATGCCCCGTTTCGGTGTCAAGGGTTCCCGAATTGGGGTCAAAGTCGAATTCAATCCCAGGGTTGCCGAGCATGGCACCGTAGATGTCACCTGGACGGAGCGGCGTGTCCGGGGAGCGCGGAGCAAAGGGCTGCAAAAGAAACGGAGTGAACTCGTCGAGC
>CAZGYE010000203.1:0-10748 GCA_964530165.1 uncultured Planctomycetaceae bacterium
CCAGTCGAACATTGACAACTGCGAGAACCGTGGACAAAATTGTAGCCGGTCCCTCTGCGTGAGGGAAGCGTTCTCTGCACCGGCTAGGATCTGAAACCCCATTCCGTTGGTCACTGCGTTTCACCATGACCACTGCCGCCGAAGTCAAACACATCCTCATTGGAACCGCCGGGCATATCGACCACGGGAAGACCCGTCTGGTTGGCCGGTTGACGAACATCGACACCGATCGGCTTCCCGAGGAAAAGGCCCGCGGGATCTCGATCGATCTGGGATTTGCTCATTGGGAGACCGAGGGCCGCCGGATTCAATTCGGCATCGTCGACGTGCCGGGTCACGAGCGGTTTGTGAAGAACATGGTAGCCGGCGCAACCGGCGTGAACCTGGCCCTGTTGGTCGTCGCCGCAGACGACGGCGTGATGCCGCAAACACGCGAGCATCTGGAGATCATGGACCTGCTTGGCGTCGAGACGGGTGTCGTTGCGGTCACGAAAACCGATCTGGTCGAGCCAGATTTCGTCGAGTTGGTCGTCGCGGAGATCGAAGAGGTGGTAGCCGGGACGTTCATGGAAGGCTGCCGGATCGTTCCCGTTTCTTCCGAGACCGGTGAGGGAATCGACGCACTGCGGGAGACCCTCACTCACGTTGCCGCTGACCTGCAAACGCCCGAGCTGCTGGAGCTGTTCCGCATGCCCATCGATCGCGTGTTTTCCATCGCGGGTCATGGAACGGTGGCGACCGGCTCGGTGCTCAGCGGAGACGTACACGCCGGTGACACGCTGGAACTGTTGCCCGACCGCCGAGAGGTGCGCGTCCGTAGCGTGCAGAATCACGGCAGAGGCGCCGATGACAGCGGCGCCCGCCAGCGAACGGCCGTCAACCTGGCGAGTGTGAAAATCGGCGAAATCGGCCGCGGTCAGGAATTGGCCACGCCGGGATTTCTGCGTCCGACCGCTCGGCTGGTGGTCGCGCTGCGCTCGCTCGGGAGTTCGCCGGTGGTGCTGAAAGATCGGATGCAATTGAACCTGCATCTGGGCACAACGGAAGTTCCGGCAAGAATCATTCTGAAAGGCTCCCCTTTGAAGCCGGGCCAGCGCGCCTATGCGGAACTACGCGTCAAAGAACCGGTTGTGGCGGCGCACGGGCAGCGGTTTATCCTGCGCCGCATTTCCCCCGCCTTGACGCTCGCCGGCGGGACGATTCTCGATCCCTTCATTGCGCCGCACAAACGAATCAAAGACCTGCAAGCGTACGGCACGTCGTTCGACACACCGGCGGAGATCGATCGTTTGTCGGTCATTTTGGCGCAGCAGGACACCCTCGGCGATTCTCCGCTGGAGGCCGCCTGGCGAGCGGGCGTCCGCCCCGCGCACCATTGGGAACTGATCGAGCAATTGAAATCGAAAGACGAGCTGGTATTCGTCGGCGCCGGCGACCGGAAACGGTTGCTGCATCGCGACCGTCTGGCGTCACTGGCCGGGTCGGTGATGCGGGCCGTCAAAGCCGAGCTGGCGCGGCATCAGCCCCGTCGTGCGCTGCCGCGGAACACGCTCTCCACCGCCTGCCGCGGCATCGCCGGGCCGGACCTGCTCGACGCCGTCTTCGCCCATCTGCTGCGGACAAACGATTTGGTCAAAGTCGGCCCGAATCTCGGCCCGGCCGACGCACAGGTCAAATTGACGAAGAACCAGCGGCAGATGCGCGACAGACTCTTGGAAGTGATTGCCGGCGCCGGGCTGGCACCTCCGACGATTAAAGAGTTCGCTGCCGAGATGGGCCAGAAGATCGCCGAAATCGACGCGCTGCTCAACCTGTCTGTAGAAGACGGCCTGCTGGTGAGAGTCTCGGAGGCTTTGTGTTTCTCGCCGGATTCGCTCGAACAGGCCCGCCTGATTTGCGAAAGTCTGCTGAACACAATGGGCGAGGCCACAATGTCGCAGTTGCGAGAGGCGTGGGGCATCAGCCGAAAGTTTGCCGTGCCGTTGTGCGAGTATTTCGACGCCTGCGGACTGACGATTCGAAAAGAGGACGTACGAGTTCCCGGCCCAAAGTTGGGTGAGCCGGTGCATGTGTAGCGGAACATGATTTGATTGCCGGCGCCATGAGCGATTCCACTCAAGACGTTTTGAGAGCCTTGCCCTCCGTGGGCGCGGTGCTGGAGCATCCCGGCGTCTGCCCGTTGATCGGTGAACAGGGCCGCGATGTCGTCCTCGGCTGGGTCCGGGACGAGCTGGACTGTGTACGGCGGCAGTTGCTGGCGGGCGAAACCAACGGTGACCGCGCGGCGTTGATCGACACCGTGGCTGAGCGGTTGATGGGCCGAGCGGAATCAGCGGACCACGCCCGCATCGGCCGAGTCGTCAACGCCACGGGGGTCATCTTGCACACCGGGTTGGGGCGGGCGGTTTTGTCAAAGGCGGCCCAAGCGGCGTTGACCGAAATCTCCGGCGCCGGCAACGTCGAGATCGACCTCGAAACCGCCCAGCGACGTTACCGGGGGCATCAACTTCAGCCAGCGTGGAAATCACTCACCCGCTGCGAAGACTCGCTCGTCGTGAACAACAACGCGGCGGCCACGCTGCTGGCGCTCGAAGCCCTCTGTTCGGGACGCGAAGTGATCATTTCACGGGGCCAGTTGATCGAGATCGGCGGATCGTTTCGCCTGCCGGAGATCTTCGAGCTGAGCGGCGCCCGACTCAAGGAGGTCGGCACGACGAACCGCACCCGGATTTCCGATTACGAGCGGGCCATCGGCCCCGAAACGGCCGCCGTCATGCACGTGCATCCTTCCAATTACCGCGTGGTCGGTTTTGCCGAAACGCCCGGCATTTCGGAATTGGCCCCACTCGCGCACGCACACAGCTTGATTGCCATCGACGACATCGGCAGCGGCTGCCTGGTTGACGTTGCCCAGTACGGTTTGCCGCCGGAACCGACGTTTCCGGAAAGCATCGCCGCCGGGGCCGACGTCGTCCTGGGCAGCGGCGACAAGCTGTTCGGCGGGCCGCAAGCCGGCATCATCCTGGGCAAGACGGAATCCGTGAAGCGCATTCGCAGCCACCCGCTGGCTCGGGCCGTCCGCGTCGGCAAACTGACGTTGGCCGCCCTCTCGGCGACGCTGGACTCGTATCTCAGGGGAACCGCCGAGCAGGATATTCCCACCATCGCCATGCTCGCCGCACCGGTCGGCCGCCTTCTGGAGCGCGCCCACGCCATCCGCAACGACCTTGGTGAGCTGGAACAGCTCACCGTCGAGGTGCAACAGGACGCGTCGCCGGTCGGCGGCGGATCGCTGCCGATGGCCGAGCTGCCGACGGCCGTGTTGTCGCTGGTGCATGTCGCGCTCTCGGCCGACGAATTGGCTCGACGTCTCCGGCTGGGCACCATACGCGTCATGGCCCGCATCGGGCAGGATCGGGTGCTCATCGACCTCAGGAGCGTTCTGCCGGTCGACGATTCGAAAATCACACTGGCCCTTCGCCTGCTGACTGGCCAGGGAACAAAGCAGCCGTGAGCTTTCCAGTGACGGCCCCCATCTATTGACCTCGACGGAGCAACCCCCATGCGAATTGCCACTGCCGGTATCATTCATGAGACGAGCACCTTTGTCGATTCGCGGACAACGCTGGGCGAGTTCGAGAACGACCGGGGCATTCATCGCGGAGAGGAGATCCTCACACAGTTTCGCGGCACGAACGTTTGCACGGGCGGGTTCATCGAGGGCGCTCGGAAGCATGGTTTTGAATTGGTGCCGCTGTTGCGGGCGTGTGCGCATCCGCGGGGGCTGATTGACCGCCGGGACTACGAATCACTGAAGGCTGAGATCGTCGATCGGCTGCAACGGGCGGACTCGCCGGACGACCCGATCGACGGCGTGCTGCTCGATCAGCATGGGTCGATGGTGATCGACGGGATCGACGACGGGGACGGTGATCTGATTCGTACGGTCCGCGGCGTGCTGGGAGACGAGCGTCCGCTTGTCGTCACGACCGACCTGCACGCGAATCAGACTCCGCGTCGGGTGGAAGGGGCCGATGCGATCATTGGTTTCGACACCTACCCCCACGTCGACATGGCCGATCGCGGCTGCGAAGCGGCCGCAATCATCGCCCGTACCGTGGCCGGTGAAATTCGACCGACGATGGCGATCCGGCAATTGCCGCTGCTTTGGGGCTGCCGTGTGCAAATCACCGGCGAACCCCCGATGGACGAAGTCATTCGCCGCCTGCACGAACTCGAAGAACGACCCGGCATTCTCAGCGCAACGGTGTCGACATCCTTCCCCTGGGCCGACGTCCCGGATGTCGGTGCGTCGGTCATTGTGGTTGCCGACGGCAATTTGGATCTGGCCCAATCAGCCGCCGAGGAACTGGGCGACTGGATCTGGGAGAACCGCCTGCGCTGGTATGCACCGCCGGTGTCGGTTCGCGACGCATTGGCCGAAGGGGAAAAGCGAGGCAAGTACCCGATTATTCTGGCCGATCACGCCGACAATCCCGGCGGCGGCTCGCCGGGAGACTCCACCGAGATTCTGCGCACGTTCCTCGACATGCAACTCGAGGATGCTCTCTTGTTGCAGATGATCGATCCCGACGTCGCCGCCGGAGCGCACCGGGCCGGTGTGGGAGCGCGCATCAACGCTTCGCTCGGCGGAAAGTCGCACCCGGCTCAGGGACCGCCCGTTGAGGGAGAATTCGAAGTGGTCGCACTCTCGGACGGAGAGTTCCGCTACGACGGTCCGATGTTCTCCGGTCTCAGCGGCCACGTGGGACCGTCGGCCTGGCTCCGCAGCAACGGCGTTTCGGCGGTCGTCGTCACCGGTCGCGATCAGCCGTTCGATACGGCATTTGCCCGGACGCTGGGCATCGACTGCTCGAAGATGAGGTACATCGGCATCAAGTCGGCCGTCCACTTCCGGGCTGCATTCGGTTCTATTGCCGGCTCGATCTTCAACGTCGACGCCTCGGCCATCCAAACGCACGATTTCGCCAAGCTGCCGTACAAGAAAAGGACCCGAGCGGTCTTTCCGGTGGAGATCAAACCGTAGACGAGCAAACGGCCTGGCAGGAAGAGAGGGGCAGAGGCACAAGGGCGGAGTGCTTATGTCTCCGATCCCTTTGTGGCTTCTTCAACCCACATGATTCATAGAAACCCAAACCGACGACTTGTCGTCGCTGGATGTACTGCCGAACCAGCGGGTTGCGACAACGAGTTGTCGGTTTGGGTATCACAACGACAGCCTATGAATAATCCGGGTTAATCAAATTCCTGCCAGCGACACGCCAAGTTTCTTCGCCAGCTCACCGATTTGCCTCCAGGTTTCCTCCGGCACCGAAACTCCCGCGGCTTGCCGTTCGGCCAGACGGCGTATCTCGATTTCGCCCGGCATGAAGATTTCACTCACGCCCGGCATCTTGCGCGAGTCCTTGATGGATGTCACGTACTTCTCCATCAGCGAGTCGTATTCGTCTCTCGGCACAAATTGAGCGACGTCGACGAAATACATCCACACGCCGTTTGCACCGCGGGGAAGATCGGTCCGGCACACGCCGCTGCCGGAGAGAATGCCTCCAAACACGTCGATCATCACCGACATGCCGAAGCCCTTGAAGCCGAGCGGCCCACCCAGGGGCAACAGCGCGCCGGGTGGATCGGCGTAGAACACTGCCGGGTCGGTCGACGGGTTGCCGTCGGCGTCGATGATCCAACCTTCGGGGACGCGTTCTCCCTTCTGAAAGGCGACTCGCAGCTTCCCTTCGGCCGAGGCGCTGGTGGTCATGTCGAGCACCAGCGCGCCGTCGTCCCAGGGGGCGGAAATGCTAAGCGGATTGGTTCCCAACCGCTGTTCGATGCTGCCAAAGGGCGCCACGCCGCCCGGCCCCGGTGCATTGATGACCATCATGCCGGCGACGCCTTCCAAGGCCGCCTTCTGTGTGTACGAACCGAGCCGACCCACGTGGTTGCAGTTGCGAATCATGACGGTCGCCGTCCCACTCGCGCGGGCCTTCTCCAGACCGAACCCCAGCGCCCGCATCGCCGTCACCTGACCGAAGTTGAAATGCCCGTCGATCAGAGCAAACGCCGGCTGATCCTTCAAGACCTCGAACTCTCCGCCAGGCTTGATGTATCCTTGCTCGATGTAGTCGACATACTGCATCAGCCGCATCACGCCGTGACTGTCGTGGCCGACGAGGTTGGCGTCCTGGAGCTCGGTGGCGACGATCTCGGCTTCCTCATCACTCACTCCCGCCCCCTGGAGAACTCGGAATGAAATTTCGTGGAGCTGCTGGGCGTTGAATGTCGGCATGTGGTTTCCTCTGGCAAGAAAAGTCATTCGTGCGGAACGTCTCGGCTGAAAGTGAACTTTCGTGGCGATCAGAATAGCAAGTTACGCACGCATCGTCGACGATCGGCCCAGATGTGAAATTGGGTAGTATACGGCAGGATTACCGATCATTCCGAATCCTCAACGCGTGTGTCCCAATGTGACGATAAATAACGATGAAGGATAACCCCATGACTACCGAATACCGCATCGAACTCGACATCTTCAGCGGCCCTCTGGACCTCCTGCTGTACTTGGTCCGGCGGAACGAGGTGGACATTCTCGATCTGCCCATCGCGAGAATCACCGCGGAATTTGTGGAATTCCTGGAGGTGCTGGAGTTCATCGACTTCGATTTGGTCGGTGATTTCGTAGTGATGGCCAGTGCACTGCTCGAGATCAAGAGCCGCATGGTTTTGCCGCGGCCCGAAGAGGAGCCGGAACCGGAAATCACCGAGGACCCGCGTGGCGGACTGATTCAGCAGCTCTTGCATTACAAGCGATTCAAAGATGCCGCCCAGGTGCTGGAGGAACGGGCGGCCCAATGGCAGGAGCGGTTTCCGCGGCTGACGGACGATCGGCCGACGCGAGGCAAGAACCCATCGGCCGATCGCATCAAGGAAGTCGAGCTGTGGGATCTGGTGAGCGCCCTGTCTCGCGTGCTGCGGAAGAAAGTCATCGAGGAAGAGGCGCGCATTAAGTACGACGAGACACCGATTGCCGTCTACGTCAGCCGCGTTAGCGCCCGGGTCCGCAGCGAGGGCCGAGTCGCTTTCAGCACATTCTTTGAGAACACGAACATTCGCAGCAGGATCGTCAGCATCTTTCTGGCGATTCTGGAGTTATTGCGGCATCACCACTACCGCGCCGAACAGACGGTCGACTACGGCGAAATCTGGATTCTGCCACCGGAGGAGGAAAATCGATCCGCGACCGAACACTCCAGCCATGGCGGCCGGATTGACCGATCACGTCTGGACCCTTTCACAGTGGCTCAAACGACCCTCCGTACAACGCAAGTAAGCCACAAGGCGATTTCCTGATTTTGCAAAACTTCAGTTCGAACATGCGTTCGCCGTTTGCCTGCCGGGCTTGACGCAGTACCTTTCTTGACGGTGCTTTGAATTGCGGGCCGAACCGTACAGGTCGATCGATGAAACCCGCCTCGTATGCATAGCGAAAGATGATCCGCGTGAGTCGCACGTCGTGGGCCATCGAGACCGGACCTCGTCGCCCTTTGGGGCCGACTGCGAACGTTTTCCGCAAGCGGTTAAAGTCATCGGATCGCAAATCGTCCACACGCCGTCGCTTTCCGAGTTCCGCGACAATTCGTCCGCACATTTCGTGGTAGTCACGCCATGTTCGGGGTGACAACTCGCCTGTATCGAGCAAGGCCCGCTTGGCGTTCAGGAATTTGTCACAGAGCAGTGCAACCGCCAGATGCTCGCCATCGTCTTCAGCCGGCGGCGTCCGTTCTTCCTTGAGGTACGGGTACTCGCGGTTTGAGTCGTTCGAGTGCCTTCGTGCCGTCCGGATCCTCGTCGATCTTGCCAAAGTAGTAGAACCTTCGGTTGATGCACTTCGCCCAACGACCTGTCTGATGTGGGAATAACGGACAATTGGGATAAGGCTTTTGGGGTTTCGTGCGGGTCTTGCGGTGAGCTGTGCGTTTGGTAGAATTCGCCATGACATCACCTCTTGCGTTTACAGGGTTTTGGTGGTGTCCATGACGCCAGCGGGCGGCCACCCGCAAACGTCATTTTGACAGCACGAATGGTAAAGTACTGTTAAGATGACTGTCAATCGCCAAGAAGTGGTCCTCGGAGAAATGACATAAGTTATTGACATAACATGAGTTATTGCCCGGTGGTGTAACGGTAGCACGGCTGACTCTGGATCAGTTAGTCAAGGTTCAAATCCTTGCCGGGCAACTTCGTCAGTCACTCTCTGAAACCGAGCTACGCCACCCGTCCGAAACGCCCCGATACGGGCTGACGCTGGCTTTGTTTGGTGCATCATTCCGCTCAAAAATTGACGGCCAAGCGTCTCTGCCGTGCCGTCCCGTCTTACTCTGCGATGCGGTACAGGTGCGTCTGGGTTCGCACAAACAGGGCCTTGCCAGCCACTGCAGGAGAGGCCCTGCACGTTCCATCCAGCTTGTTGACCGCCAGCACTTTCCACTGACGACCGGGTTTGATCACAGTGGTGATTGCCTCGTTGCTGAAAAGGTAGATGCGTCCGTCCGCGTACACCGGTGAGGCCGAGTAGTTGTTTCCCAGACGCTTTCGCCACACGATTTTGCCCGATCCCGCCTCCATGCATACGACGACACCATCATTGTTGACTGTGTAGAGCAAGCCGCCGATCAACAGCAGTGACGGAATGGCCGGCATGCTTTCGCGGACCTTCCACACAACGTGGCTGTCCGTCACATCGCCATGACCGTCGGGCTTCAAGGCCCACAGCTCCGGCCGCACGTAGTGGGTGATGACGAAAAACAAACCCCGGCCAAACAGCGGCCTCGGTACGATCGACCACCCGACGTAACGAACCCTCCACAATTCTTCGCCGGTGTTCGGATCATACGCCATGACGGCCTTCGCCCCCGGACTAATCAACTGAAGTCGCTCACCGGCGCGGACGACAGTGGGTGTACAAAAGGACTTCCGAAGGAAAGGATGTACGTCACTGTAATCGACCGACCGCCGCGTCTTCCAGACAGTCTGGCCCGTGATCTTATCCAATGCGACCACGTATTGCGTATCCGTCCCGTCCACGTTGAAGATCAGCAGCCCGCCGAACAGTATGGGGGATGATCCGGGTCCCATGTGGTGGTCGCAGTTCAGGTCGCGACGCGTCCAGAGGATTTTGCCGGTTTCGGTGTCCAGGCACGCTGTGCCATAAGTGCCGTAGTGCGCATACACTCGCTTGGCTTCTATCACCGGCGTCGGTGACGCATAGCTGTTGATCTTGGCAATCTCCTGCGGCTTGTCGACGTCGAACACCTTGACGTCGAACAAAACCTTGCCCGTCTTGCGGTCGACACAAACGGCGAACAGTTGCTTGCCGTCTGCGGCGGCGGTCGTCAGCCAGATCTGCCGTCCCCAGATCACCGGGGAGGACCAACCACGGTCATGAACGGCCGTCTTCCAGGTGATGTTCTCCGTTTCGCTCCACGTCAGCGGCAGCCCGGTTGCATCGCTGTGCCCGTCACCGCGCGGGCCACGGAACTCAGGCCAATTCTCCCCGGCCGACGCGGGCTTTGCCATCAGCGCAACGGCTACAAACAGTGCCGTGATCCGCAGGCACTGCTCCCTGACGGCATCCACGTTCTCCCGTCGAGAGACAACTTTCCGATTGTTCAGATCATCGTGGGCGATTTCCGGACGCTTCGCCAGGTGATGGTGTTGCATAAGGCTGCAAGGATCTCCAAGCTTGATGTTGTCATGGCTGTTGTTTGCAAGAGCAGGTCAACGCTAACCCAACTTCAACAGTTGTTAACGTAAGTGCTTGCGCTGTAATTGGTTGGACGGGAAAATTCTCACTACATTTCGTACGTCTTTAATCAGGATGGCAGATTGAGGCCGCGTGGATGCAGCCATCCGCCTCGGCCAGAATCCTCGCCTTGTACTCCACAGTCAACCACCTCCGCACCGGCTTCTCGAGTACCTCCAACGAGGGACTGGGTTCCCTCGCTTCCATGGATTGTGCGCCTTCCATTGGGCTCCCGCAAGGGGGGCCACTTTTTCAAACCTGCTCTCGACTCTCAACCCTCGACCTCCATTCGCTCGCTCAATCGCGAGACGATTGCCCTCGATTTTTGTCCCGTCGCTGTGAAGCAGAACGTGCGCGCCTGCGGGCCGGTCACTTCGATTTCGATCGTCAGCCGATCGGCCGGCAGCACGTCGGTCACGCGGTCGGCCCACTCGATCAGGCAGATTCCTTCGGCTGTCAGGATTTCGTCGGCTCCCAGTTCCAGGAATTCGTCGGTGTTGGCGAGCCGATACGTGTCGAAGTGGTAGATCGGCAGCCGTCCCTCGTATTCCTGAAGCAGAACAAACGTCGGACTCTTGACCGCTCGCCGGTCGACCCCCAAACCGGCCGCCACAGCCTGCACCAACCGCGTCTTCCCAGCCCCGAGATCACCCACCAAGGCGATGACGCCACCCGGTTCGAGCACGCCGGCCATCGCGGCGCCGAGCGTTTCGGTATCGGCTTCGCTGCGGGCGTCGAATTGCCACGATCCCTGCGGCTTCGGTTGAGTAGGGTTCACGATTATGCCAAACTCAAACGGTCTACATGCAAAGTTTTGTTCACGTAATGTGGGACCTAGTGATCTGCCAAAGCTGAAATGACGTGTACGGCCGATTGTGGGGCAGGCTTTCCAGCCTGCCACGGCCAATCGGCAGGCTGGAAAGCCTGC
>CAZGYE010000204.1:0-10713 GCA_964530165.1 uncultured Planctomycetaceae bacterium
GCCGGAACTTGGATCCTTCGGCTTGACCATCGGAAGATGCCCCCCGGCACTGTCGTCCTCCGGAACTGGGGCAGGGCTTGTTTCGTTCGTGACGATGCTCTGCTGCGGCCGGCTTTCCAAGACTTCTCGCGGGAGCATCGGCCAGAGGACACCCAGGGTCAACGCAGCGAAAACGGTTGTCGGTACGACCGAAAGACGCCAACCGAGCCGTGTGATGAAAGCTGCGGCGAACAACGGAAACAGCACCACCGGATACAGTTTCGCGCCGACTGCCAATGCCAACAGAATCGCGGCCCAGGTCATCCGGCCAAGCGTTCGCCTGTCGCTCTGGAAGATCGCGCCCAACAGCAGGAACATGGCAAACGTCGATAGAAATACGGCCACCACGTCCAGATGCCCGCTATTGGCGAATTCCTTGATGACCAGCGGGCACCATCCGTAGGCGACCACCCAGCCAAGATGTTGTCCGGCGAACCGCAGAAGGCCGATCACTACCGCCAGCGTGGCGACATCGAAAGCGACGAAACAGGTCTTCATGATCACCAGGCGTGCGAACACGGAGGTGTCGTCGGGCGTGATCGCGGCGCAGAAGGCAAACACGGCCTGACTGACCGGCGGATAGATGGTGGGCAGTTCTTCAAAGTGGATTCGCGAGAGGATCGTCGCCGTCGAGGGGGACGAATCGCGCAGCGCGACGAGTCGACGCAGGTCCGCGGGCAGCTTCGCATCGGCCGAGACGGCAAGTACCTGTTCGGGACTATATCGGTACGGGCTGATTCCGCAGGCCGTCACCTCGCCGTCCCAGAGGTAGCGATAGATGTCGATCTCCTGAATGGGCCATGAAAAGAGCAAGATGGCTCGAAAGGCAACGCTGGAGAGGATGATTACCCACAACAGGAGGCGACCTTCGCGAGCGCGGACGGCCACCCACAAGGCCACGACGTAACACAGGAAAGCCAGACCGAACAGACCCAGCACCTGCCCGACGGGGCGCTCGGTGAAGCCTTGACCGTAAACAAACTGCCTGCCGAGCGCGGTGACGGCCACGTAGATCACACACGACAAAGCACCGAGCACAATCAGGATTCCAAGCGGATTTCCGAAGTGCCGGATCATGCGCCGCGCGGTGATGTTCAAGCCTTCCTCTCCGTTGAGCTTCCCGGCGAAATACAACGGCGACGCTGCAAGCGGTATTTGGCGATCGTGTAGAGAATCTTTGTGCCGGCCTTGACTGTGCCGCTGATGGTACCACTGATTTTGCTTTGCCCAACACGGCGACGATAGGGTACCGGGACCTCAATAGTTCGCAGTCCGGCTCGCTGGGCCTTGATTTGCATCTCGATGGTCCAGCCAAAATCCCGGTCGGCCATGTCGAGCTGACACAGACTTTGATAGTCGATTGCCCGGAACGGCCCCAGATCCGTGTAGCGGGTGCCAAATAGCAACCGCATCAGCCAGCAGGCCAGCCGATTTCCAAAGAGACTCTGCGGCGGCATTGCGCCGGATTCCCTTTTTCCGAGGAGGCGAGAACCCAACACGAAATCGGCCTCGCCGGCACGGATCGGCGCGACCAGATCGGGGAGCAACTCAGGGTGATCGCTGTAGTCGGCGTCCAAGAAGACGACAATTCGTGGCGCGGCTTCTCCGGTTTCGATCAGTTCGCGAATCACCGCCAAGCCCCGCAGACACGCCGCTCCGTAACCCCGTTGGGGCTCGGTGACGACCGTGGCGCCGCACTCGCCTGCCACCTTCGCCGTGGAGTCGCTTGAGCCGTTGTCGACCACAATCACATGCCCCACCGCCGGTAGGTCGCCGAGCACCAACGGGAGCGAAGTCGCCTCGTCAAGGGCCGGAATGACTACCGTGACGTCGCCCGACACCTCACTGCTTCCGTCGATCGGCTGCGAACATTTCGCCTGACCATCGTCTGCACATACGTGTAACTCCTTGGTGATGCGATGGCGCACAACCCAATGTGTGCGGCACGAGCTTAGTGGAACTGTAAGCACTTTTCAAATGATTCGTCTCGGCAATCATCCGCCTTTTCTTCTGACGCCCGTTTCAATTTGCCGCCGCAATTTCTGAATCTGCTGTTCCACGTCGCCAAACCGCGAGGGCCAGGCTTTGCTCTTGAGTCCTTCAAGCGTTTCTGATGCTTCGTCCCATTGTTTCTCGTGGACCTGGGCGGCGGCCCGGTCGTATTGCCGTTTCTCGAAGTAAACCTGACCAACGGCTTTGCGGACGATCGGCCGGTCTTGTTGGGTCCGCGCCGCCTCGCCGTCCAGAAAGGCGACGTACTTCTCCAGATCGGTCGCCTCGCGGAGGACCCGTTTGAGCGTCTCGATCGCATCGGTCCGGTTCCGGCGCCGCGGCCCCCAACTGACGATCGAACCGCTTGCCGCCTCGACCGCTTCGACCGTCTTCCCCAAACGGGAGTGACTGTAGGTCAGGCTCCTGCCTGACGCTGACGAGGTATGATGTCGCACGCCTCAAATGTCAGGCAGGAGCCTGACCTACTCAACTCCAGACGGCTAAAGTGTTACGGAGATTTCTTGAACTCGGCCCTGGCGGCGGTCCCTTCGACGAGCCGACTGTACGATACGCGGGATTGGGGGAGAGACCCGGACCTTTACCGAGTTGATCGAGAGCGTGCAGTTGATCCGATTGGGGCTGAAAGCGATGCGCCCGACGCGTCGGGCCGTTTGGGATCGGGCTCGTGCGGCACGAATTGGAATGCGTAGAGGTCGGCATCTTTCAGCACGAAGCGAAGCCGCACGGGCTTTCCGGCCAACGGGCGGACGTCGCCCCCTTGGTGATTCCAGCGTACGATGTGGCGCAGACTGTCGCAGAAGATCGCCGGGCACTCGTCGAGAGTGTAGCCCTCGACGGGGGCGCCCCCTGTGTCCTGAATTTCCACTTGGACGCTCCCCGCACCGGAGGTCTCGACGTTCAGGGCCAAATTGCCGCCGGCGAAGAGGATGGGTTTGGTGAGGACCTGTCCGCCGGAGACGGGCGCAGAGGCCGACACAAAGCCGTCGATGCGCAGCGTGTACCGCCGCACGCTGGTACTGGTGCCTTCCCAGTAACTTTCGGTGGCATAGAGTGAGATCTCGTCCGGCGCGTCCTCGACAGCGGACTTCGTCTCCACCATTCCCCAGAAGATGAAGTTGTCGCCGTAGACCCAGGATTCCCGCTTTCGCGGCCCCGGCCGGATGAACGCCTCGGGCCAGCGATGAAACGTCCGACCGTCGCGGCTTGTCATGAACAGCGCGTCGGTGACCGCCGTGCCGTAACGGGGGTGCGACTTCGCGCGGACGAGGCGCTCATCGAGGCCCGGTAGTTGGAGCAAAGGTTCTGACCACCCACGGTCGTTGTACCGCATCGGAAAGCCCACGAAGATGTGCCCGGCGCGATAGTAGGGCTGAACCTGGTTGGTGTAGAGGTGCTCCTTCGGCGCGTTCGGGTAACGCAACCATTGAGGCTCTGGAAAGCGTTCGAGGTTCTTCGAGGTTGACGTCATGATGTCGCGCACGCCGTCCTTGAAACCACGGTGGTACTCGCGATACTCCTGACGCATCGGGTCCCAGAATACGAGGTTTTGCGAATCGAAGGCGCCCCGGGTGACGATCGGCTGTTTGCTCATCAGGGAGAAGTGAACGCCGTCGGCCGATTTGAGAACGTACAGTCCACGCGGTTTGCTGCCGACGACGGTGATCTTGTAGCGAGCATCGGCCGGGCAATCCGGGTTCTGGTCCTTGAACACGGACGTGTGGGCGGGGTCGCCGCCGATTTCAGCGAGGAAGTCGGGCGTGAGGATAATGTTGTTCGCCTTGGAACCGTCAAACTCGAAGATGCCCAGCTCCGGTCGGTGCCAATGAATGCCGTCGTTACTCTCCGCGTAGCAGAGAAACCACGGGTGGTCTTCGAGCGCCTGCGCCGGTGGACCACTGTGTCGATAGTGAAGGCCGCGGTAGTACATGCGGTAGCGGTTGCCGTCCTGGAACACGGATTGATAAGCGCTGGCGTTGCCCTCCCAGCGAGCGTCCGTGCGGAACACGAGCTCCCGGCGAGTTGGCCGGTGGAGCTGCAGCCGCGCCTTGCCCTTCATCGATTCGACGAGGAAGTTGTCCACCAACAGCTCCAGCCGCGAGCCGATCTTGACCGGCTCCTCTGCCGAGAGCGTCGAAGACACGATCAGAGCGACCACCGTGACCGAACACGCGACTCGCAACACCATTGGCTGACCCTCCGGCTACCTCCCCGCCAAGCACACAACACTGCCATCCCGCAACGAAGCAAACAGTCGGCCACCTGCCGCGATCATGCCGTCGAACACAGGCGGAGACTCAAGTTGTGTTTCAGACAGTTGCTTTCCATCCTTTGCCGAGACCGCCACGACGCGCGCTCCCTTGCGGCCCTCGAAGGCGGCATAGGGGTCTTTTTCATCAAGTAAGTCTGGGGCGCCGGCGACGAACAGGGTGTCGCCTGCTTTGACCATGGCACGGACTCGCACTGGCAACCAGTGGGTCCAAACCGGCGGTTCAGCCCGCGTGTAGCCGATCATTTTGTCGAGTCCGAAAGCCTCGCTTCCCAGCTTTCGCACCTCATTGCCGCGTCCGCGTGGATAGTCGGATTGAGGCAGCCATTTGATCGGCTTACGCGATCCCTTTTCGCCGACGAGTTGCGGCTCGTTCGCATTTGTGTCGGCAAACAGCAGATAGCCTTCCCTGCCAGGGAAGAACATCGGGCTGTGCACGTTGCGACGATAGAACACGCGGACGGCATACGTCTGTCTGTCGTCGACCACCAGCAACTGTCCGGTCTTGGGCGCCTGGTTTGCCAGTTGGAAGCCGGGCCAGCGCTGCGAGTACATCCAAAACGTGCGGTTGTACCAGGAACCGTCCAAGAGACCGGACGTCGAAAAGACGTGCAGGCCGACGTCCTGAGCGCCTTTGCTGGACAGAACGTCCACTTCAATCTCTTCGAGCTTGGGTGTCATCTTCTTTTGACGCATGTAGAGAAAACCGCCTTCGCTAACGAGCACGTCCGAATTGGCCCCCAGGATAAAGAAGGCCACGTCACGCCGGCCGTCCACACTCCGATGCGGCCCTTCCAAAAGCCCCTTGTGAAGAATCTTCCCGGTGATCGGGTCGAGACCATAAACGCGAATTCCACCGTCCAGATACGTCGATCGGCCGGCCGTAAAGTACGCGACGTCGTTGTCCACCAGAACACTGCCGTGCACCGGCCACGTCGACTCCACTTGGTCAAAGTAGGCAACACGTCGATCGACGGGCGCCGCCAGGAATCGCCACACGAGTTTGCCGTCGGACGCCCGCAGGCAATACACATGGCCGTCCGCCGATCCGAATAAGACCAGGCCCTTGTGGATCGTCGGAGGTGAGTCGACGCGGCCGTTGGCGGTAAACTGCCACATGGCCTTTCCACTTGCCATATCCAGCGCATAAACGGTGTGCGCATCGGGCTTGGCGACAAACAGCGTGCCGCCGGCTGCGACGGGAGCTGTGAGTCGACCCTCCAGTTTGACATTCCAATCGACAGCCACGGTGGAAGCGACGCGGGTGCGGGTTGTGCCGCTGCGGGCCGCATCGTGCCGGAACGTCGGCCAGTCAGCAGTTGAGAGTTGAGAGTTGAGAGTTAAGAGTTGCCCGTAGACCGGACCTCGTTCGAGACGCTTGCCGTCGGCGACCGCCTCGAGGGCGGCATCCGGTCCGGACGTCACGGCCGCATAGCCCAGCAACTTCGACCCCGGTTGACAGAAACACTGATCCGGCGGGACATACAGCATGCCGTTCGACGGCATCATCCCGTAATTGCATGCGCCGCGAAGCCAGTTGTTTGGAGAATGGTCGTCTGCCTGGAAATCGAGAAACTCGGCACCTTCGTAGGAACTGATCAGATACCGGCAGGTCGCCTTGTTGCGATAACAACGATGATGATGTTCCGGGCTTCGCAAGTTGTTGACGAGAATCCGCTTCTTCTCTTTGCCGGTGCGAAGGTCCCAACCGATGACCAGCGCGTTGGGGCTTTTGCGGACATATTTCCCGCTGTCGTCCACGCTGGCTATCCCGCGCCAGACCAATCCCTCGACCACAAACAGATCGTTCCCTTCCCCTCCGCCGATCGGTTCCACGGTTTTCTGCCAGAGCGGACTGCCGTCGGTCGCGTCATAGGCCGCGACGCGCCGACCACCCTGCATGACAATCACGTCGTCGACGGTCAGTAGCGTCCTCGGGCTGGTCCACTTCGGTTGGACCCTCCACAATTCGCGGCCGTCTTTCAAATCCAACGCGGCCAGATTCTTCGCAGTCAGATAGACGACCCGTCCGTTGTCGATCGCCAACGCCAGCGGACGAATCGGACCGCTCTGGTTTCGCCAGAGCACCTTTGCCCTCTGAGCATCGACGGCGACTAAAGCCGCGGCGCCGACATTCTTGGCTCCTCTTCGCCGAGCCATGTCTTCGGAAAATTGCCGCGTGTAAGCAAGGGCGATGCCGTCGCTGAGGAGAATCTCACTCGTGCCCGACGTCTCCTCGACCGTCGCAATGATCTTGCCCGTCGCCGCGTCGAGGATCGACATGGGAGCCCGGTATGCAAGAGTTGTGTAAACCCGGTCGCCGGCGGCGACGATTCGACGCTGGTTTTCGAGGGGCACATTCGTTCGCACGCCACGCAACTTCGTCCAGTCTTTGCCCACGTATCGCCCGGGGTTCCACTCGCGCCAGCCCCAAGCATCGAGTTTTCGTTTCCACAGCAGCTTGCCATTGAAGGCGTCGCGGCAGACAAGCGACCAACGATCGGGAAGACGCTCGTCCGTGATTCCGATCAACCCTTCGTCGAAGAAGTAGAAAAGACGACCCCCGGCCGAGACGGGCGATTGAATCCCCGACGGCGTTTCATGGCTCCGCAGCCACAGCGGCGGCGCAATCCACTGTAGACTTCGAGGCGGCCCAACCACCGAATCCTGGGCAACCGCGTTGTTGCTTGCGTCGTGCAGGAAATGGCTCCACTCGTCGATGTTATCGGGCCAAGGCTTAACGATCTTCTCCCACTTGTCCTTGTGCTGAACGTAGGCCACTCCTTGCGGAGCCAGAACCCGCATCACCTCGCCCATGCCGACCTTGCCTGCATCCTGCACGACGACCAGGTTGATGAGGTTGTCCGTGTATGGCAGCGTTGATGTCGAGTGCTGCTCCACGGAAACCGGACCGTAGATGCCCAGCGATCGGATATATTTCCGCGCCGTCTCCACGTTGTTCGGGTCTTTATCCAATCCATGCACTGTGTAACCGTCATTGGCCCGGAACGCCGCGGTCAACTTCCCGTCACCACAACCCATGTGGACAATCAAGCCGCCCTCGATGCCTGTGGCGGAGAGGATGTCTTTTGCGGAATCAGCGTAAACGGCTAAGCCCCACAGCAACCACGCTGCGCAGAACATGGACACTGTCATCATGGCGCGTTGATTCTTTTTCACATTTCTCTCCTTCTCTCTCAAAATGCAGGTCTCTTGCTTTCGTCACCGTAATGGTATCATGTCGTCAAGACAAGAGAGTTGAACATGTCGAATTCAGAAGCAGACTATCTTGAAAAACTGAACGGCCACCGTTTATTGGCCGGATTGTGGCGTCGCCGTGGTTCTTCGGGTATCCTGTTGATGAGTCCGCTCCGGCAGAATGTCGGGTGCAGTCAGTCCGAAGTGGACCGTTGAATTTGCGAGTACAGAAAAATGACAAACTCTGCTAGAAAGAATCCCATCATGAAGAACATCATCAACCGTCGCAGTTTCATCAAGAGCACCGGCGCGCTGGCCGCAGGCTTCGGGCTGGCTGGGTTGGCAAGCTCACGCGGTTTGGCGGACCAATCGGCCGGCGGCGCCCCGAACGCCGAGAAGCTTGGCTGGCGGCTCGGTTGCCAGGCTTACAGCTTCAACCGGTTCACATTCCATGAAGCCATCGACAAGGTGCACTCGCTGGGTCTGCATTACATCGAGGCCTATCCGGGACAGCGGCTCAGCGCAGAGCAGCCGAACGTTAAGATGACCGATTCCATGTCCGACGCGGTCCGTAAGGAAACCAAGAAAAGACTCGCCGACGCCGGAATCAAGTTGGTTGGCTTCGGCGTCACCCGGCTTTCCAAGGATCAAGGGGCCAATCGCAAGACGTTCGACTTCGCCAAGGACATGGGGATCGAGACGATTGTGTCTGAACCGCCGCCGGACGCCTTCGACGTCGTCGAGCGGCTCTGTGACGAGTACAAAATCAACGTCGCGATCCACAACCACCCGAAACCGTCCAAATACTGGAATTCCGATACCGTGCTGGATGTCTGCAAAGGTCGCAGCAAGCGGATCGGCGCTTGTGCCGACACCGGCCATTGGATGCGCTCGGGGCTCAACCCCACCGAGCAACTCAAGAAACTCGAAGGACGGATCATCTCGTTCCACTTCAAGGATTTGAACCGGTACGGCACGAGCGCTCATGATGTCCCGTGGGGCACTGGCGCGGGTGACGTCCGAGGCATGCTGACCGAGATTCGCAGGCAGGGCATCAAGGCGGTGTTCTCGATCGAGTACGAGCACAACTGGACCACCTCGCTGCCCGAGATTGCCGAATGCGTGAAGTACTTCGACAAAGTCGCCGCCGACCTGTCTGCGCGCACCTGAGTTTCCGATCAACCCCAATAGGCGTCCGGGTGGCACGCCCAGACCGCAAGCAACGGCGTGGTCACGACGTTGTGAGGAAAGGGAACCACATGAGAATTTGCACCAGCCTGAGGGTTTTTGTCTGCCTGGGAGCAGTCGTCGGTTCGATCGCGACAGGAGCCGAGTTTGAAAGCGCATGGCCGGAACACGTGACGCGTCCGTGGGTCGGACGCGACTATTGGTCCAATCCGTTACAGGACTGGCGCATCTCGGGCGGTCGGCTGGAGTGCATCAAAGCCGCCCCAAACCGAAACGTGCACCTGCTGACACACCGGGTTGGCAAACGCCCGGGCGAGTTTCAGATGAGCGTACGACTCGGCAGTCTTGACCCGAAAGCGAAAGGCTCGGCGGGATTTCGCTTCGGCATCCGAGGACCGCTGGGCGACTACCGCAATGCACTGCTCTTCGGCCGCGGCATTGATGCGGGCATCCGAGCGGACGGGACCCTATTCATTGGCGACGTGACACGAATGTCTGTCAAAGGAGCCTCCGCGTGGCTGGCGGACGTGGAACTGCGGCTTCACGCGAAGGCAGACGGTGCAAAACACCGGCTGACGCTGTCGGCACACGATCCACAGACGGGCGAAGAGCTCGCGCGCGTCGTGAAAAGTGGTGTCAGCTCCGAGCAGCTTGCCGGGAACGTTGCACTGGTCTCGAACCATCAGATCCCGTCGCGAGGCAAAGGCAAGAGCCGACCTGCCGGCCGCGGCGCCGGCCGGTTCTGGTTCTCTGACTGGAAGCTGTCAGGCTCAAAGGTCGAAGCGCATCCTGAGGATGCGTTCGGCCCGATCCTCTTCGCCATGCACACACTGAGCCGGGGCGTGATGAAGATGACCGCTCAAATGGCGCCCATCGGCGAGGGTGAATCCGATCGGGTCCGCTTGGAGATCCGGAGAAACGCCCAGAGCGACTGGAAGCAGATCGCCAAGGCGACCATCGATCCTCTGTCGCGGACCGCCACGTTCCGAGTTCCGCACTGGGACGACACACGCAAGGCGCCCTACCGTCTGGTGTACGCGATGACCGAACCGGACGGGGTCCGCAAGGACTACGATTACCGCGGCATCGTTCGCCGTGATCCCGTTGACAAGCCGACGATTGTTGTCGCCGGTTTCACCGGTCACCAGGACTATCTCTTTCCCAATGAGCGACTGGCCGGCAACGTCGCCAAATTGGATCCGGACGTGTTGGTCTTCACCGGTGATCAGATTTACGAAGGGAACGCGGGTTACGGAATCGTGCGCAAGCCGGTCGAAGTGGCTGTGCTCGATTACCTTCGCAAATGGTATGTGTTCGGCTGGGGATTCCGCGAGGTGATGCGCGACCGTGTGACGCTCTGCCTACCCGACGACCACGACGTCTACCAGGGAAACATTTGGGGCCAAGGCGGGCGCGACTGTGGCGGCATGCCCAACCACGCCCAGGGCGGCTATGCCATGCACGCGGACTGGGTCAATGCAGTCCAGCGCACGCAGACTTCGCATCACCCGGAACCGTACGACCCCACGCCCGTCGAGCAAGGCATTACGGTCTATTACGGCCCGATGACTTACGGCCGCATCAGCTTTGCAGTCCTCGAAGACCGCAAGTTCAAGTCCGGTCCCGAAGGCAAGGTCAACACGTGGAAAGGGCGGCCGGATCATGTCAAGGATCCAAATTTCGACCCAAAATCGGTCGACAAGCCTGGGCTGAAGCTGCTGGGCGGCCGACAACTGAAGTTCCTGCGCGATTGGGCCGCCGATTGGCGCGGGGCGGACATGAAAATTGCCGTCTCGCAGACGATTTTCGCCAACGTGGCCAACTACCACGGCGGGAATCAGATGTATCTGGTGGCCGATCTGGACTCGAACGGCTGGCCGCAGACCGCTCGGAACAAGGCCCTCGCTGAGCTGCGGCGAGGATTTGTGTTTCATTTGGCCGGCGATCAGCACTTGGCGTCGATCGTCCAGCACGGCATCGACACCTGGGGCGACGCGATCTTTTCGTTT
>CAZGYE010000205.1:0-10642 GCA_964530165.1 uncultured Planctomycetaceae bacterium
TATTAGGAAACCAGGAAAGTAGGAATGTCGGGAATCGTCTTTCTCCTGTCTTCCTAGATTCCTAATTTCCTCATCACTGCATTCGGCTAAACAGTTACGAAAAGTGCAAGAGTCCAATAGTTTCCGGTGTCCCTGTCTTGAACTCGTCAACTTCTGAACTTTTCAACTTTTCCACTTTACCCTGCCGGTTTCGCGGCTTCAATCGCCGCCGCTGCCGATACGCTTTACCGCTGTCGCCGACCGGTTTACGATGACTTCAATGAGCAACTCAGAAACACGGTTGAATATCACCACGATCGACTGTACCCGCGACGATGCCGAACGGCTGATCGCCGATTTACGGGAAAAGCTCAGTCCGCGCGGTGATATCGTCTCCGAGACCGGCCGAAAACGGACGATCGAACTCTTCGGGGAGCCGCTCTCGCCGCAACAGGTGGTCGAAAGAATTTGCGACGACGTCCGGCGAGACGGTTTCTCAGCCGTGCTCGACTACACGCGGAAACTCGACGGCCGGGACCTGACCGCCGAGACGGTCTGCGTTTCACAGGTAGAATTGGAGGACGCTCACCGGCTGGCCGACAAGAGTTACCTCGAGACGTTGCGACGGATTCGTGAGAACATCGCCGAATTTCAACGGAGCCTCTTGACCCAAGACGTCAAACTGGTTCGGCAGGACGGCGCGAGCCGGATCGAATTGCGGCAGCGGTATTTGCCGCTGCGTCGAGTCGGGATCTGCGTTCCAGGCGGGGCGGCGGCGTATCCGTCGACGCTGTTGATGACGGCGGTTCCCGCGCAGACGGCGGGCGTGAAAGAAATCGCCGTCGTCGTCCCACCGACCGAGTTCGGCGGCTACAACGTCGATCTGCTGGCAGCGTGTCACGAGCTCGGCGTCCACGAGATTTACCGGATCGGCGGGGCACAGGCCGTGGCGGCATTGGCGTACGGCACCGAAGTGACCGAGCGGGTCGACAAAATCGTCGGGCCGGGCAACCTGTTCGTCGCGCTGGCGAAACGGCACGTGTTCGGCGAAGTCGACATCGACAGCATCGCCGGACCGAGCGAGGTGATCGTGTTGGCCGACGACTCGGCCCGGCCCGCCTTCGTTGCCAGCGACCTCATCTCGCAGGCCGAGCACAGTCCCGGTTCCGGCGTGCTGATTACCTGGCATCGGCCGCTGATCGAGGCGGTCGAGAGCGAGCTTGCCAAACAGTTGGCCCGACTTCCCCGCGGCGACCTGGCCCGCGAAAGCCTGGAAGAGTACGGTGCCCTGATTCTGACCCGCGACCCGGCCGAGGCCGCCCGGCTGACGGACCTGCTGGCCCCGGAGCATCTACACATTTCGACGGCCGACCCGGACGCAATGCTCGCCTGTATTCAAAACGCCGGAGCCGTCTTTCTGGGGCATGACACTCCGGTGGCGCTGGGCGATTACATCGCCGGCCCCTCCCACGTTCTGCCCACCGGCGGGACGGCCCGCTTCGCCAACGGGCTCTGTGCAAACGATTTTCTGAAGCGATCCTCGGTCATCTCGTATAACCGCGAAGCGCTCGCCCGCGATGCCGATGACGTGCGGCTGATGGCCGAAAAAGAGGGCCTGACGGCCCACAGCGCCAGCGTCGACGTTCGTCTGCAGGCCGACAACTGAGAACGGGAGAATACCGATCCGATACTGGTTCCACAGACTGAATGGAGAGTTCCCCATGCCGACACAAATCGTGACCTGTTTTGCTGCGTTGATCGGTCTTGCATTCACCGCTGATGCCGCACGGGGCGAACCGCTGCGGGCCGGAGTTGCCGTCGTCGACATAACGCCGCCGGTGCCGTATCGCATGAGCGGCTATTTCAGCGAACGGCTGAGCACCGGGATGCTCGATCCGTTGTTGGCCAAAGCGGTTGTGTTTGAGCAGGGGCGGGAATCGGCGGCGATTCTGTTTTGCGACGTGATCGCCATCTCGTTGGACGTCTCGAACCGCGCGCGGGAACGAGCGGCGCGGGCAACCGGCATCCCGGCCAAGCACATCGCGATTGCCGCCACGCATTCGCATACGGGGCCGCTTTACACCGGAGCCCTGAGGGAACGTTTTCACCGCAAGGCGGTCGAGGAAAACGGTTCCGACCCTTACGAAAAAGTCGACTACCCGGACGTGCTGGTGGACAAGCTCGTCAGCGCGGTCAGAGAGGCGAAGTCTGTGACTCAGCCGGTGCAGCTCGCCGCCGGTTACGCGCGGGAAAATCGCCTCTCTTTCAATCGCCGGTTTCATATGAAGAACGGCACGGTGCGGTTCAATCCGGGGCAGCTCAACCCGAACATCGTTCGCGCGGCCGGTCCCATCGATTCCGGGGTAGGCATCGTCCGGTTGACCGCCGCCGCCGGTGATCAACCGTTTGCCGCGATCGTTTCTTTTGCAATGCATCTGGACACGGTGGGCGGCACGAAATACTCGGCCGATTACCCTAAGCATCTGCAAGACCGTTTGCAGGAGACGTTCGGGCGGAACTTCACGTCTCTGTTCGGCACAGGGACCTGCGGCGACATCAATCACATCGACGTGACGATCCGCGGCCGCCGCAGCGCCGCGGAGATCGGCGCCATGCTGGCCGAGAGCGTCCGGAAGCAGATGCCGAAACTGACACCAGTCGTCGAACCGTCACTGGCTGTCCGCAGCGAGGCGGTGAACGCTCCGCTGCAGTCTTACAGGCAAGAGCAAGTCGAAGCGGCCCGGAAAAAGATGGAACTCGTCACCAGCCGCAAGCTCCCTTTTCTCGAACGGGTCGAGGCTTACAAAATCTCGGCGCTGCAGCTCCGCGAGGGGAATACGGCGCCGATCGAAGTGCAAGTGTTCCGGCTCGGTTCCGACGTGGCGATCGTCACGCTGCCCGGCGAGGTGTTCGTGGAACTGGGAATGGCCATCAAGCAAGCGTCTCCCTTCAAGACGACGCTGGTCATCGAGCTGACCAACGATGCCCCCGGTTACATTCCGACCCAGAAAGCGTTTGTCGAGGGCAGCTACGAAACCGTCAACTCGCGCATCAGAACCGGTGGCGGCGAAAAGATGGTTGCAACGGCCGTTCGATTGCTCAAGGAATTGAAAACCGCCGAAAACTAAGTCCACGGGCACGACCGGTCGGTCGGAAAACATGGGCTGACTGATCTATGCTGAGTATCCTCGGCGCAGGTTGGCAACACCGTTCCCGGAACAGGCGGCTTTGTGGTACAATGAGTCCTGCAGATGGAGAAACTTGCTGTGGAAGAGTCGACGGCCGCTCTACTCGAGGAGTGTCTTGTTCCGACCGTCTTGTCTGCGAGGTTTGATCGATGAGCACGACGACGCAACCACTCACTGCCGAGCAACTGTTGCAGATGCCCGACGACGGCTACCGCTACGAGTTGATCGCTGGAGAACTCAAGAAAATGAGTTCCGCCGGTTCGGAACATGGAGTGATTGTCGTTCGAGTCACACGTTCTCTGGCAAATTATGTTGCAGAAGACGAGCTCGGCGTGGTATTTGGCGCTGAGACTGGTTTTCTCCTGTCGCGCAACCCCGATACGGTGCGCGCTCCCGATGTCGCTTTTGTCGGCCGCGAACGCATTCCCGCCGAGGGGATTCCCAAGGCCTTTTGGCTCGGCGCACCTGACTTGGCTGTGGAAGTCGTTTCGCCCGGCGATACGATCGCGGAAGTGGATGAAAAAGTCTCCACGTGGTTGAACGCCGGAACCGTCTTGGTGTGGGTCGTCAATCCGAAGTGGTGCAGCGTGACCGTTTACCGTTCGGCAACGGACATCAAGACGTTGACGGAAAACGAACAACTCGACGGTGAAGAGGTCCTGCCCGGATTCCGGTGCCGTGTCGGTGATCTCTTCGTGAATTCCTGATCGGCAGATGAGCCCTGAAAAACGCCTAACCATCGTCTGCCGCGATGTCGTCTGCGGTCAGGCAGGCCATGAGATGATAAAGCTGTTGCCTCTCGCACTGCTCGAGGTATGCGGGGGGCATTTTTTCAACGGTCGAGGCGTCCCACTGGATGATGTACTTGCGGTTGGCCTTCTTGCCGCTGGTTTCGGCAATGGTTCCGGTCCAGCCTTCGATTGTGAATTCGGACAGATCGGGGGCGGTCACGCCAGACTTGATACGGATTCTCGCTCCCACCGAAAGCTTCTCGCTCATTTCCGCCGATGTCCTCACCGGTCTCCAGGAACGCGCAACCCGGCGCACAGCGCGACAGAAATATCAATATCCACTTTTGAATCGGCTTGCAAGTCGGATCGTGGTGTGCAATCCATTCATTTCTCCAAATCAGGCCGCGTCGGCAGTCACGACGGCTACCAGCCCGCAAACCCAGGCGGGACTGATTCTTACGCCACCCTGCTCGCCGGTTTTGCTGCTTGCGTGCATCGCCGTAGAGCCTACAATGACTGCGGAACTATCGGTTTGTGAGAGAAGAGTTCTTGCGCACGTTGTCCATGAAATAATGAAGGGTGAAATTCATGGCGAGTGGAAACCCGTTCGGTGCTGAGGCGAAGCTGAATACCAACAGCGGTGAATACACGATCTTCCGTTTACGGCAGTTAATCGACGACGGCATCGGCGACGTCGAGACGCTGCCCTATTCGATTCGCGTGTTGCTGGAGGCCTGTCTGCGGAATGTGGACGGGTTCGTCGTGGGCGAAGAGGACGTGAAGAACCTGGCGAATTGGAATGCCGCAGCCCCGAAACAGGTCGAACTGCCTTTCAAGCCGGGCCGCGTGCTGTTGCAAGACTTTACTGGTGTGCCGGCCATCGTCGATCTGGCCGCACTGCGCAGCGCGATGGTCCGTATGGGGGGCGATCCGCAGAAGATCAATCCGCTGGTGCCTTGCGACATGGTCATCGACCACTCGGTGCAGGTCGACCGGTTCGGTGACGCGTCGGCACTGGAATTCAACGTCGACATGGAGTTCCAACGCAACCGCGAGCGGTACGGGTTCCTCAAGTGGGGTCAGCAGGCGTTCGACAACTTTCGCGTCATCCCACCGGCAACGGGCATTGTCCACCAGGTGAACCTAGAATACCTGGCCAAATCGGTGCTGGTCCGCGACGGCGTGGCCTATCCCGATAGCCTGGTCGGCACCGACAGCCACACCACCATGATTAACGGTCTGGGCGTGCTCGGCTGGGGAGTGGGGGGCATCGAAGCCGAAGCGGTCATGCTCGGCCAGCCTATCTACATGCTCACACCGGAGGTTGTCGGCTTCAAACTCTCCGGCGAGCTGCCAGAAGGCGCAACGGCCACCGACCTCGTGCTGACCGTCACGCAAATGTTGCGCGCACACGGCGTGGTCGGCAAGTTCGTCGAGTTCTTCGGCCCCGGGCTGGACGGCATGAGCCTGCCCGATCGGGCCACGCTGGCCAACATGAGCCCCGAATACGGCGCCACGATGGGCTTCTTTCCCGTCGACGACGAGACGCTGCGGTTCCTCGAGCGGACCGGCCGCACCGCCGACCAGATCGATCTCGTCGAGCGGTACTACAAGGAACAGGGAATGTTCCGCACGGCCGACTCGCCCCCACCGCGGTTCTCCAGCACGGTGGAGCTGGACATCTCGACGGTCGTCGCGTCGATGGCCGGTCCGAAACGGCCGCAGGACCGAATTCGGCTGAGCAGTATGAAATCGCAGTGGCAAACCGATCTGCAGGAGACCTTCGGCAAGGACAAACCGGCCGATCTAGTCAGCGTAAAATCGAACGGGGGGACGGCCGCCATCACCGACGGCGCCGTCGTCATCGCTGCGATCACCAGTTGCACCAACACCAGCAACCCGTCGGTGATGATCGGCGCGGGACTCTTGGCCCGCAACGCCGTCGCCAAGGGACTCGCGCGCAAGCCGTGGGTCAAAACCAGCCTCGCGCCGGGCAGCCGTGTGGTCACCGACTACCTGGCCGCCGCCGGACTGGACAAACCGCTCGACGCGCTCGGCTTCCAGTTGGTCGGCTACGGATGCACCACGTGCATCGGCAACAGCGGTCCGCTGCCCGAAGCGGTCGCCCGAGCCGTCACCGAGGGCAATCTGGTCGCCGCGGCCGTGCTCTCCGGCAACCGCAATTTCGAAGGACGCATCAGCCCGCTGGTGAAAGCGAACTACCTGGCCAGCCCGCCGCTGGTGGTTGCCTACGCGCTGGCCGGCACCACCGACGTCGATCTGACGACCGAACCGCTGGGACAAGACGCCGACGGCAACGCTGTCTTTCTGAAAGACATCTGGCCCACTCAGCAGGAAATTGCCGACGTAGTCGCCGGGTCGATGTCGCCAGAGACGTTCCAGCGCGAGTACGCACAGGCCACCGATGGGCCGCCCCAGTGGCAGCAAATCGCCGGCAGCACGGGTGCTCTTTACCAGTGGGACCCAGCGAGCACCTACGTGCAGGAGCCGCCCTTCTTTGTCGACATGCCACCCGAACCGCCGGCGATCGCGTCGATCTGCGGCGCCCGCGTGTTGGTTTCGGTCGCCGATTCGGTCACCACCGACCACATCAGCCCCGCCGGCGCCATCAAGCCCGATTCGCCGGCCGGCCGGTACCTGCAGCAGAACGGCGTCGAGCCGCCCGACTTCAACAGTTACGGCAGCCGTCGCGGAAACGACCGCGTGATGACCCGCGGCACGTTTGCCAACATTCGGCTGCGGAATCTGCTCTGCCCCGGAACCGAAGGCGGCGTGACGGTCCATCACCCCACCGGCGAGCAGATGTCGATCTACGACGCCGGAGTCAAATACCGAGAAAGGTCGAGAGTCCAGAGTCCAGAGTCTAGAGTCAAAGAGGCCGCGGCGAGCCACTCCGACTCTCAACTCTCCACCCTCAACCCTCAACCCCCGAAGGGGACTCCGCTGATTGTGCTGGCCGGTTCGGAATACGGTACCGGCTCCTCACGAGACTGGGCCGCCAAGGGGACGTACCTGCTCGGCATCCGGGCGGTGATTGCCACGTCGTTTGAACGCATTCATCGCTCGAACCTGGTCGGCATGGGCGTCTTGCCGCTGCAGTTCCGCGCAGGCGAAAGCCGCGAGGCCCTCGGACTGGACGGCACCGAAACGTTCGACATCACGCTCACCGACGACCTCAAACCCCGGCAAACCGTCGAGGTCGCCGCCACCAAAGGCGACGGCAACGAGGTCCGCTTCACCACCGTCTGCCGCATCGACACTCCCGTCGAAGTCGACTACTACCGCAACGGCGGCATCCTGCACAAAGTGCTGCGAGATTTGGCGAATGCGTAGTGTGCCGTTGGGCATGCGACGCTATAATGAAAGGCGACCGTTTCAGCGAGATGCCAGACTGTGACAATCCGCATTTCCATCGACCGAGCGCAGATTGCCGGGTTCTGCCGGAAGTGGCAGGTCCTTGAGTTCGCGCTGTTTGGTTCGGTCCTCCGTGACGATTTCGGGACGAACAGTGACGTCGATGTGCTCGTCACGTTTCAGGCGGACGCACACCGGACGCTGTTTGAGCTTGTACAGATGCAGGAAGAACTCGTTCGGCTATTCGATCGCCAAGTCGACCTGTTGACGCGCCAAAGTGTGGAGCGCTCGCGTAATCCGATCCGCCGAGAGGCCATCTTGTCTTCTCTTGAGGTGGTCCATGCCGCGTGACCGCGAATCGATCTTGGATATGCTCAACTCAATTCGTCTGGTCATGCAGTACGTTTCCGGATTGGAGCAGAGAGATTTTGAGGCAAACGACCAATGTCAGGACGCCGTGATTCGTCGCATCGAGATTATGGGAGAGGCGGCCAAGCGAGTTGCGGAAACGGTGCGCCAACGGTTTCCGCAGGTGCCTTGGCATGAGATGGCGGGTATGCGAGACCGTGTCATCCACAGCTACGACACCGTTGACGTAGAAATTGTCTGGGACACAATCCGTCGGGACCTGCCGACGTTGGCCGGCCAACTCCAATCCGTTCTGGAGTCCGACGAGTTGGACTCCACTGGCAGCGGCGAGTGACAGAGAAGAGTCAAGCCGTGAAGGAAATCGTGTGCACCGCCCATTGGACAGCCACAGCATTTGTGAACACAATAGGGCATAACCGTTGCCAGAATGCCTGTGGAGGAGACACATGGACCGCGTTGTCAGTCTTGTTTGGTTTTTGGCCGGCGTCAGTCCGCTGGCTGCCCAGGACAAACACCACGCCGACCACCTGGGCCAAATGTTCCAGGCCCGTTGCGCCGTTTGCCACACGGTGCCGGACACGGCCTTTGCGACCGATCGCGCCTGGTTGAAACAAGTAAATAGCACGGCGTGAAGCGGCACACCACCCGAGGTCCGTGCGGCCTTGGTCGCTTATCTGAAGTCCTCGCAGTTGGAGCGTCCCGCGACGATTTCCTCTCTGGCCCGGCCGAGTTCAAGGGGCCTGGGTTGGGTTGAATCGACGATCCCGGACGGTGAACTGTTCCTGGAAAACGCCGCCGGCAAGCTGTTTCGCCTGACATGGCAACCGGGCCAAAAGGATCGGCGGCGTGGTTTGCATCCTGGCGAGTACAAAGTCAGGGGCTACCGGATTCGCAAAAAAGACGCCCAGGGAACCGGCTGGCACATTTCGGTTGCCTCGGCCGGATTTCGCAAGCTGGTGGTCCGAGCGAAGCAAGACGCCAAAATCGACATTCAGCCCACCATCGTCATGAACTGCCGCGTGCGTCGAGGGCATCACAAGGTGACGGTTCAAACGACCGTGCAAGGGGCCGCAGACAGCGGGCTGACAATCTATCGTCGGGGCAATCGGATTCCACTTCACTACCGCCTGACGAACGCCGACGGGAAAGCCGTTGCCAGCGGACCGATGCGGTACGGCTGAGGGGGCGGCGCCATGGCCTCGTGCAGGCCTCCCAAAGAGTTCGTCCGGGCGGAGCTGGTCTTCGCTCATCCACCGTTCGAGGTGCGGGGCAAGACCACGGCAGAGGTCCGCTAGTTGAGTAGTCACGCATCTTTGCCTGACCTACTCGCTGGCTCGCGTATGAACCGCGGATATACATCCGCGGCTAGTTTCCAATTCACAATTTTCAATAGCTGCGGATGCATATCCGCAGTACTATCGTAAGTTATGCCCGTCTACTTGCTGACCTATCATGCTTACCGCTCGTGGATGCCTGATCGCCGGCAAGGCTACGTGAAACGCGGCCAAGGGATTCTGCCGAGAGATGACGAAACGGCGCGGGTCTACAATCGACGGGCGAAGCATCCACCGGTGCAGTTCGACGAAGAACAGCGCCGCTTGCTGATTGAAACTGCAGCAACCGTCTGTCGGGAGTGCCAATGGGAGCTGTACGAAATGGTAGCCGTCAGCAGTCACGTCCATTTGCTTCTGGGATGGCGCAGCGACTTGGCGGTCCAAGCAGTCTCGAACCGTCTCAAACGCAGACTGGGAGCAGCCCGGAGCAAAGCCGCCGACAAACCGGGGCCTTGGTTTTCGCGGGGTCTCAGTCGAAAGCGAGTGGCGGATGAATCACACTTCGGCCATCTTTGCCGCGCCTACTTGCCGCAACACGGGAGCATTCGCTGGAGCCTGCTCAAACAAGCCTTGCAATGAACGTGTGCCCGCGGAGATGCATCCGCGGCTGATTCTCAATTCACATGATTCAGTAGCTGCGGATGCATATCCGCAGTCTTCGCGTCACACAGCCGGCAGCAGCCAGGGTTTGCGGTACTCGGGGCGGGTGCGCAGCGCGTTGGCTTCTTGGTCGTCGATGAAGAGTTCCGTTTTCGGGTCGAGGGAGATCTGGCGGCCGAGGCGGGCGGAGATGTTGCCGGAGTGGCAGAGGATCGACGCCGGCTACACCGTGAGGACTTCCTCTGCGCCGGCCGGCTCCGTGACGTTCGCGTAGTGGAAGGTCATGTCGTGGAAGTAGTCGATCGTTCCACCGAAGGCCATCACCGCTTGCCCCATCTGGACGATTTCCGTCGCCATTTCGCCGATCGAGTGCACACCCAACAGCTCCCGTGTATCGCGGTGGAACAACAGCTTGAGCATGCCCGTCTTGTCGCCGGCGAAGGGACTGCACGGGATTTCCGGGAAGCGGGTCACTTCAGCATCGAACGGCACGCGCTCGGCCGTCAACTGCTCCTCGTTGCGGCCGACCATGGAGATCTCAGGAATTGTGAACAGTGCACAGGGCGTCTGTTCGCATCGGTCGCGGTGCTGCTCGAAGATGCAACAGACCGCGTGACTGCCCTGCTCCATCGACACACCGGCCAGTGACGGAAACCCAATCACGTCGCCGGCGCCGTAAATGTGTGGGACCCAGGTCTGGTGGTTTTCATTGCACCACAACCGGCCGCGTTCGTCCGGTTCGAGTCCGGCGGCCTGCAGATTCAGATGCTCGGTGTTGCCGATCCTTCCTACACAAAACAGGGCCGTCTCACCAATCAGTTGCTTGCCGTTCTCCAACTGAACGGCGACCATCTCGTGCACCAGCCGATCGACGCCGACCACCTCTTCACCCAGTCGGAAAACGATGCCCACAGACCGCGCGCGATCCAACAACGCATCGACAACCTCACGATCGCAACCGTCCAATAGCCGCTCGCGGCCGTCGACCACAGTGACCTGCACGCCGAGCGTCGCAAACATGGTGGCGTACTCGATGCCGGTCACTCCGCCTCCGACCACGATCATC
>CAZGYE010000206.1:0-10641 GCA_964530165.1 uncultured Planctomycetaceae bacterium
GACCGTGACACGGTCGCTGCCGCCGTCGCTGTCGATCGAAAGTTCCTCGACCGCAACGGTGGTCAACGTCTCGCCGAGCGGATCGGTCGGGATGCGGTGCAAGACGCGCAAGTCCCCATCGACTTCGTCGACTGTAAATCGATCGTTTTCGGTTCCGGTCTCCACGGCCAAGCGATCGAAGCCTGGCCCGCCGTCAGCGTCCTCGCGGCCGTCGCCAGTTTCCCAGAGGATGGTGTCGTTACCGGCTCCGCCGAGGCTGGTATCGGTGCCCTGACCGCCGTCGAGCAAGTCGTTTCCGTCATCACCTTCCAACGAATCGTGCCCGGCCCCGCCGGACATCGTATCGTTCCCACCGTTGCCGCTCATGAGATCGTTGCCGATCCCGCCGGTGATTGAGTCGTCGCCATCCCCACCGATCATCGTGTCGGCGCCTCGGCTCCCGAAGAGCGTATCGCCGATGAGATCGAGGGCCGAATCGTCATCGATGATGACGCCCGCCCCCTGGGCCTTGGCGACGACCACGCCGAACGCGTTGGACAGGTTGACGAAAAAGGTCTCGTCGGCTTCGTCCAATCGATCACCGATCACAGGCACAGTCAACGTAGCGCTCAGCTCGCCGGACGGAATGGTGATGGTTCCGCTGGTCGCTTCATAGTCTGTTCCGGCAATCGCCAGGCCGTCGGCAGTGGCGAAGTCCATCGTCACCGGGAATGCCGCCGCCTGCGAGAGCGCGACCGTAAACGTCGCGTCGGTCAAGCCGTTGTCGCCTTCCGGATCGATCGTGACGTCATCGATGGAAACGGACGCCGAGGAAACGCTGCCCAGCGAAGCAACATAGACCGTCGAGTCGAGAATCCCGTCGCTCGTATCGCCCAGGATGATGGTCAGCGTATTGCCCGTGGAGCCGTCGCCCACGTTTGCCGCGAACACGAGCGAAGGCGTGCCGCCCGGCGCCAATACGCCGTCCAGTTCGGTGCCGGCAATGGGCGCCATGTCCGGGTGATCGATATTGATCGGTGCCAGAGGCGTTCCAGCAAAGGCAATGTTGGTCCCGTTCACGAACAGGCCGAAGCCGTCGTTGAACAGGGTGTTCACGAACTCCGGGTACTCCTCAGACCCAAACACAACTTCGAAGAAGATCGTGTCGAATCCCGGGAGCATGTCGAATTCGATGTCCAGTTGGGTGACATCGTTGTGATCGAACGTGCCACCAGTGATCTGATCGAGCAGCGTTTCTTGCGCCGGTGTTGCCGGCACTCCATAATCGGTCGTATTCCCCGTATCGGTGTTGGCACCGGCGCCGTAGTCTGCCACGTCGCCTGAACTGATCACAATCCCCGGCCGGCGCAAGTCGTAGGTAAAGTCTTGGCCAAGGCCATAGGTACCGATCGACATCTCGCCGGTTGGCAGCGAGCGGGAATCGATTGTGACATTCGTGACGTTGATGCCGGCACCCCCCCCGGCGACTAGCGCATTCAGGATCGTGGCCTCGTCATCGGTGGGTGTGATCTGGATGCCGCCGGCCGGCAGATCGTCGTCGATGATGGTGACCTTTCCCAAACCGTCGCCGATGTTCGCGTTCACCGCACTTGACAAGTTTACGAAGAAGCTCTCGGTCTGTTCACCAAACGCGTCACCGACGGCCAGGACCGCAATCGTCTGAGTGGTCTCTCCGGGTGCAAACGTGACTGTACCGGTGGCCGATAGATAGTCCGACGGCGCAATCGCTGTGCCGTCAGACGTGGCAAAGTCGACGGTGACCACGTCTTCGGACGGAGTCGAAAGTGCGACCGTCAGCAGGCCGGGAGTCGTGATGCCCGTGCCGCCTTCGGGATCAATGGTGACATCGTCGATGAAGATGGTGGGTGGGAATACCAGCGGGTCGTGGCCGCCGCGGATCAGGTCGTCGCCCGAACCGCCGTCGATGGTATCGGCGCCGCCGCCGCCGATTAACGTGTCGGCTCCGGCCTGGCCGTTGATGACGTCGTCGCCGGCCGATTCCAAGGCCGGGTCCGCACTGTCGCCGAAGAGTTGATCGGCTCCGGGTCCGCCGTTGAGTGTGTCGAGTCCCTCGCCCCCTTCCAGCAGGTCGTTGCCGTCGCCGCCGTTGAGAAAATCATCGCCTTCCTCGCCGACCAGCGTGTCGTCACCGCCATTGCCGAGCATCGTGTCGCCATCGTCCGCCGGCACGGACGGAGGCGGCGGAAGCGGCGGAAGCGGTGCCTGGGCCGGGCTGACAATGATTTCTGTGATTTGAATCGCCCAGAAGTCGGTTCCCGCCACAAATTCCTGAAACGTCCAGAAGTGGGTGGAATCCACTGGGTCCACAACTGTCGCACTGTAGTCGCCCCAACGATTCCGGCCAAAGGAATCCAAGATTTCGTAATCTGCCACGCCGGCCATGATCAGGTTCGGCGGGTCGAAGGTCGTGATGCCGCCCGCAGTGCGGCCGACGGCCACATAGGAACTGACAAACTGTGTTTCGCTCGAAGCGCTAAAGCCGATCACCACGTCGCCCATGGCGTTGACCGCTATTGACGGGTAGTGGAAGTCGAGGTCCGAGTCGCTGAAGATACCCGACTGCAGAATAATGTTGTTGACCTCGTCGACTTCGTACCAGCGGACCGCAATGTTGCCGGTCGCTTGGTCGAGGACGCTATGAACCGCCCAGAGGCTGTCACCCACTTCCACCACGTTGCCGCTGATCCGCAAATCGCTCACGTCCAAGTCAGTTTTCGTTCCAGGCTGGTCCGCCAGAGGCGGGGGAGTGTTGGTTGCGGGGGTGGCAATGGTCGCAGTCAAATTGACGGCTTCATTTCCCGGAACTCCCGTTACATCCGAGCGAAAAAGACTGTTCGTGCTCAACCCGAATGCAACGTCGTTGAATGAAGCAGAGGAGAGTAACGCGGCGCTTCCGTCCGAAGGTCCGAAATCCACTGCAGGCTGGACCGCAAAACCAATTCCCTGCGTACTGTCCAGATCTTCCAGAAGGACGGCATTGGTGAAGTCGGCCTGCGCCAGAAGCAGGTCGGCTTTCGGAATCGACAGCACATTGACCTCAAACGGGTCGCCGGCTGCAATCGGGAACATGTTGGCCGAGACGTAAACGCCATCCGCATCGAGACCGAACGTCGGGAAATCGGCCCATTGGAGGTCGTCGCTGTCGCTGTCGATGGCCGCGCCGACCCAGCCCAGTGTCGGATCGTCAGAGTTGGAGACGGCGACCAAAAAGTTGTTGGCTGCTCCGCCGTTGTCGACGGCGGCGGCAAAGAACCGCTGGCTGCCCTGGTCGAAAATGATCCGAGGATCGAACGTGAAGCCGGTAAATGCCGCCCCGGCGCTCGTCCAGAACGAATCCAGAGTGCTGCTCTGCAGCAGCGCGCCGTTCGTCTTGTCGTAAACGGCGTACCGGCCGTTGATCAACTCGACGATGTGGTTCGGCCCGACACTGCCCATCGTGTCCGGCGGGACGGCGCCGCTGTTGGAAAAGTTGCTGCCGGTGAAGTTCAGACCGATGTCGGCATCGTCGTCGACGATAATGCACTGCCCCTGCCCAGAGAAAATCTCGGAGTTCGTTGGATTGGACAGGGCGATGAAGAAATCCTCGTCTGCTTCCGGCAGCGTATCGCCGATGACGAGCACCGTGATCGTTCGCGAGGTGACGCCCGGCTGGAACGTGAGCACGCCCCTCGCCGGCACATAATCCTGCCCACCCAAGGCTGTTCCGTCGGTGGTCATATAGTCAACCGTGACCACTTCGTCGGAGGGCTTGTGCAGCATGACCGTGAACACGGCGTCCGTCGTGCCGCTGTCGCCTTCCGGGTCGACGATGACGCTATCAATCGTGATCTGCGGCAACTGGCCGCTGCTGAGGAAGTCTTGGTGGGCGCCGCCGAACATCACGTCGGCCCCGCCGCCTCCTTTGATCGTGTCGGCCCCGCCCTGGCCGCGGAGCGTATCATCGCCGGCACCGCCGAGAATCGAGTCGGCATCGGCGCCGCCGAAGATCTTGTCCGCGTCGTCGCCGCCGTCGAGCGTGTCCTCGCCGAAGTTGCCGTTGATCGTGTCCAGCCCGCTGCCGCCGAAGATGATATCCTGGCCATTGCCGCCCAAGATGCTGTCGTCACCAGGATCGTCGAACGACACGAGCGCGAACGTCGTCACCGTGTCGCTTCCGGCGCCCGTCAACGTATCGCCGGCAGTGACGGCCGTAATCGTGTCCTGATGGCCGTTGATCAGGTCCTCGCCGTCACCGGCGTCAATCGTGTCGTTGCCCTCGCCGCCGAAGATCGTATCGTCACCGTCTCGGCCGAAGATGCTGTCGTCGCCCTCGCCGAGCGTGGGAGCGAGCGTCTCGGTGGTGATGGTGTCGCTGCCGGAGATCGTTTGAACTGTGTCGGCCGTTGCGTTGATCAGGTCGTTGCCGTCGCCGCCGCTAATGGTGTCCGCCCCCGGGCCGCCCTGAATCGTGTCGTCGCCTTGGTTGCCTTGCAGACTGTCGGGAAACTCGCTGCCAACGATCGAGTCGGCTCCCAGGCCGCCGTCGACGAAGACGTCCTTGAGGTTGACGAATTCACCGATTCGAACACTGCTGAGATCAACGACGTTTCGGCCGGAACTGCCGACGACCTTGATCGACTCCACGTCGATGGCGTCCAGAGGGCCCGTGTTGGGATTGACGCCGTTGACCAGCACGTTGCCGGCATTGACCGTGACGGTCACCGTCTCTTCGGCCGTACTTTCGATGCTCAAGTTGCCTTCGAGATCGAAGAAGGCCGCGTTCACGGCCAGCAGCGTGCGGTCTTCCAGCCATTCAACCTGCGCCCAAAGAGCTTCGGGCCGTCGATCGCGAGCCGACCTGTACGGCGAGACTGCCTTTGACAACCGTCCCGGCACTGCCGTCAAGAATTCTGTTGTCGAACGTAGCCACCCAGTAACCGGCATGTCAGACTCCCGAAAGTCTTCAAATGCGTTCGATGCTTTCTCCACCCAGAAGGGTGAAACATCTGGAACATCCTCGACATTCAGATCGACATGGTTTCCGGTTACGACAACTACAATCCGATTGTTCGCAAGAATTCATCCCCAATTCGTAGAACGAACCGGTTCGATCCGCATGATTCGGAGAATCCGCTAGGGCCGAAACGAACGGTTCATCGTTCCACGCGGGATGTAGCGGTTGGAGCGCGCGTGCCGGATGTAAGCAACAAGCCAAATGATCCGGAAACGCGATCAAGGCGCGTCGACAGAGGCCGGTGGTCTACACCGGTTTGACGCTTGTCGCTCGCGGCCCTCTTTGATTCTCCTCTGCTTCGTACTCCACCGTTTGGCCTTCGTGGAGATCCTCGAAGCTCACATCCTCGAGCACCGACATGTGAAAGAAGACGTCGCCCCCCTCACCATCGATGAACCCGAACCCCTTGTCCGTCAACTTCTTGATTGCACCCTGCGGCATGTTTACCACTCCTCAGACAAAAACAGCATGCTCGGAGGCGGCCAGAGACTCTCACCTTTTTTCGCCACCGTCCGGTCGCCTCAAATTGTAGCGAGACGATAAGGATTTGTCACGCTCCCATCCGATTCACGGAGGATATCAAGCATGCGGATCGCCGAAACCAAACCGTTGTTCGCCTGGGACTGCCTGGAAGACAGTCCCGCACTCTCTGACCATCCGAGAGCTGTTGGCCGCCGTTCCCGATGGGAAGCTTTTGGAGTCCTTACGGCAAGCCCGGGGCAAGGGCCGCAACGATTATCCGGTGCACGTGTTGTGGGGCGTGCAACGGCTGACGGTGCTGCTGCGGCATCCGACAATCAAAGCCGGTCTGATCAAATGCCGTATTCAGAAAGGGAGACGCGTCACAGGCCATTTCGCGGGCCAGATGATCCGTCTCAGCGTGATCGGCCCTCGTCGGTCAGAAATCGGGCTTCAGATTTCGCGTCGAACGAGCGCAAAGCAAGTCCCGCGATCTCTGTGAGTCGTTTCGCCACGCGAATGGAGTGTTGTCGCGCCGCTGGCCGGTGGTGGAGATGCGCAAGACCACTGCGGACGTGTGCCCGCCACTCCTTGACCATTGCACCGGCGAAGGATCAGTGGCAGAATCAGTGGCCATTTTGGAATCGCGTTGCATTTGTGTCGCTGATTTCTCAACAGGTACGGCCTGAAACATTCGGTGCCACTCGTTTTGCACTGGAGACGACACATGGCTTGGCTGCAACGCGACCCATCGGGCAATGATTACGTCGGCTTGGCCCTGGAAGAAAGCGGCCACCGATTCATGCAGGAATCCTCAAACACGGATCGGGTTTGTTGCGTGCAGGAACGCAATGCTCGGAACGCTGGCGAATAGGCGAATGGCTGGCTACGATGGGCGCTGCAGACTAGACTGGCGAGCGGGATGCGTGAATCTCCGCTTGATCCTCAAGACGCCCAGACTTTTCACCAAGGAGTCAACCCGTGTACCCCACCATCTGTTTCTTTCTCCTCGTCACCTTCGGCATGGCTTCGCTTGTTGACGCGGCGGAGCCGACGCGTCAGGCCAGCGGCGGAGTGAATTGGGAGCGAATCGAGATCGACAACGCGTTCCGCTCCGAGGGCGTGGCCGTCGCCGACGTCAATCGCGACGGAAAGCGTGACGTGCTGGCCGGCGACGTTTGGTACGAGGCCCCCCATTGGAAGATGCACGCGATTCGTCCGGTCGGTCACTTCGTGGCTGGCAAAGGGTACAGCAGCAGCTTCGCGAACTTCGCATACGACGTCAACGGAGACGGCTGGGACGATTTTATTCTGATTGGCTTCCCTGGCGATCCCTTTCACTGGTACGAAAACCCCAAGAATCAGCCGGGGCACTGGAAGGAGCACCTCATCTGGCACAGCGCCTGCAACGAGACGCCCGACTTCGAGGACCTCACCGGCGACGGGAAGCCGGAGCTTGTTCTTGGCTCGCAACCGGAACGGCAAATGGGTTACCTGCCGTTGCCGGCGAGCGCTCAGGCGGCTGGGAAATGGAACTTCCGCGCGATTAGCGAGCCTGGCGATCCACAGAAAAACGGCAGTTTCAAGTATTATCACGGCGTGGGAATCGGCGACGTCAACCACGACGGCCGAAACGACGTCGTCATTCCTCACGGCTGGTGGGAAGCGCCGCAAGACCGAAACATCATTCCGTGGAAGTTTCACCCGCTCGTGCTGTCGAAGGACGGGACGGGGGATCCGTTGCGAGCTGCCAACATCTATGTGGACGATCTCGATCTCGACGGTGACAACGACCTGATCATGAGTTCGGCGCACGCCTACGGCGTCTGGTGGTTCGAGAACGTCGCCGGCAACAAAGCCCCGCAGTTCAAATACCATTTGATCGACGAGTCTTACTCACAGACGCACGCGGTGGAGTTCGCCGACATCAACGGCGACGGCCACAAGGACATCGTCACCGGCAAGCGCTTCTACGCACACAACGGCCGCGATCCCGGGGGGAAGGACCCGGTGGTGATGTACTGGTACGAAATTCGCCGCGAAAAGGGATCTCCGCCGAAGTTCATTCCACACGAAATCGTCGCCGGCCGTGACACCGGCGTCGGCACGCAGTTTGTCGTCACGGACGTCGACGGCAACGGCCGTCACGATGTCGTGCTGTCGAACAAGAAAGGCGTGAACATCCTACTGAGCAAAGGCACGCCCAATCGGAAGTGATTGTGACCTCTCTCTCATGACGCTTATTTGAGAAGCCCGCGCAAATCCTGAACGGTGTCAAATCTCTGGTTTGCAGCGGCAGAGTCGTCCCGATCCTGAGTGGTCTGTCAAAGCCAATTTGACAGGTGTCGTGGGGCGGGCTTTCCAGCCTGCCGATTGGCCGCAGCAGGCTGGAAAGCCTGCCCCACATTCGGCTTTGACAGACCACTAGCGACGTTTGCGTTTTCGTTTCGTGCGTTTCGAATTGCTTCGCTTGACGCCCTTCGACGCGGTTCGCTTCCGTCTACGGCGGCTCACTTCCGGAGCGTCCGCTTCGTCTGCTGCGAGTGCTTCGAGCGCGTCGTCCAGCTCCAACTCGTCTGGCAGCGGCGTCGACGGCTCGGCGGACTGCGGAAAACTGGAGATCGGTGCGTGTGGTATGCTCTCCGGCGGCGCCGGCGGCGGCTCTTCCAACCGTTCGGAGCGAGGAATCCCGTAGAAATCAGGCTGCCGGGTCGACGACGATTCTCGCGATTTGGCCGGTGACGGATCGAGCGATTCAGAGAGGGGAACGTAATCCGATTCGTCCGGCGCGCTCTGCAACATGTAATCCGAATCGGGTCCCGACTCGGACGGCGGTGGTTCCGATTGCCGGGCGACGTATTCTTCAATCGTCACCCACGGCCCGTTCCGCTCCGAAACAAGATCGGAGCCGCTGAAGCGCTCAGCCGCGAGCAGCTCAGCCAGGTCCGTCACGCTCATCGGGCCGAAGACCTGCTGTCCGCATTGCACTTTGAGACGTGGTTCGTCCGTTTTCATCTGGCGCCTCATTCACTCAGCAGCCGAGACTCGTGAGCAACATACTCGCTCCACGCCAACAGGTCGTCTTCCGGCAGGTTATGGTCGCGGACGAACGTCGCGGTGACCGGGGCCTCGCGTCCTTTCACCTTGGCCGTGACCTGCAACCGGCCGTTCTCTTCGTAGCGATACCCAACGTTGACCGGCCAACCAGCGGCCAGGTCCTTCGGCAGGTTGCGCACCACGCTGACACCGACCAGCGTGCAATACTCCGGCCGCGAATTCTCCCCCTCCAACACTTCGACCTTCACGCTTTGCTGATTCGGCTTCGCCGTCTTGAACATCTGCTCGACGGCACACGGCAACGGGGTGTTTTTGGGGATGAGAATATGATTGATTTTCTTTTTGGTACGTTCATCGATGCCGACGATCCCCAGGCTGTGTGAGTTGATGTTGGTCAGTGTGAACTTCGCCTGCGAAAGGCCGGTTGTGTCCCGCTGCTTCAAAAGCAGGTCGGCGTACAAGGCTGCGCCGTGGGCGACCGCCTCGTCCGGAGCAAGCGACTGGTCGACCGGCTTTCCACTGAGTTGTTCAAGCATCCGCACAATCATCGGCATGCGCGTCGAGCCGCCGACCAGCAACAGCCGATCGATGTCATCCCACGTCAGACCGGCCTGCCGCAACACGATTTCAGAAGTCGTCCGCGTGAGATTGACCAATGCGGCCGTGGCCCGTTCGAACTCTTCGCGAGTCACCTCGAACTTCGTTCGCTTGCCGAAATGATTGACGTACAGAACGGCCCGCGAGCGTTCCGTCAGTGTTTTCTTGGCCGTTTCCGCCGCGGCCGAGAGTTCCTGATAGGTGGAAGGATCGGTGCGCGGGTCGTCTCCGTGTTGCTCGAGAAACGCCGCTGCCGCGAGGTCGATGAGTTTCTCGTCCCAATCCTTGCCGCCCAGACGAACGTCGCCGTCGGTGGCGATGGCTTTGAAGGAGTTCCCTCGGATTTCAAGAATCGTGACGTCGAAGGTCCCGCCTCCCAGATCGTAGACAAACACCCGCAGCAGTTGATTGTCCTGCGATTTGTGCACTGGGTCGAGAAAGCCGAGCTGATACCCGTAGGAAAGGGCTGCGGCCGTCGGCTCGTTGATGATGTCGAGCACTTCCAGCCCGGCCAGACGACCGGCATCCATGGTCGCTTTGCGCCGCGGCTCGTCGAAATAGGCCGGGACCGTAATGACGACTTTTGTGACCGGACCGAATCGGCGCTCGGCATCCGCCTTCAGACTGCGGAGCACCAACGACGAAATGACCTCGGGCGGCAGGTTTTCGCCGTTGACTTGTTTACTGTAGGTCTTATGGCCCATGTCCCGCTTGACGCAAGCGGCAACGCGATCGGGTTCCATGGGCGCCGCCATGAGCGCCTCTTCGCCGACGACAGTGCTCCCCTCTTCAAAAAGAACCACACTCGGCGTGACGACGTCGCCCGACGCGTTCGGAATGCAGGTTGGCCGTCCATGAGCATCGACGTAAGCGACCGCCGAATACGTCGTCCCCAGGTCGATACCGATGGCCGGGGCCGAGTCATCCGACGAACCGGCCTTTGCGGTTGCCGTCGCCGCGCCTGCGGTTGTTCGGTCCGGAGAAGCAGCCGGCTGACGCAGCGCCGACTCCGTCGCTCGGGCTGTCGCCGAATCCTGCATGAGGTCCTCTACGGCAGCGACTGCCTGTTTGAAGGCCTCGGCCGTGCGCATCGACACGTCGGCTCGGAATTGAACCGTCGCTCCGCGCGGTTCATAGGCGGCCTGCCGAAGCTCGTTGAACAGTTCATCCCACCCGAGGCGGCGGCGGCCGAGAATCCGGCAGGGCAGCGGCAGCTCCTGCCAGGCCGGGTCGACCACTCTCTGGCGGTATTGCGCGTCGTCCAACAAGACCGACTTGGCCTCGCCGACCATCTTGGAGAGAGACTCGCCGATGATCTTCTTGGCACTTGTTCGGAACAACTCGGGAAGATGTCCCGGCATACACAACTCCGAAAAATCGGTGAGATGTCCCGTGGAAATCTACGGCCGCAAAGATCAATCATAAGTGGTAATAAGCCGGCAAGCAAGAAGATGGAGTTTCGGGCAGTGGGTCAGTTTGGCTTAACATAATGGGTGGCTGGGGTCGAGCCGTAG
>CAZGYE010000207.1:0-10619 GCA_964530165.1 uncultured Planctomycetaceae bacterium
ACAATGTGGTGATGACCGGCTGAAATCCAACTGCCGGCCCGGCCTGCCCCGGCTGCGGCATGACGTCTGGTCGCCGCGAAGCCCCAAAACTGCGGGCCGCCCGGCGGGATCCGGCATCCAATGGGCCGACCATTTGCACCAGGCTTTTGCGGCCGCTGCGCCGAGGTTTGACGCGGGCGACTGCAGGCTGCGGCAAACGACTCAGCTCGGTGCGGCGGCCGCGCGGCAACGAGATGCGAACGACACGATCGTGCTTGTCGAGCAGAACGGTGAAGGTGCGCTGATGTTCGCGCGGCGTTCCGACGTAGCGAATCACCGTCAGTTGGGCCCGTTTGCCGACTACATTCCCCCAGACGTGCCGGACCTTGACGCGATAGTTTCCGGGAGCGCCAAACGCACAGACATATTCTTCGTAACAGTTCTTTTGGTCCGGCCCATATCCGTCGTGCGCGAGCACGCCGCCGCCGGGCGAGTACGGCACGTTGAACGCGCAGATGGTGCCGAGCGGTTCTTCAACGATCAAGTCGACGTCGCCGTCACCGCTCCAAGTCAACCTGAGGATGAGATCACGCTTCTGGGCTTCCGCGACGGTTGCCACCAGTGCCTCGGCCTCGTCGTCGCGGCCAGCCTTCCGCAGTTGCTGCTCAGCCTCGAGCGCTGCATTCTCTGCGTCCCGGTGGAGCTGTTTATGGTCTCTTGTCCAGGCGTAGGTGAGAATGCCGGCGGCGGCCCACCCGAGGGCGTCATAGTCCTTCAGCCGACGGGCCAGCTTCAGACCGAGCACGTACGGCTCCGGGCGGGTCGGCTCCAAACGTGACGCCTGCCGATACAATCTCAAACTCTGAGCGTACCGATCGAAACGCGTCAGGTACGCGGCCGAGTACAGCATGCTCGGAAAATCAACCCCGGAGAAATCGACTCCGGAAAGCAATGCCCGCTCGATTTCCGGTTTCGGCCGCCCGGCAATCTCCATCGAGAGGGCCAGCACTTCGTACATCCACGGCTGCGATTGTCCGTTCACCAGCGCAGCCTCGATCGCAGCAATGACGTGCTCGTGCCGGCGGGCCTTGTGCAGATCGAGTACCAAGTCGCGCACAACCGACGGTTTCGGTCGGCGTTTGCTGAAGAAATCGTTCCAGACCTCGCGCGGCGTCCCGGCGGACGTGTCGAGCGGGAGCTTTGGTCCCGGCTTGGCCGGTGGCGTCTTCGGACGGCGCGCAGAAGAAGCGGTGCCGGGCCCGCCGGTCCGACGCCGCTTCGCATTGTTTTCATTCTCCGATCGATCCGATTTCTCTTTTATCGAATCGCCCGATCTTTTTTTTTAAGGGCCTCGACGGCGGCGTTGTCGAAAACGTTGGATGTCTTCTGCGGGAGCGAATCCTTCACCTGCGCGAACGCCTGTCCGATGGCGTGATCGATTCGGGACGTCTTGCCGCCGAGAATCTTGTTGAGAATCCCCCGGATCTCCCGGTCGGCGATCGGCTTCTTCGCGCGGTTTTTGGGGCGGACGGCTTTGTTTGCGTTCGGCAGGTTAGCCGGCGGAAGGCTGAAGAACCCACCGCCGCCGCCGCGCCCGCCGCCGCCAAAACCGCCGCCGCCGAAACCGCCGCCGCCGCCGCCAAAACCGCCGCCGCCGCCGCCAAAACCACCGGCGCCGCCCAATCCCGAGCCGATTCCACCTGACTGTGGCGTGATGATGGGAATCACCAGATCGCCCACTGGGTAGACTCTGGTGGTGAGCTTTTCGTCGGCTTTGACCTGTGTCGTGATCTTCATCACTTCATCTTCGATGACGTAGGTGAGCTGGAGCGGTTCGAGCATGATCCGTAGCGCGCTGCGCAGCGTGATGCCGGCAACGTCAAGGTTGATCGGCTCGTCGGTGCCGAGTCCCTCCTCGGTCAACGCGGGCTCGTCCAACATGATTGTGATGTCGTGGAAGTCCGAAAGGAACCCGATTGCCTCTGACAGCGGGGTGTCGACGAAGCCGGTTTCGGTTTCCTCGCGCAGAGCCGCTTGGATACGCTCCTCGATCGGGCTGTTTTTGTGCAAGTCGACCGACGCCCATTTCTTACGTCGCTGCGTCAACTGCTGCCAGACTGCTGCGGGCGGCCAGCGAATGGGGGGTTCGTCTGGAAACGGCACGTGCGACAACTCAACCTGATGCAGCGTTTCCAGGAAGCGGTCGGCACGCAGGGCGCGCAGGCGGAACGCTTTGTTCAATGCGCCGGCCGCCTCTGATGTGAACCGGGCTGACTCCGCAATTCCGGCTCCGGGCCGCATATCGACGGCGATCTCGGCGACTTCTTCGGCCGTCTCGTATGCGTTGTCGTCGCCGTGACGGCCTCTCTCGAGCAACGCCCGCACCTGATCGATATAATTCTCCAGCAATTCGTCATCCTTTTGCAGTTGACTGACCAGTTGTTGTTCCGCTTCGAGCTGCGCCTCCCTCTCGGCGGCTCGGATCTTGTCCAAGTCGATCTTGGACTTCAGGTTCACAACTTCCTGAATGACGTTGCGCATCCGTTTGGTCAATGCTTGCTGTGCATCGGGTTCGATGTCATGCGCGGTCGTCACGCTGCCGAGTCTCTCTTTCAGCATGCTCAGCGCCGCGTCCGGGTCATCCTGGGCCAACTGCCGGCCTTCTTGGATGGCTCGTTCCACCTGCAGCTTCATCGCCTCGGTCTTGATGCGACGCCGCTCTTCCTCCTGCAAAATCATACTGCTTTCGGGGGTCTCTGGCGGTGGGGCGCCCTTTTGCAGTTCGGGAACCTGATCGAGCAGGCTGCCTCCCGGCTGAGCCAGGGCGATCGTGCGGACCTTCAGCTTGTTGACCCTCCCCATCATGACTTTCGCCCGGCGATTGTTCGGATCGAATTTTTGAATCTCCAATCCGATCTTCTCTGCTTCGTCCAGATTTCGGGCGGCAACGGCCTGCTCGCCCATCGCGACCCACTGGGCAACCCGGTCGTCAAACGCATTCTGGGCCGCATGAAGCAGCGGCAAACCAGCCAGCGATACACTCAAACCGTCGTCGCGCTCGGCCAGTCGCCACAAGGCGCCGAGAGCCGAATACCCCGTTGGGGCGTTTTCGGCAGTGACTTTCCACTCCAGCGACATGTCGCCGCCGTCGAAGGAACCGGTCACCCGCACGCCAAGCTCGCCCGACGGGTTACCCTTTCCGAGATAGATCGTCTCCCGATCCGCCCGGATCGGCAGAGCGATTCTCGGTAGCAGCGGCGAGAGCGCCGGGTCGACATGAATCGTCTTTGGATAGAACACAGGGGCTCTTGCGGCGGCAGCCAATTTGCGTCCGGCAATTTCCGGACGATCGCGCTCTTCGTCCGCACGATCAAACAACACCACCCCGCCGGTCTGCTGCGCCAGAGTTCCCAGCAAGTGCAGGTCGGTTTTCGGTCCGACAGCATAGCTGTGAACCGGAACCTGTGCCGTGCGCAGCTTGTCCAGCAACTGCTGCAGTTCCGGAGACTGAATGAGGCTGGCCGTGCTCATGCCGTCGCCGATAACCAGAATCGACGTCCGTCGCCGACTGTCAATCGTATCCAGGGCCGCGCTCAAGGCACGATACAAATTGGTCGCTCCCAGCGGAACGCGTTTGTTCAACTGGTTGGTGGCTTGCTGAACGGCATCGCCGGTGGGTGAAACGAAACCGTCCGTCAGTTGCTGACTTTTTACATCGACGGCGAACAGGCAGACTCTATCTTCGGCTGGAAGCGCTGCCAGAAACGACACCAGGACGTCGAAGGCCTGCTGGCGATGCTCGCCGACCTGGCTGGCCGACGTGTCCACGAGCACCACATGATCGTGGGCCGTCGGACGCGTCGACGGAAGCTTCTCGGCCCGCAAGGCCACCGCGAAAATCGTTTCCCCTTTCGCAGTCGTGTGACTGTAGAGGCTCGCGGTTGGCGGCCCGGTTGTTGCGGCCGGCTCTGCCGAGCTTGCGATCCCCGTAACAAAGCTCACGACGGCCAGGGCCGCCCAGGTTCGGACGCCAAAGTTGCTTGGGCCAGTCATCTCATGGGCTCCCAGAAAACGGGACGGAATTCTTCTCTGCACAAGCGGCTTGGAACACAAGCAACTCGCATGGCCCGATTTACAGACCGAACACGCAATCGAAATGCTTCCTTTGTTCATTCTATCGCGAGCGTCGACCGGCATTGAACGAAATTTCGGTGATTTTTCCCGATTTCTCGAAAATATTCTTTCTCAATTGGGCGCGTGTGAATTTCCGATGAACTCCAATAGTCCGGGAACGTCTGCGCCTGTCTGCCTCTTTCTGCCCAAGCAATTCGCCACTCCAAACTGCCTGTTGCCGATCGTCTCCTTCCGCCGAAAACCAGTGAACGGGCCCATAGGGAACTGCAGCATGACTGACTGCCGGAAGCGGCTCGCAGTTTGCGGCAGCTTGGTTCTTGTCTGGGGAGTCGCGTGGCTGGCTGCTCGAACTCCTGCGGTCAATCCGCCGGTGCGGACTCTCGCGCCCGGCAAGCCGTACGCGGTCGACGTTCGGTGGAACGAGAGCACGCTTGACCTCGAGTTTGGGACGGGTACACGATACGTTCTGATCGTCAGCAGCCTCGGAGATTCTGGTCAAAAGTATACTGTCTCGCTGGATGCGGAACCGCTGGCGGAAGCAGCCTCGCTTCCGGTCCGGCCGCTGGAACCTTTGCGAACTCGGCGAATTCGCACCCAATTCACCAGTTCCAGTGATGCGAAAAGGACAAAGGGGCAGAGGGACAGAGGGATAAAGGGGCAGAGAGACAGAGGGATAAAGGAGCAGAGGGACAGAGGAGTAGAGGGGCAAAGGGACAGAGGGACAGAGGGGCAGAAGGGCAAAGGAACAGAGGGACAGAGGGGCAGAGGGCGGACTGCAACGCGCGATTTCCATTTGCACGTCACTGATGGTCCGCTCGATGATCCGAAACAGTATGTTCGCGTCTCGAGCCGAGTGGTGGCCGAGGGGAAACGGGTCCGGGTCTATTTGGACCGACGGCAGGACCTGAGTGAACTCGCCGCCGGGGTTACTGACGAGATCGTGCAATCCCTCGACGACGAAATCATTCCCCGCCTGGAACAAACCCTGGGCGCGACACGCGATGTCGACGGTGACGGAAAGTTTTCCGTCCTCCTGACTCCTTGGTTGAGTTGTCTACAGGGGGGAAAGACGTCGTTGGGTGGTTTCGTGCGTGGGGCTGATTTTCGCAGCGATGTGGAACCGCCCTTCAGCAACCGGTGCGACATGCTGTCTCTGAACTCAAACGTGCGGAGGGGACCCCATTTGCGTACACTTCTCGCACACGAGTTCACCCACGCGATTTGCTTCAGCGCGCGACTGCCTTCCGAACGCAACCGGCTCGCTTTGCCGGAGGAAGAAGATTGGCTGAACGAAGCGATCGCCCACCTCGGGGAGAACCTCAGCGAAAACGCCTGGAGCAATCTGCACTACCGGCTGAGCCGATACCTCAACGCGCCGCAGGATTACCCGCTGGTCGTCGGCGACTACTATCGGGCCGGTTGGTGGCGGAACCACGGTTGCCGAGGAGCAACGTACTTGTTCCTGAGATGGTGCGTCGATCAATACGGCGAGGGATTGCTGCCTCGGCTGATTCATTCGCCGTCGCGCGGGACTCGGAACCTGGAGCGGGCCACCGGTGAGCGATTCGAAGAGCTGTATCGTCGTTGGACCGTCGCCGTTTTGCAGTCGGGCCAGACGGTCAAGGGAAAAGGAAAAAGGAAAAAGGGAAAAGGAGAGGAGTGCCGGCGGACAGCGGCGGACGGTTGTTATACGTCGCTCGATCTGCGCGCACCGCTTGCCGGATGGGGCCTGGCAGGCCCTCGCCTGGAAGCTTGGAACGTGGACGGCGGCGGCCGAAACATCGAGCTGCGGGGCACGGCGACAGCGTTTCTTGATGTGGAGTCGACCGGGACGCCAGGGGCCCGTCGGATCCGCCTCCAGGGCGATTACGGGGCAAACTTGCAGATTTCCATCGTCAAGCGCCCCGACGATTGGCCGCGGGTCTGGATCGAAACCGACCGGCAATGCCGGTCAAGCCAGTGGATGCGGACGACTCCGCTCGATTCGGGACCGGCCGCTGTCGGCGAGACAGGGCGCGTCGTGTGTGCGCGGATTCACGCTGCCGGCGCGGGCGGGCTGCACGTGGAAACAATCGCCTGCGAGCAAAACGACGGCGAGACGAAACAATCGCTTTGCTTCACCGGCAAGAGCCTGAGGCGAGCACAGCGGTCCTCGACAACCGACGGCAACGCTACTTTAGCCAGCGACTATTATCTTCCTTTTCCAGCCCCGCGGGGACCAGCCGTCGGCGCGGCAACCAAACCAGCAGTGCCGGTCACGCCAGCAGTGCCGGTCAAGCCAGCAGTGCCGGTCAAGCCAGCAATGCTGGTCAAGCCAGCAGTGCTGGTCAAGGTCGTCGTCAGCGACCGTGCTGGACGCCGAGCGTGCGCCTGGGCGAGAATGGACGCATTCGACCCGACCGTCTCGGAACTGCAGCTTGCCCATGCGTCGAGTGATTCGTGGAAACGCGGCGGCAGCAGGCTGGCCAATCTGCCGGGCTCAGCTATTCCTCGTCGGCCTCACCAACCAGTTTCGCACGCTCGGCAAACATCTTTTTGAGCCGCGAGATGGGATACATGCGGACCACCTTGTTTTTGTAGGTCATCCGGCCCTGATCGTCCTTCTTGAGATGTTCGCCGATCTCGTCGGTGGCCTGATCGGCGTACAGAGCGGCAAACGTCTCGGGATCGACGCCTCGTCCGGTCTCCAAGTCCTGCTTTACGTTCGCGCCGCCGGACAGTACGGCGAACGCGTTGACGCCCTTCATGACCGGCGTGTAGAGTTGATCTTCCTGCAAAGCGGCCATCGCTCTGACCAGGGCGGCATGGGCGTCCTTGATCTTCTCCTGCGTCTCTTTGCGGAGACCTTCGTCCTCCTCCTTTTGGTCCTTTTGGGCCCGCAAAGCCGTGGGCGCCAGAACTCCCGAAGAGCCGAGTCCATAACCCAGTGCCAACAAACCAACCACAATAAGGCTTCGATGGAACGTCCGCATCGTTGGCTCCTGTTCGAGTGACTTCCGGCATCAATAGTGGCAACGGAAGCGGATTGTTGCAAGTCCATTTGGCTGCAACGCTGTATCAAACACAGATGCGGGCCATGTAACCGAGAACACGATCCAAAGCCTCGCCGATGCGGTCGATGTCGTGGTCGTCGGCCTTGCAGGCCTCTTCCAACTCGCGGGCGAGGTCGGTCAGTCCAGCGAATCCATAACCGCCGCCGGCACCTTTCAATTGATGGGCCTGCGTGCGGACCTGGTCGATCTGACAGGTGCGAAATGATCCCTCTAACCCCTGCCGTTTCTCGATCATTGATTCGGCGAACATCTCCAGCAGTTCGTCGAAATCGGGATCGCCGGCCAGCGTCGAACGGATCGGTCCCTGGGACTCGCTTGGGTTGCTTTTGTGCATGGTGTCCGGCTCCGTAGTTCCGCGACGTTGATGTTACCGGATGTGTATAGCACGCCGACGCCGGCAACTCTGTCGCGGTCGCGCAGATTCCAGCAACCTGCCTGCAAAAAGGGGCATTGGCTCCCCCTGTGTCGATTATGCGGCCTTGTCTTGCGAAGACCCTTGCGTGTCGTTATGACCAGGGGTTGAAGCCGCATGCGGCAACCGCACTCGCTCTTCGGCAGACAAATTCGGTTTCGATCGGTGCAAGAATCGTCCCAGGTAGAAGCTCAACGACATCGCGGCTCCGCAAACCGTCAGTGCAAAGCCACAGCCGATCAGAGCAAATTGGTCGTCCGTCAATCTGTTCAGTAGTTCCATTCGCGTCGAGTCTCCCAGGATGCGTGGCGTCGCTGCAACGGTGCCGGGCGCGGGTCGGCCGGCGGTCATTTCCTCAATTCGGAATGTTGGGCTGGTTGACTTCAACTGCACTTGACCTGAGAGAGACTTTTTCCCTATACGATACTGGCGAGATGGCGTATGTCCTTGTTCGGCTGTCGGTTACGATGCGGCTACTTCAGCGATATCTGCTTTTCGAATTGCTCCGGGTGTTTGCCCTCTTGCTGAGCGGGTTGACGATCCTGCTGGTGTTTGTCGGCGTGATGCGCGAGGTGAGTGAGAACGGCCTCGGGACGTTTCAGGTCCTGCAGATTCTGCCCTACGTGGTCCCGAGCCTTCTGCCCTTCACCATTCCAGCCACCCTGCTGCTGACTGTCTGTGTGGTCTACGGTCGGATTGCCGGCGATCAGGAGATCACCGCCGCCAAAGCGGCGGGAGTCAACGTGTTGTCGCTGCTGTGGCCTTCGTTCTGGTTGGGGGCCGTGCTGACTCTCTGCTCGTTGGTGTTGTCCGACCAGGTCATTCCCTGGGCCGTCAGAAACATTCAACTCACGGTTGCGGCGGCAATGGAGGACATTTTCCTCGATCTGCTGCGTACTCACTACCAAGTGATTGATCGTGTGCGCGGCTACTCCATCACCGTACTGGGCGTCGAAGGCAAGAGGCTCATCATGCCCACTTTTCAGTACACACCGCCGGGACACAACCCGGTGACACTGCAGGCTGACGAAGCAACGCTCGATTTCGACCTGAAGAAACAACACGTGATGCTGCATCTGGTCCGGGGCTGCATCGACATTCCCGGGCAGCGGCATTATTCGTTCGAACGAGATGACTGGCCGTTTCCGCTGCCGCATCAGATCCGCACTTCGAAAGCGCGCCATCTCACCATTCGCGACATCCGCGAGAAAGCGAGGCATCTGATGCGCAGACAAGAAGAGATGCGACAGCGGCGCGACATTGAGACCGCCCTCGCGTTGGCGATTGGTGATTTCCAGTGGTTTTTGGAGGAAGACTTCATCAATTTTCAGGCTCAAAGCGAATACGACCGCATCGATTTGGCGAAGCTCAACACGGCCGTGCACAGCCGCTTTGCCCTCTCGTCGAGTTGTCTGTTTTTTGCCTTGTTGGGCGGCCCATTTTCGATCCTTCAGGGACGGCGGCAATTTCTCACCAGCTTTTTCCTCTGTTTCCTACCGATTCTGCTGATTTATTACCCGATCGTTCTGCTGATGATGAATCTTGCAAAAACCGGCGCCGTCAGCCCGGTCTGGTCGATGTGGCTGGCCAACGTCCTGCTGCTCATCGCCGCGGGATGGGTCCTGCGTAAAGCCCTCAAGCATTGAAGCATTTTTCGAGCAGCCCTTTCGCAGCCGTTGCCGCTTCCGTAAACTCACCCGAGAGGACGACTCGAACAATCCCACATGCAGTATGCCCCATTTCCATTGGAGAGTTCGGATGAAATTTTCGAAAGCGTTGCAATTGCTCTTGGCGGCGGCTCTATCGGTTCACTTCGGGTTTCCGGCCCGGGGCGTCGCCTCCGACGACACAAAACAAGACCAGGCCCCCGGCAAGGCCGGGGAGAAAAAGAACGATGACAAGAAAAGCGAGTCCGAAAAGGCCGGCGGCGGCACGCAACAAAACCTGCTCGAAGAATGGGCCAAACTGAGTCAACGCAAGCGGGACATCGCCGAAAAACTCCAGCAGCTTCAGAAGGACTTCGCGACAGCCGACGACAATGGAAAACGAAAAATCAGGGACGAATTCAAATTGTTGGTTGAAGAGTTTCAGCGGAAACTCGCCCCCAGAATGGAGGAGCTGGGACCGAAAGTTTACCAGCAGAAGCCAAACGACGTCGACGCGGCCGAAGTGGTCATGCGACGCGCCTACACGAAGAATCGCTACCTTCAGGCGGCCGAAATCGCCGACCGGTTGACCGCGGCGAATCACGCGACTCGTTTCGTCGTGAATATTGCCGGGGTCTCTCACTTTGCCATTCACGATTTCGAGAAGGCGCGGAAAATCCTGGAGGAGGCCGCGAAGAAGGGCCAACTCGACGACCGTCTGGCCCGCCGCTTTCTTCAACCGGCTGCCGACTACGTCGAGCTATGGAAGAAAGAGCAAGAGATCCGCAAACGCGAAGCGGCAGCCAAGCCAGACAAGCAATTGCCGCGCGTGCTGTTCAAAACGTCGCGCGGCGACGTCGAGCTGGAACTTTTCGAGAACGAAGCACCCAACACCGTGGCCAACTTCGTCAGCCTGGTCGAGGCCAAGATGTACGACGGCACGAAGTTTCACCGCGTGATCCCCAACTTCATGGCCCAGGGAGGCGATCCAAACAGCGTCGACGACGACCCCAGCGACGACGGTCAGGGCGGACCGGGATACACCATCAAGTGCGAATGCTTCCGCCAGGACGCCCGCATGCATTTTCGCGGCAGCATCAGCATGGCCCACGCCGGCAAGGACACCGGCGGCTCACAGTTCTTCCTGACGCATCTGCCCACCTACTGGCTGAACCCCAGCCAAGAAACTCAATCCGGCCATACCGTTTTCGGGCGGATCGTGAAAGGAATGGACGTCGTTGCCGCGCTCGAAGTCGGCGACAAACTCGTCTCGGCCAAAGTGCTCCGCAAGCGCAATCACGAGTACAAGCCCGAAGTCACCCCGGACAAAAAACCGAACTCGCGGCCGAAAAGCAAAAAGAAGGACGGCCGTTAATGCTTCCTCAGAACTGAACG
>CAZGYE010000208.1:0-10571 GCA_964530165.1 uncultured Planctomycetaceae bacterium
AGCGCGTAATCCCAGTTGTGACTGAGCGTAAATCGCGATCCTTCGGCAAACACTTTTTGTAGTTGCGCGGTGAACGCGGCGGTTTCATCGACGCGTTCTTGGCCTGGGGTGAGACCGAACAGACCGGTGTTCAAGATCTCCTCGTTTCGTCCCCACAGCATGGTTGTCGTGAATTGCGTATCGAAGTCCGCCAGGGCCGCCTCGACGCCCCGTTGACCGAACAAGACGCCCGACTCCTGAATGGCGGGATCGTAAACCGAAGGGGTCGCGTTGGGATTGACCACTAGGTTGTTGAAGGGGCTCAGAAACTGACTGCCGGTGCGGATGATCGACACTTGACTGTATGCCAATGCCCTATGAAGGGCCTCGGTCAGCCGGATGTCCCAGAGCTCATCCTTGCGTGGATGCCGGATCCGCCGGGGGGCGTCGCCGAACTTCACTTCGTCGTCTGTCACATGGTCCACTTCGGTCGAGGCGATTTCAGTGGCCTGATCGAGGTAGTCGTCCAGCGTCGCGTCGCCGAGATAGTGCAGCGGTCCGTCGATCCCGTGGCATCCCACCAGCGTGCTGCAGATGAGAACGATGCTCACAAGCCGTCTTGCCCGCCGATCTTTCATGGATGCGTCCTGCCAAATCATTACAATCAGTATCGGTGGAATAATCGTTAAACTTTGACACTTTTCACCCGGGCGTCCCGATTGCTGCACCTCTCCAGCAGGTGTGGTAGAATAGATGGTCAGCTTTCAGCACTCAGGGATCAGGGATCAGCGGGCTGATCCCTGAACACGGAGAGCTGAACGTTGGGAGTTGAACACGGAGAGCCTGTCCGAGAAATCGAAAAAACCGCAATATGTTGTGGGTGCCAAAGTTTTGTCACCATACATTTGGTAGACAAACCGAATACTCAGACAGACTCTGAGGGCTGATCGCTGAGAGCTGGGTGCTGAAAATGTTGAAACGGCGTCTCATCATTGCAGTGGTGAGTATTGTGATGTCGGCAGCGTTGACGACGGCTGACGACGCTCAGGCTCAGTTATTCGGCAGCCGGAGTTTCGGCAGACCGCTGTCCCGACGACCGAGCCTGCGCATCAGGTCGGCCGGCAATGTGACCGGCAACGAGCGCTTCTTGCGTGGAAACCGGCGGAGAGGCGATTTCGTAGGCGCCGATTCGCGTGATCGGCGAGGTTTCGTCGGAACGGTGCAGGCTGATACGAAGGGTTCGCCCGGCGTTGCCGGTTCGCCCGGCGTTGCCGGTTCTGTACGATCGGCCACGTCCGACCGGCGGAGGAGAACGAAGAGCGGCTCCTCGGTGAATCCGCCGCGTCCCGCCCCGAATCGAGCGGGGATGTACGAACCACGTCTGAAGGTCGGATTTCAGTTTCAGCATCCGGAAACAAGGGGAATCAGTTCGACTCTTTCTGATCGGCTGAATACGAGTGAGACCATCCGCCGATTCGGGGCGATCGAGGTGTCGGTGGTAGAGCGAACGGCCACGTTGCACGGCGTGGTTGCCTCCGAACGGGACCGTCGTCTGGCCGAACTATTGGTTCTCTTCGAACCCGGGATCTCGGAAGCGCATAACGAGCTGACCGTGAAGCCGTCCTCGAAGCGGCAGAAGAAACCGCAGTAGACACGTTCGTCGAGGGTGCAGCAGGCCGCGACGCTTCCCGGTGTGCGTCCCGACCGGTTCGCCCGGCGTTGCCGGTTCGCTCGTCCGTGAATTCCACAGGCGTGGATTCCCTCTGGCCGTGGGGTATGGGTCTGAGTGTCTGTTGACGAGACGCGGCTGAATCACCAGGAATGTCTGATTCCGCAACGACATCCAGATAAGTCAGGGCCGTGAGATTCCGCTGGGCGAAGCTCGGCGGTACGTCGATGGTTACAGTGGACATCGCTTCTTTATCGGCCGGTCGCTTCGTCCGCTGAACCGTCGCCCGTTTTTCGGCGGGGGCCTCCTGCACTGCCAGGTGGATGTGGCTTGGTTTGTCGGCGCCGGCCAGCTCGACGTAGTTCAGTGTGACATTCTCGCCGGCGCCTTTGAGCGAAACATCCTGCCCGTCGACGGCCGCGGGAGAATCAGGTTTGGCGTGTTCCGCCAAGATGCCGGGCAGCAATTGCCGGGAACTGTCGGTCATCAGCACGCCGCCGGAACGCCCTTCGAACCTCAGAATCAGACTGATCTGCTGCGGCGGGCCTCCGACTTCATCCCAGGGCAGCCAGAAACTGTACGAATGTCCCAACTTCGATTTGCTGTAATGGTCGGGCAGTTGTTCGGGTGTGAACACATATTTTCGTTTCGGAATGGTGAGGTGAGCTTTCGGATCGGATTCGTCAAAGGCGTAGACGGTTACGGTCCCGTCGACAATGATCGGTTCTTTGGAATCCGCGTCGTAAAACATCACCCGCCCACCGAAACCGCGAACACCGACTTGCCGCGATTGATTCAGAATCGTGTCGGTCCACATCGCGGTGGCGCGAACCGGAGCCTTCGGCTTCGACGCTCGCTCGATCAACGGCAGCGTGTCAACCATATGAAATTCGGCGCAGCCCGCGAGCAAGAACGCGCAAGCAAACGCGGCAAGGCAGCACCGGTTTTCGACGCGACGGCCGAACACCACTGTTTTGTTCTCCCAATCTAGAATCACCACCAAAGCAGTTTCTTTTTGCGCCGAGTCTTCTGGGGCTCGGGTTCCGGAGCGGACGCAGGCGGTGGTGGTTCGCTCGACAAACCTGTTTTCTCTGTATCTGGTTCGTCCAACCGTCCTTCATCGCCCAGAATCCTTAGACGAAGCGGCACAGTGCGCGGACGCGACTTTTTGTCTTCTTCGTGCGTTTCCCCAGCGGCGCCCGGTGCGGGAGCAGCGGCGCCCGGTGCGGGAGCAGCGGCGCCCGGTGCGGGAGCAGGGGCGCCCGGTGCGGGAGCAGGGGCGGGCGGGAACGTGTTTTCCCCAGCTCGCGAACGCATAGGGAAACTGCCACGAGGGTTCAGATCGGGATAGATCACCATGGTTTCGGTATCGCAGATCGGGCAGGATCCGTTTGTACAGAAGCTGCCGTCCCCGTGCAGCTCGTGAACATCGGCGGTGCACCAATGCATCCGTGCCGACTCGGCATACTTGAGACGTTCCGCGTCTTCCTGGTTCCGCACGACCTGCGGCGTCATAATGATGAGCAATTCCTTGCGGCGAGTGATGACGCTGTCGTAGCGGAAGAGACTTCCCAGCAGCGGAATATCGGCCAGCCAGGGTACGCGGCGCGACACTTGCGAAGACGCTTTGGTGATGAGTCCGCCCAGCACAATCGTTTCGCCGCTGGCCGTGCTGACCGTGGTTTGGGCGTTCGTGAGGCTGATTCGCGGCGACCGGATGATGCTGCCGTCGACCGATACCGATATGGGAATCCCCTCGGCTTCGGGGCCGAGCTCGGATTTCTCCGCATCGATTTCCATCACCACCATGCCGTCGGGGCTGATTCGAGGCGTGACGCCCAAAATCAGTCCCACGTTTTCCAGCGCGATGTTGTTGACCTGGCCCACTTGGTTGATCTGCGAGCCGATGATCCGCGGCACGCGCTCGCCCACCTGAATGAAGGCCGGCTGGTTGTCGAGCGTCATGATCTGCGGCCGGCTCAACACTTCCAGCCGCCGCGATTCCTCAAGCGCGCGCACCAGAATACTGACGCTTTCGCTGCTGGCCGAAAGCACCAGACCCCCAAAACCCAGCTCGTTGTTCACACGCCCCACGGCGAAGCTGGACAACCCTTGCCCGCCAACAGTGCTTGGATTTGGACCGGGCGACACATTGTTACCCAACTGCTGGTTGTTGAAGTGAAACCCGGGCGTTCCTTCCTGAGAGATGATCTTCTCGGTTGTGGTTTGAACCCCGTTGGGACTCGTCATCGTCGTGGTGAGCCTGACGAGGTTGTCGAGCAGGCTGCGGTCGAAGAGAATCGAATCCTGTAGCCCCAGCTCCACGCCGAACTCATCGGTGTCGTCGAGGCTCAGCTCGGCAATGAGCACCTGAATCATCACCTGCGCCGGTTGCGCGTCCAACTGTTCCACGAGGTCCATAATCTCATCGAAGAACCTCGGTGTGGCGCTGATAATCAGCGAGTTGCTGACCGGTTCGGGAACGACAATTACCTCGCTTTCGATCTGCAGAAACGGGCTGACGCTTCCCGGCGCGGCCTGTTGCACCTGACGTTCGCTGCGCAGGAACTCGCTGATAGCCCGGGCCACGTCGAGCGTCGGCGCGTTCTTCAGCCGGTAGACCGTGCTTTTGCGCTGCTGCACATCTTTCTCGTCCATCCGGACCAGCAGGGCTTCGATGATCTGCAAGTCGCCGATCGAACCGGTGGCGATGATGCTGTTGGTGCGGGCGTCGACGGCGAAGCGCAGCGGCGCCAAAGAGACTTCGCCCTCGGCGCTGGGCAATTGCGGAACCGACGACGCCCCTGTTTGAGCGGGCAGCAGCGCACGCAGCATCTGAACGAGGCTGCTCGCCTCACCATTGATGATGCGAAAGACTTTGATCTGTGCAGACGTCATCGCAGCGTCGTCAAGCTGCCGAATCAGGGCCTCCAGAAGCGGCATGCTTTCCGCCGGCGCCGAGATCACCAAAGAGTTTGTGCGCGAATCGGGCGTGATCTCGACGTCGTCCAGAAGGCCCGATTTCAGGATTCGCTCGCCCTCGGCATCGATCGTGAGCAGTTCGAGCGCGGCCGATTTGCGGTCGCCCGTTCCACCTCTGCCGGCTTGGATGGCTGTCTGCAATGTGCTGCCGAGATCGGCGGCCAGCGAGTTTTTCAGTTGGAAGACCCGTACGCGATTGACGCTCCGGCTGTCGCCGGTGTCCAGCCGTTCGATCAACAATTCCACCTCGGCCATGTCCCGCGGGGCGGCTTCGACCGTCAGCGAGTTGGTCCGTTGATCAGCCACCGCCCGGACCTTTGGGCCCAGACCAGACCGGTCGCTGAAGAACTCTTCGACGGTCGCTTGTGCCGTCGCCGCCGGTGCATGCTGCAACTGGAACACCTTCAGTTGCGTCGCCGGCGAGACCGGTTGATCGAGTTTGCGAATCAGACTCTTGATCGATTTGATCGCCTCGCCCCAGCCGATGAGCAACAGAGCATTCGGTTTGACCAGCGGCGTGACACTGACTCGGCCCTGACGACCTCCGATGAGCTCTTCATTGATCTTCTCAACAATCTTGACCAACGATTCCCCGCGAACGTGTTTGAGCTGGTAGATTTCAATGACCGGCTGTGTCTCGGCGCTCAGCCGTTCAAGCTCCTGAATGATGCGCGTCACCTCGGCAACGTCGTGGTCCCGTCCGCGTAGGATGACGATGTCCAGCTCAGGCAGAATTTCGATCTCGACGTCGTTTCCCAACTCGCGCAGACCGCGGCTTCGGGCGTCTTCATCCGTCTTGGGGGACTTGCCGTCGGCTGGTTGACCTCGGCGATTGGTGGACTGTCCTCGGCGATTGGGCTGCCCGGCGGCATCCGCCTGGAAAACCGCCTGTTTGATTTCCTCGCGCCGGGTCGATTGACTCTGGCCCTTGTCCTGCGAATCGGAGGCGGGGGTCCTCTCAGGCTGCTTATCCTCGTCGTCCGAGTTTTCCGGCCGGTCGGTACGCGGCCGCGATCGAAAGTCCTTGCGGTTGTCGCCTCGATAAGCTTCAACGGCCCGTTTGATCTTGTCGGGATCGGCACGCGGCACCGGTAGAATGCGAACTTTGTGGCCGGCGACTTGTGGGGGGCTGTCGAGCATGTGGAGCAGGCGCAAAAACTCACTGCGCATCGCCGGGTTCCCGGAAACCGTCAAACCGTTGCGTCCCCGGTCGATGACGAACCGGACCTCCCGCCCGGCGGAGTTCACGAAGTAATAGTTCGAGCGATCGGCCGATTCTGTTCTCAGACGTGTTCCCAACAGGCCCCGCAACATCGACTCGATCCGATCGACGCGGGTGTTCTTCAGCCGGAAGAATTGCCGCCCCGGTTCGTCGCGTCGCGTCGGATCTTTGGACTCCGGCTGGCTCTTGTGGACCGCCCTCGGCGGGCCGCCGGCGACTCCCCAGGCGCTAAGTTGCAGGGCAATCCTCTGATGGGTTTCCGGGGACGCAAGTACCAGCAACTGTGACGCTTCGGGAACAGTCGCTACTCGAAAACCATCCTGCCGGCCGTACAGGGCGCGCAGCTTATCCGCCACAGACCGAACATCGCCCTGAGAGCAGACATAAGTTCGCACGACCGGCTTTGAGGACTTGCGCTCTCGCACCGCAGGCCGATCGACCGATTCGATCAACTGGCGGGCGATCTCCTGAACCCTCTCGGAGCCTTGCACCAGGAGTTGGTTGCGCCGTTGATCGACGACGATGTCCGTCTTGGAATCGCGATCGGCGAGCATCTTGACCAGCAACTTCTCGACGTCACCGGCGGACTTGTATGAGAGCGCGTAAATGCGGTACTGGGCCGTCGCCGCGGGCTGAGCGAATACGGAATAGCCCATCCAGAGCATGCCCAGTATGCAGAGACAAACCGGCCAAAACCAGCTCGAAGGCGCAGAGAATCGACACCGCCGCAATCGTTGCATGGCAGTCAACCAGGCGTTCTGGATGGAAATGGAAGTGCTAGGAGAGAGAGGTGCGAATGTTAGACGGTCACGACAAATGCATCAACACCAGTTATGAGCACAAGGAAAAAGGAAAAAGGAAAAAGGAAAAAGTTGAGAGGAAGCAACACAAAACGGGGTGACCCCTTTTTCGTAACACTTTAGCCGTCTGGAGCAACTTCCTCACGACAGTGCATTCGTGGTAAGCGGAGGATTATTAGGAAACCAGGCAAGCAGGAATGTCGGGAATCGTCTTTCTCCTGTCTTCCTGGATTCCTAATTTCCTCATCACTGCATTCGGCTAAACAGTTATCCTTTTTCCTTTTTCCTTCATTTAGAACTCCGGCGGCAGAGCGAATGCTTCGCCCAGATTCTCGCCGATCGACAGCAACCAGCGTTCGCCATCGGTCTGGATGACGACCTCGGAACCAACAATCTCAACAATTGTTCCACTGACCTGGCCGACGGAAATCTTCTCGCCACTGTGCAGTTTCAACATTTTATCCACATTCTGTAATGTGAACCACGCCTCCGGCCGACCATCGGCGTAGGTGACTGCCGTGAGAAACGCATGATCCGCGGCGTCGATGCCGGCCCCCATGCCTAAGAAGTTCCGCCGGATGATGGGGGCGTAGTCAGCCAGCGTCAGCGAGGCAAGCCGGTCGGACTTGCCGGCGGCCAGCCGATCCTCGCGGTCGGCAGACGCCAGTATCAAGGCTTCGATGGAAATGAAGAGGTCCAATTCACCCGACTTTTTCACCGGCGTCATGACCAGCGATCGAATCTGGTGCAGATGGTTGGCCGAGTAGAATTCGAAGAGGAAGCTTGTCAGTTGAGCCAACGTTCCGCGACTTCGTATCGTGAACATGATGGATTGATACAGGCCCTTCTTGTGGTTGACCGGCGTCCCGGAATCGACGTGTGGTCCGGCGAAACCCACTTGACCCACCAGTTTCAGCAGCCACGACTGATACAGCGATCGGGCAACCTCAGAATCGGACGGCAACGACTGCGATTCCCAAACGGCAAAGGCTTTCCCTTCTTTGCGAGCTTTCGCCAAGACGGATTCGCGCTGCTTGATGCGCTTCTCGAGTTGCACCCTCTTCGCGCGGAGAGTTTCCAGCGGGCCTCGGATCGCGTTGGCCAGCAACCAATCGCCGACCTGAAACACAACCAAAGCGCCCAGCAGACCCAACATGATTTTCCGGCGCGACATGGTTACGGCTTCTTTGTTGTCGGTAATGCGGAATTCGGAGTTGGGAATTCGGAGTTGGGAATTCGGAATTCGGAATTTCGTCTTTCATTCCGCACTCCGTATTCCGCATTCTGCACTCGGTGACTGATGTATTCACTCTTGTCGCGGGCGGCGACTTCGAGTGTCGACTCAAAATGCCAAGTGTACGACTCATCCTCAATCCGTTCTTCAACGCGAGGCGTGCGAATCTGGTGGAACCGATCTCGCAGGCGCTGCTCCATACGAGTCACGACCGCCGGATCGCGGGCCAAGGCGTGGAACTTGACCGCGCCGCCCCCGCCGCGTGCGGCACTGATCGTCAGGTCCAACAACATCACGTCCCGCTCGGGTGGAAACCGCAACGAAAGGTCCCGCAACTCGTCGAGCCAAATCACCTCTCCGGCGTTCCAATCGCGTACGGCGTTGTAGACTTTCCGCTTCTTTTCCACTCGTTTGGCCAGATCGTCGAGTTCGGCGAGCCGGTCGGCCAGCTCGTCGTTTTTCGCACCGGCTCGAGCGAGCGTGTGCCAAATGAAATAGCCCCCCATCAGCAACACGGCCGAGGCGGCTGCACCGGCAATCAACAATCGACGTTTTCGATTCGGTCCTTTGGGCGGCTTCTTCGGATGCAAGAAATCGATCGTGTGTGATCCACCGCACGCTTCTTCCACCAGCAGGCCGACCAATGACGCGAAGCAACCGGCGTCGACCGGCATGGCGCCATGCGGCACGTGGACCGCACTGAATACGTCAAAGACCTCGGTCGGCAACGCCAGTCGATCCTGAATTTGCTCGATCAGACGCCCGTGTTCGCCGGGACGACCAAACACGGTGACTCTTTCGACGCTCGCCCCGTCAGGTTGTCCCGTCGGCGCCACCACCAGCGTCCGGTGGATTTCGGTGATCAGTTTCTCGACGACCGACGTCTCGCCCGGCGTTGCCAGTTCGGCCGGCGTTGCCAGTTCGGCCGGCGTTGCCGGTTCGGATGGTTCTCTCGGCAGACGAACCGTCCGCGAGAACACAGCCTTGTCGCCGGCCACGATGGTCAGATCCGCCTCGTCGTCAACCAGATTGACCAACAGACTCATTTGCTGCGGCCGGTCGCTTGACCGCAAAAACAACGAGGCGATCGGACCCGACCGCGGAACGATTCGGTGCGGAGTCAACCCCGCCGCTTGACACGTGGCGTTGATGCGCTGGAGTTCTTCGGCCGGGAGCATCATCGCGGTGACAGTGCGAGATTCGGCTGTGTCGTCGTTGGTCGGAGTGAAGTCGAGCACGCATTCGTCGGTCATGCTCGGCGATTCGCGAGCCGCCCTGTTGGCAACCAGTTCGGGCAATTCGGCGTCATTTGCCGGGGGGAGCGTGAAATCCCACAATTCGACGCTGCTTCGACCGACTGCAACCAGCGTCCTCACCCGGCCGAGGTTCTGCCTCGCGAGTGCAGCTTGAATGGTCGCGGCCACTTGCGTTTCGAGAGAGCGGTTTGCGGACCGCCCTCGGCGGTTTGCGGACCGCCCTCGGCGGTTTGCGGACCGCCCTCGGCGGTTGGTGGACCGCCCTCGGCGGTCGTCGTCGCCTGGGGAGTGCTCCAGAGGGATCACTTCCGCTCGGACGACGTGGACGTCGGAACCGCACGTGTTGGAGAGCACGTAACGCACCTCGCGCCGGTTCCATTCGATCGCCAGAAGTCTCGCCATCGCAAGTCAACTCGCTTGAATGGTCTGTCAAAGCTGATTGGACAGGTGTCGTGGGGCAGGCTGTCCAGCCCGCCGCTTGGCCGTGGCAGGTTGAAAAGCCTGCCCCACGCTCGCAGAACTTGCTCCCAAGGTTTTCCTTGAGAAGCCAAGCCCTAAAACCTGCAGGTCTTTGAAGTATATTCGCCGTGCCGGGCGGCTGGTAGCGTCGACGAGCACTTCGACCCGTTTCGCCGGTCCCCGACGATCGAGAAACCCGATGATCTGACAACGAGACACGTCCCCGTGCGTCGTCAGAAACGGCATGACGGCCTTCATCGTTTTCAGGTCGACCAGGCCGTCGGCCAACAACCACGTGGCATGTCGGCGGTTCTCGTCCTCCCGGAGAGTCTGTGAGCTTCGAGCGGCAATGATCCGATCCACCAACTCCGGCTCAAGCCCGGGCACACCCAGCAATACGGCCCGCGGCGCTTGATTGACGTTGACCCGACCCGAGATGACCGGCTTGTCGGTCAGCGAGAGGTGATCGAGCAACTTCGGCAAAGTCTCCTCGATCGCCTGGGGATCGCTCGAAAAGGGACTCTCGATCACGAGCCACCGGCGGCCCGACCCTCTCACCCGCACTTTCGCGTCGAAGAGGTCCAAGATCGACGTCAGCTTGAACTTCGCCGGCACGGAAAAATCGATCTCAAAATCTGCTTCTTCCGCCGCAGCGCGGCCGCCCGTATAAGGACCGTACTGACGAGTGGCGATGAGAAACCGCGACCACTGAGGATCGAAGATTTCGCTGAGCCGTTGATACAATGAGGAGAGGTCGCTTCCGTTGACCGCGATTCGCTGCGTTCCATCCGGACTTTCGTTGCGTTCGGCACTGTACAGGGTCAACAGCGACGCCCACGGCAGCGTGTCGCCGGGCTGAGGGTCGTCCGACTCCTCAGCGGCAATGCGTTGTTCCGTCGCTTCGATCCGGTAGTTGAGATTCGTATCGGCGCCGAAGAGCAATCCCCGTGTGACTCCGCGAACGAGCAAC
>CAZGYE010000209.1:0-2469 GCA_964530165.1 uncultured Planctomycetaceae bacterium
GGTGGTGACGCTTTCTAAGTAAAGGACCATTCCGGTGGCGAAACTGCCGAAGACTGCCACGATGATGTCGAGGTCCCCGTCGCCGTCGAAGTCGGCGGTTTGCACGCCGTTGACGCGGCCAAGCCCCTGAAAAAGGGTGATCGATTTGAACTCGCCGTTGCCGCGGCCTCGCAGCCAAACGACGCTGCCCTTATTCGTATCCTGATTCTCGAAGACGCCAAGATTGGCGACCAAGATGTCGCGTATTCCGTCCCCGTCAAAATCGACCACTTCCGTCTGGCTGGGATGCGGAACACGTCCGACGACTTTGGCCGGCTCTGCGGGACGTGACGGCTTCCAAATCGCCACAAGACCGTAACGCATGTCGCAGATCAGCAACTGTACGGGACCAGTTTTAGAGAGCTGAACAAACTTTACGCTTGAGATTGCCGGCCAGCGGTGAGCGCCTTCCAGCGTGATCGGACGTCTCTCAAACGTGACGGGCGACGGGGGTGAATCGAAAGCAGACTCCGGCACGTCGAAGTACTGCGGTGAACGTGCCGTGAAATACTCGATGACGTCCTCGATGGGTGGAATGTCTGTCTTCGGCCATGGCCTGTCGCGCTGAACGTAGTCGTACATTTCCTTGATTACGGTCGGCCAAAGAAACCTCAGCTCGCAATCCGGGGGAGGGAACTGGTGGCAGGTCCCGCAAAATTCTTCGATGCTGGGCGGAGTCCTGCTCGTCAACGAGTTGTTTTTGGGCCCAGGAGCAGAGATCCTAGTGCCCCACCACGACTTGGCACTGAGTACCGTGATGCCGATGAACACGAGCAGCACCGTGGCACCCAGCACTTTTCGCATTTTTCCCTCCCCTTGGCCACCCTATCGATTTTCGGCGATTTACGCGGCCGACGCAAGAACCGTTGCAGCTCGGACGTTCTTTGTGACCTTGCAGACCCATTTTTACTCGGACTGTGAAATGGCGAGGCGAACCGTGCGGATCTGTCCGTGGCGTTCGACGAACAATTCCAGAGGATTCTTGGACGCGTGAATCAACCTTTGAAATTCGTCGCTCGATGCGAAGTTCTTGCCGGAGACGGCGTAGATGTGGTCGCCGACCTTCAAGCCGGCGCGATCAGCCGGCGAGCCGGCGGAGACGCGAGCCACAACGACGCCGTCGGGGATCGCCTCGTCGATACGCCAAGCAATCCCCACACGCGCCGGTGTGCCGTCCAAATGGACCGTCAGTTTCAGCGGTTCTTTGGCGCCGTCTCGCTCGACCAACACCGAAACGGGATTCTGGGCCGCGTGAACCAAACTGCGGAAATCGTCGACTTCCTTCGGGAGAGCGCCCCCGAATTCAACAATCTCGTCTCCGACTCGCAGTCCCGCCGTCGCGGCCGGAGAGCCTGGAACGACATCGGTCAGCTTCACTCTGTGTTGCTTGTCCAGATTTCCGTCCCAGGAAATGCCGAATCGTGGGGGCAGCGGCGGCAGCGGCGTTTGGTAGCGGCGATGCACGGACTCGTTCTCGTTTCGGCATTCCGCACGAAACGCCGCCAACTGCGGCCGATTGGCTGACTCGTGAATCACGCGGAACAACAGACGCGTGATCTGTCGCATGCCGTTCAGGTTGAGTTTGTCGACGTCGTCCGAGGGACGGTGATAATCGTAGTGCTTTCGCGTGTACGGCATGACGTACGGAATGTCTCTCATGGCAAACGGATAATGGTCGCTGTCGCGGATGATGTCCCAGTTGAAATTGATTTCCAGACCAATGCCCCGATTCTGCTCGCTGAAGAGTCTCCGCAACCCCAGAGTTGTCCGAACACCGTAAAGCACCAGCGTGTTTTCCCGCAACCGGCCGATCATGTCGAAGTTCACCAGCAGCCGCACCTGCGCCAGACGGATCGTGGGAGACTCCAGCCAATGTTCGGAACCGAGCAACCCTAATTCCTCGGCGTCCCAAAAAATAAACAGAATCGACCGTTTGGTTCGAGGCTCCAGCGACGCGAAGGCCTCAGCCAGTTCCAGCAGCCCGGCCGTTCCGCTGGCGTTGTCGTCGGCTCCGTTGTGGATGTACCCGATGGGCCCATTGCTGTTTCGCCACGACCCGTAGCCGACGTGATCGTAATGGGCGCCGACGAGAACGTATTCGTCTTTCAGCCGCGGATCGCTGCCAGGAACGACGGTCAGAATGTTGCGGTAGTCGTCGCCAAATTCCTGAAAGAAGCGTTTGTGAGGCCCGGCCGGCTCGACGCTCAGTTTCTTGAGCTGCTCAACCAAGTACACGCCGGCCGCCCGGCCACCGCGACTGCCGGCTTCGCGGCCTTCGAGGGCGTCGCTGGCTAAAACGGTCGCGTGCTTGCGCAGGTCCCCGATGCGGATCGATTCCAGCGCCGCTGCAAACGTGCCGGCCTCGACGGCGCCAGCCGACAGCAAACAGACGAGCACCGTGAGAAACGGTTTTGTGAATCGATTTGCGAA
>CAZGYE010000209.1:2569-10516 GCA_964530165.1 uncultured Planctomycetaceae bacterium
CTACCTGGAATACGACGGAAACTCCACGAGGACTTTCAGCGCCCCGTCCTTTCTGTCGCGAAAAGTCTCGAAGGCCGTCTGAATCTCGGCCAGCGGATAGCGGTGCGTGATGATTTTCTCGACGTCGATGCGTCCCTCTCCGATCCAGTTCATCGCCAACGGGAAATCGCGCCGGAAGTCCGGGCTGACGCTGTTGTGCACGGTCAGGTTCTTCATGTACAGATCCAGCCAGCGAATGCCGTCGATCTTTTTCGGCGGCATTCCGAAAAAGAGAATGCGGCCCGCGTGCCGACAGAGGTCGATGCACAGATTCAAGGCTTGGTCGCCGTGTCCGACGGCTTCGATGACGATGTCGGCCATCGCACCGCCGGTGATGCGCTCGACCGCGCGAACGGCGTCTTCGGTGGCACTGGAGACCACGTGGGTCGCCCCCATCGGCTGACTGACGACCAGCCGCGATTCCAACAGGTCGACCGCGATGATCCGCCTGGCCCCCAGATTCCGCACGGCGGCGCAGAAAAGTTGACCGATCGGTCCCTGACCGAGGACGACCACGTCTTGATCGAGCACTTCGGGCAGTTTCTTCAGCGCGTAGAGGACCGTTCCCAACGGTTGGGCCATCAGCGCGTGCTCCTCCGGAACCCGCGAATCGAGCGGAATGGCCCGATCCTCGCGAACGGCGAATCGCTCAAACAGCCCCTTCTGGTTGAGCGGGACAGCCAACACGCGATCGCCCGGCTGGAATCGCTCGCCCGAGGTCGCCACGACGCTGCCGATCATCTCATGCAGCGAATGTCCGACGACCGGCGGAGGAAACTCACCGTTCATCTTGAAGAACGGCATATCCGAACCGCACAAACACGCGCACTCGGGCTGGAAGATGATCTCGCCTTGGCCGTTGGATTGATCACCGTTCGGTGTCAACTCAGGCTCGGGAACGTCGATCAGTTCAATTTGACCGGGGGCTGAGATTTGTCCTGCCAGCAATGTTTTCTCCTTGTTCGTTCCGAGCAAGCGTGTTGAATACTGTCCTCTTTTTGCAAACGCGACGCAAGTATCCTGCGGCCCGCGACACAGAACCAACGCACAATTGAGATTTTGACCACGACGCCCGGACTGCACTTGCGGCAATTTCCGCTGATTGGGTAAAAGATGCTGCCCGCCGGCGCCCCCAGCGAGACGCGAAGCCGGTCCGTTCGTTTTTCCATCAATGAGTCTACGGCATGGATGCCCTGCGACTTACCGTTCTACACCGCGTTCTTGAGCGACTCAAGAGATTCGCCCGCTCGGCAACAGGACACTCGCTGGCGGTCGGTTTGTTGGGCGGGGTCTATGTCCTGTGCGGCTTTCAGCAGTTGATCGCGAACTTTGGCACGGGCCTTCCCATCACCACTGCCGCCGGCTTCGTGATCGCGCTGGCTGCCAGCCTTGGCTTTCGCAGCGACCCCGGCCGATCGGCGACTTCCGCTCGCGCGGTGAAGGAGTATGCGCTGTTGCATTTCGGGCTGGCCGCGTGGATGGTCACGCTGCCGTCGCTGATGCCAGCGGTCGAAAGGCTGCTGGGCCACATCTCGGCGAATACGCTGGCCTCAGCGGGCGGAGCCTTTCTGATTACCGTGCCAGCGGCGACGTTGATCGTCGGCGTCCCCAGCTTTCTGCTGGTCCGAATGCCGATCGCCTTGCATGGCTGCCGGTTCACACCGGTGATGTCCGCCACGGAGACGCTCGACGATGTGGAATCTGCGTCTGCCTCTGCGATGTCGCGGTTCTATCTGGCCGGTCTGCTGCTGGGATTGTTGTTAGACGTCTTTGTGTTGGCGCCGCTGTTCGGCGTGCAAATCCTCGGATTCATGGCTGCGTTGATTGGCGCGATTCTCTGTTTCCGGTGTTTCTGGAACAACCAGCCCGCCGCGCCAGCAAGGGTCGAAGACCGGTGGCCCTCGCTGGCGTTTCGGCCTGGTTGGAGTGTCTTGCCACAGGGAAATGCGCTGTGGACGATGACGGCGGTCGCTTGCTGCGGGGCCCTGACCGCGGCCCTTTGTCGCATGCTTCATCAACTCGTTCCGGTCGCGAGTTTTCTGGTTGTTGCGGAATGGACAGCGCTTCTGGCCGGATTGACGCTCGGTTGGTTTTGGGTGGGACGCCAGAGCGAGCGAAACGCACAACCACACGTGATCGGGACGTGGTCGTGTCTCGGGACCGCGGCATGGAGCGTCGGGGTCTTGGTGGTTTTCCCACTGCTGATTGATCTGGTGCTCCTGTTGAATTCATCCGTTTCGCATGTCTGGCTGATGATGGGTGTCCGCACTCTGCTGGCGGCGATCGTCTTGTTGCCGATCGGCGTCGGCTGGGGGCTGACGGGGTGTGGCACGCAGAGGTCGAATCGGTTTCATTCCCTCGTGTTCGTGGGCGGCCTATTTCTCGTGCGATGGGCGTTTTTACCCCGCTGGGGAGCGGCCGAATGCTTGATCGCGGCGGCGTGGTTGTTGCTCGCACTGGCCGGAGTGCGGTGGATCAAAACGCGGTTAAGTCCGCGCGGCTGGGCTGGGAAGGGCGCGGCCGTTGCCGCCGGATGCCTGGTTGCCTTCTCACCGCTGCTGGGCGGCATGTACGATCCGGTCGGCTCGGCGAAATTGCTGTTCTCGACGAACGTTTTCATCGCGTATCGCAGCGGGGTCGATCGACAAACATTGTCCGTTCTTGACGAAGGACGCCACCTGGCCACGGCGGAGGGAGAACAGGGAACTCATACGCTCTGGAAATACCGCGGGGCACAGATGCAGCTTCGCGAAAACGGCGTCCCGACGGCAGTCGTCAGCACCGACACCCGATACTGTCCGCATTTCTCCGCCGAGGTCATGCAGGCGGCCATGCCGTTGACGCTGCATGAACGCCCTCACCGGGTGTTGCTGCTGGGTCTCGGCGGCGGCGTTCCGCTGACGACCTGTCTTTCGTTTCCCGTAATGGAGTTGACGTGTGCGGAAGGCGATCCACACTTGATCGAGCTGGTGCGAGATCAGATTTGGCAGCGCTCGGCCGTGAATCCGGACGAGGACGATCGTCTGCGACTCTTGCAGTTGGATCCCGCCCTGGCGGTCCTGTGTGGAAACGAACCATACGACGTCATCATTTCCAGTCCCCCACCATCGGCGTTGATGCGGGCGACACCGTGTTTCACCGCCGAGTTCTACAACCGTGCGGCAAGCCGGCTGGCGGAAGACGGCATCTTCTGTCAACGGTTTCAGCAAGTCGACTACGGTCCCTGGCCGCTGCGCATCGCGGCGAGAACCATTCAGGCGGCTTTCGACGACGTCGCGGCCGTGGAAACCGGATCGGGCGAAATGGTCTTGCTCGCCACTAACTCGCCGAAAGGATTGGTTCGCGAAAAGCTTCTCGAACGCTTGCAGACGCCGCATGTACGACGGGTGCTCAGTCAGATCGGCTGGGACTGGTCGGTCGTGTTGAACCTGACGGCGTACGGCGACGCGGCGCTGGCCGAGTTTGCCGGCGAGGGGGCCGCCGGCATGAACACCGCCGGGAACGGACGGTTTGCATTTCGTTTGCCGCAAGAAGTGATGCGCTGGGGACCGAAGTGGCAGGACCTTCAGCAGCAGCTCTCGCAGCGGCGGGAACGCTTCCTGGAATGGATCGGCGACGACGGCGAAGATCCCGACGTGCTGCGACGTCTGGCGGAGGTGGCCGGTCAGCGGAAGTTGATGACCAACTCGCCGGACGAGTGGTGGGTCTATCGGAAGGCGGTCCGCGACCAATTCCGCTCGGGGCCGCAGACGTTGATCCAGCAAGTCAGTCACAAGCTCCCCTCGCGCGCATTACATCCAGAAGAGAAACGGCGGCTGCAGTATTTCGCGGCATTATCGAAGGCGATCAGCCAAAAGCCGCTCAACAACGAAAACATTCGCCGGGTCGCAGCATTTGCGACACCGTACGATCCGCTCATCAGTTACTTCCTGCATCAGGAAGTCGCCGAGCTGTACGCCCGGGCCGACGATCGGGACTTGCAGGCTGAATTGGTCCATCGCTTGCACGCGATCTATTTTGCCGATTCGAGGGACCGGTCGGTGAGGAATGTCACAGAAGCCGTGCGGCTGCTGTTGGAGCATCCGGAAACGGTTCCCGATCCGTTCCAGAGGTGGGACCACCTGCACGCATTGCTGCAGATGCTCAAATCCCGCTGGGAGGCCCGCGCGTCGGTGAAGCCGTCCGCTGCAACAGGAGTCGTCCTGATCGATATTGACAAAAGCATCTCGGCAGTGGAGAGGTCGTTCGCGGCGATGGACGAATTGGCCGGCCGCGTCGATGTACCGGCGGATGAGTGGCAGGCTCGACGGGACTATTTGGAGCGGACGCTGGTCCGTCCGTTGCGGACTTACCGTGGTCGAATTCTGCCGCATCACCGCCGCGGCCGCGACACGCGGAGCAAGCTCCGCGGCTAAAATGGGATTCGGCAGAATCCGCGGAGAGTTGCAGAAGCAAATCAAGAGGGCTCGGCCGTGAGCTCTCAACTCTCAACCCTCGACTATTTATTCATCCCGTACTTTTTCATTTTGTTGTACAGGGTCACGCGACTGATGCCGAGCTGCCTGGCTGTGTTGGTGCGGCTGAAGTTGTTCCGGAACAGCGCCTGCTCGATGATCTCCTGCTCGGTCATGGCAATTTGCCGGCCGAGGCTGTTCTCTGCAGGTTTCCGCGGCGTGAGCGCCGCGGAGGGGACCTTCGCCTTTTCGGTCGTCCCGGCGACCACGTGCGGCGGAAGCTGACTGGCGGTGAGGACTCCATCGCGGCAGAAGATGACGGTCCGTTGAATCACGTTTTCCAATTCCCGCACGTTGCCCGGCCAGGGGTACTGGTGCAACGCTTCGAGGAAAGCGCCGTCGATGCGATTGATTTCGACTCTGTGCTTCTCCGAGAGTTGCCGGACGAACTTCCGGGCCAACGGGGTGATGTCTGGGGCGCGAAGCCTCAGCGGCGGGATCTCGAATTTCAGCATGTTGAGCCGGTAGTACAAATCGGGCCGAAACTTCCCCTGCTCGACCAAAGGGTCTAGATCGAGGTTGCTGGCGACAACCAGACGCGCCTGGCTCTTCAGTGTCGTGTTGGATCCGACCGGCTCGAACTCGCCGGTCTCGATGGCGCGGAGCAGTTTCACCTGCTGCTCGGGACTGAGCAGGTCAATTTCATCCAGCAGGATGGTTCCTCGTCCTGCGGCGACGAATTTCCCTTCCTTGTCGGCATGCGCGCTGGTGAAGGCCCCTTTGACATGCCCGAACAGCTCGCTTTCGATCAATTCAGCCGGCAGCGCTCCGCAAGCCACGTTCAGAAACGGCTCGTCGCGTCGCGGAGAAACCTCGTGGATCAGCCGCGACAAGTAGGTCTTGCCCGAGCCGGTCTCACCGATCAACAAAATCGTCACATCGTGCTTGGCGGCCACTTGCAGGTCATCCAGCATCAGCTTCAAGTCCGGAGTCCTGGTTCCGAATGCTCGTGAGACGCCCCCAACGACAACGTCGGTGCTCGCCTGGGGTTCACTTCCGGCGGATACTCCGTTGTGAATGGCGTCGGTGAAAGCAGCAGCCCGCTCCCGCAGAATGGCTGCAAGCCGATCGGTGCCGACGTAACCGCGCAGATGAGTGATGTCGGTGCATGCCGCCCGGCGTTCCAACGGTTCCGGACAAGACTCACCGGTGATCATCACGATCTCCATATCCGGAAATCGAATTTGCAGCTCATCGAGCAATCGATCTTCTCGGTGACCGCCGTCGAGCGTGATCCCAAAGTCCGCCACGAAGACCGGCGGCCGACTCTCCTCCAGTTGACCTTCCACTGCGCCAATGGAGTCGCAGATTAGGAATTCCAACCCGTCGGCCAGCAAGGCCGGCAACGCGGTCGCAAATCGGGGTTGTCGACTGAACAGTGCGATGAGTGGCTTGGACATTGCGATCCTTTTTGCTCTTCGGATTGATCACCGGTCTGGTCACGTCGAGAATCATCGTTGACGCGATGTCTCTCGGTTGAACAAACGCGATGCCAAACCGTCAACGGATCGAAACGCCGTCGTCTTAAAGCATTCGCTGACCAGCCTTTATTTTCACAATTTTTTCGGTGAGTCTCTTCCGACGCCGTAGGCTGCGTCGCCCAATCGCCACATTTGCTCCCTGCGATGTTGCGTCGCGACAACCATCCCGGCAGACCAACCAGCCCCAAAGGGGTCAACCTCGTCAACCCGCGCCGCGTGACAAACCTTTCGGGTTCTGATGTTTGCGCGGCCGTCCAGGGATCTCTGTGACCGATTCTCTACGAAATCGAGTTTTTTTACTCACATTTCCATAGGCCCGCGATTTATACTTGAGGGTCAATCGGTAGAACCATTCTCGGATCCGGTTTTTCCAGCAGTGACTTCCATTATTGTTTTGCAACTGCTCCGAGTTGTGCAAATAATAAGGGAAGCCGGAATTCTGCTGGAAACTGGGAATGAACGGCCAGACATCAAACGACGCACACCACCGAGGAGGCTGATTGATGAGAAATGTCTTCCCCGCGGTCCTTGCCGCTCTGGCAGCCGTCTCTGCCGGCCGGGCTGAAGCCAGCTCGTATTGCGGAGCGGCCAGCTATCGCTGCTGTCCGCCGGTCGCCTGCCAGCCGACGTCGTGCTACACGGCATGCAAAGTCGAGCGGCAAACCTGCTACCGGACCGTGTACGAAACGGTCTATGAACCGCAACAGTACACTTCCACCAAGACCGTCTATGAGACCGCCTACGAGGACCAGCAGACGACCTGTTACAAAACGGTCCAGGAGACTCATTACCGCGAGCAGCAGTACACCCTCTACAAACCAGTCTGGGAGACGAGTTGCCGTGAGTACCGCTATCAGGTGCAGCGGCCGGTGTGGGAAACGTCGTACCACGACTGCAGCCACACGGTTCGCCGGCCGGTGTGGGAGACGACCGAGCGCGAGTGTCGGCAGACAGTCATGCGGCCGGTATGGGAAACGCAGCAACGGGAATGCCGTCGTACGGTGATGCGCCGCGTCGTCGAGACTGTCAATCAACAGCGATGCTACACCCTCTGGAAGCCGGTGACCACGTGTCGCACAGTGCGTCAGAACTGTGGCCGCTGGGTGACCCAGCGCGTCTATCGCCCGGGGCCCGTCCTGCCGCAGATGGCGGTCGACGCTTGCGGCCGCCCGCGTATCTGTATGGTTCAATCTCCCGGTTATTACCGCTGCCGGCGAGTCTGGTGTCCGCAGGTGGTCGAGCGACAGGTCGCCTGCACAACCTACCAGCCGCAAGTCGTTCGCCAAAACTGCCCGGTTCAAGTTTGCCGCTATGTGCCTGAAGTGATTGTCGAAAAGAGTCCGGTTCGCGTTTGCCGTTACGTGCCGGAAGTGGTTGTGCACAAAGTCCCGGTTCAAACTTGCCGCTGGGTGTGTGAAACCATTACCAACAAAGTTCCGGTTCGCACGTGCCGTATGGTCGCCGAAGAGCGTGTTTGCAAGGTTCCGATCCGTACTTGCAAATATGTTCAGGAAACGCGGTCCTGCAAGGTTCCCTATTGCGTAACGAAGCAGGTCCCGTATACGGTGACCCGCCGGGTTGCTCGCTGCGTCCCGAAACAGGTCCAGGAAACCTGCACCCGCATGATCGCCAAATGTGTGCCCAGGCAGGTTGCTTACGAAGTCTGCCGCCTGGTGCCCGTCACCGTGTGTCCGACGTCACCGTGCGGAACAGCGTGTCTGTCGGGCAGCTGCGGCATCTCACCGGGCTACGACGAGTCCGGGCCGTCGACTCACGAATCGGCCAAACCGAAGCTCGAACCTCAGCCGGAACCCGAAGCCGAGCCGCAAACCACGCCGGCCGGACCAGACAGAGAAGCTTAGCCCAAGTTGATCAGTTGCAGGGCAGAATTATTTTTTTGGAAGTTTTTTTGG
>CAZGYE010000210.1:0-10463 GCA_964530165.1 uncultured Planctomycetaceae bacterium
AGCTCGACGTGGCCTTCCTGTACGACCTGCTCGGCGCGTCGCAGGAGCACAAGATCAAACCGAAGAAGTTTGCCCAGACCGACATCGACACCGTCATCGTCGGACACACCAACGAGCCGGAATACCGCAAACTGCAGTCGAACGAGTTCATGGAGGCCTTGCGGGACCGGACGGTGAAGATCGACGTTCCTTACGTCACGAGGCTCTCCGAAGAAATCAAGATCTACGAAAAGGATTACAACGCCAAGCGTGTCCGCGGGAAGCACATCGCCCCGCACACGCTGGACACGGCGGCGATGTGGGCGGTGTTAACGCGGCTGGAAGAACCCCCCAACGCCGCCCTGACGCTCTTGCAGAAGCTGAAACTCTACAACGGCAAAACGCTGCCCGGATTCACGTCCGACAACGTCACGCAGCTTCGAAAAGAGGCCAAGTCGGAGGGCATGCTCGGCATCTCGCCGCGCTACGTGCAGGACAAAATCTCCAATGCACTGGTCACCAACACCGAGGCGACCAGCCTGAACCCGTTTATGGTGCTCAACGAGCTGGAAGCCGGTCTGAAGCACCATTCGCTCATTTCCAACGAAGAGATACGCGAACAATATCGGCAGCTCATTTCGGTCGTGAAGGAGGAATACACCGACATCGTCAAGAACGAAGTGCAGCGGGCCATCGCCGCCGACGAAGAAGCGCTGACGCGGCTGTGCGGCAACTACATCGACAACGTCAAAGCCTACACCCAGAAAGAGAGAGTCAAAAACAAGTTCACCGGCGAAGACGAAGAGCCGGACGAGCGGCTGATGCGGTCCATCGAAGAACGCATCGACATCCACGAGACGCGCAAGGAAGACTTCCGCCGAGAAATCATGAACTACATCGGCGCGCTCTCCTTGGATGGGAAAACTTTCGACTACCGCACGAACGAACGGCTGCAAAAAGCGCTGGAAATGAAGCTCTTCGAGGACCAAAAAGACACCATCAAGCTGACCAGCCTGGTTTCCAACGTCGTCGATGCCGACACGCAGGAGAAGATCGACATCGTCAAAGCGCGGTTGATTCGCAGCTGCGGTTACAACGAAGAATCGGCTACAGACGTCCTGCAGTACGTCGCCAGCATTTTCGCCCGCGGAGACGCCAAGGGCGAATAGACGGCGATTCAACGAGTTCCCGTGATTGCCCGGGGCAGCCGAACATCCGAGGGCAATCGCGGCGAACTCTCCGGACAGGCCCAAAACCCACGGGCGCAAGCTCGCGGGTTGCTTCGGGGGAGACAAGGTAGGGTGGGCTGTGCCCACCACAATGTATTTCGGCTGGCACAGCCCACCCTACCGTCGCTGAAGGAATGCGGAGGGAGGAGAAAAGACCAGCATGGCCCGCAGCATCGATCGTGATCTCAGACGATTCCAGCAGATTGTTCGCGGCAGGGTCCGCAAGAACCTGCGCAAGTACGTGACGCACGGTGAGATGATCGGGCGCAAGGGGCGGGAGATGGTCAGCATTCCGGTCCCCAACATCGACATTCCACACTTCCGTCACGGTCAAAAGGGTTCCGGCGGCACCGGCCAGGGCGACGGCGAGATCGGCCAGCCCATCGGCAGAGGAGAGAACGAAGGCGACGGACAGGGACAAGCGGGCGACCAGCCGGGCAGTCACATCCGCGAGGTTGAGGTCACGCTGGACGAGCTGGCCGAAATGCTCGGTGAAGAGCTCGAACTGCCCAACATCGAACCCAAAGGCAAGGACACCATCAGAAGCAAAAAGGATCGTTACACCACGGTCCGCCAAACCGGACCCAATTCGCTCAGGCACTTCAAACGGACTTACAAACGGGCGCTGAGGCGGCAAATCGCCTCCAACAACTACGATCCGCAGCGGCCGGTCATCATTCCCACCCACGAAGACGAGCGCTACCGCTCGTGGAAGACGGTGCCCGACTTCGAAGCCAACGCGGCGATCCTCTACATCATGGACGTCTCCGGTTCGATGACCGACGACCAGAAGGAAATTGTGCGGATCGAATCGTTTTGGATCAACACCTGGCTCAAGAAGCAATACGACGGCGTACAGACGCGGTACGTCGTCCACGACGCCGTCGCGCACGAGGTCGACGAAGATACGTTTTACCGCACCCGAGAGAGCGGCGGGACGCGGATCTCATCGGCCTACAACGTCGCCGCTCACATCGTCGAGCGGGACTTTCCCCCCGACCAGTGGAACATCTACTGCTTCCAGTTCTCCGACGGCGACAACTGGGGCGAAGACAACGACGGCTGCCTGCAAGTGCTCATCGACAAGCTGCTGCCCGTCTCGAACCTGTTCTGTTACGGCCAGGTGGAAAGCCCGTATGGCTCCGGCGACTTCATCCGCGAACTGCGAAAAATCAACGACGACTGGGAAAATCTGATCCTCTCCGAGATCGACAGCAAAGACGCCATTTACGACTCAATCAAGGAGTTCCTGAGAACCGGACGATAGGTGTTTCCCAAGCCGACCGCTTGCGGTCGGTCCCGACGCCAACGCGTCGGTTTGGAGTGTTCGCGACAGCGAGCTGTCGGTTTGGAGTGTTCGCGACGGCGAGCTGTCGGTTTGGAGTGTTCGCGACAGCGAGCTGTCGGTTTGGGGACAAAGAGGACACGCACATGATTGTCAGTACGCACCGCCCGCTGCCGGCGGACATTCGAGACGTTCAAGCCGAGATGGAGGAGTACGCGCGGTCCTACGGTCTGGACTTCTTCGACACCATCTTCGAGATGGTCGACTATGAAGAGATGTGCATGCTGGCCTCGTTCGGCGGCTTCCCGCAGCGGTATCCCCATTGGCAGTTCGGCGCCCAGTTCGACGAGCAGATGAAAGGGTATTCCTACGGTCTGCAGAAGATCTACGAGATGGTGATCAACACCGATCCCTGTTATGCCTATCTGCTGCGGGCCAACGCCATGACCGATCAAAAACTGGTCATCGCGCACGTTTACGGACACTGCGACTTCTTCAAGAACAACGCCTGGTTCGCGCACACCAACCGCAGGATGCTCGACCAAATGGCCAATCACGCGGCCCACATCAACCGCTACATCGACCGGCACGGCTACGAGTCGGTGGAGGAGTTCATCGACGCTTGTCTGTCAATTGAAGATTTGATCGACCCCCATTCGCCGTACATCAAGCGAACCGGAGAATCCGACACGTCGCCCACCGGCCAGCTGTCCTCGCGGGAAAGCGACCAGGACCCCGAAAAGAGAACCGGCAAGTTCCCCTCGAAGAAATACATGGACCCATTCATCAATCCGCCCGAACTCTTGGAGGAAGAGTCGCGAGAGCGCGAGAGGAAATCGCAGGAAAAAGAAGAGAACCGATCGTTCCCGGACGAACCGCAGCGCGACGTGTTGCTGTTCCTGCTGGAAAACGCGCCGCTGAAGGATTGGCAGCACGACGTCCTCTCGATCATTCGCGACGAGGCCTATTACTTCGCCCCGCAGGGGCAGACGAAAATCATGAACGAAGGTTGGGCCAGCTATTGGCACTCGACCATCATGACCCGCCACGGACTCAACGATTCCGATCTGATCGATTATGCCGATCATCATAGCGGCACCATGGCCACCAGCGCGCATCGGCTGAATCCTTACAAACTGGGTCTCGAACTGTTCAAGGACATTGAAGAACGCTGGAACAAGGGACGCTTCGGCCCCGAATATGACGACTGCGACGACATCCACGAAAGAGAGAATTGGGACAAGCAACTGGGACTCGGCCGCGACAAAATTTTCGACGTCCGCCGAATTCACAACGATGTGACCTTCATCGACACCTTTCTCACCGCCGAATTCTGCATGAAACACAAGTTGTTCTCCTTCCAGTACAACGAGGCCACCGAATACTACGAGATCGCCTCCCGCGAATTCCAAAAGATCAAGAAGCAATTGCTGAACAGCCTGACAAACCATGGGCGCCCGTTTATTTCCGTGATCGACGGCAACTACCGCAACCGCGGTGAGCTATACTTGTCTCACGGATATCGGGGAGTTGAGCTGAAGCTCGACTACGCTCGCGACACACTGGCGAATCTCCAAAAACTGTGGTCGCGGCCCACTCACATCGAGACGATTGTCGACGACGAACCGACCATCCTCTCCTACGATGGCTCGGCTCACGAAATGAAGCCCAAGTAACCGATGGGCGAACAAGCCCAGCCTCACAGAATCCTCTAACCCGGTTGATTCGTAGAAACCCAAACCGACGACTTGTCGTCGCTGGGTGTGCCATGCAACCAGTGGATTGCGACAACAAGTTGTCGGTTTGGGTGCCACAAAGACAGCCTCGGAATCATTCGGACTCATGCACGTTGACTGACCACCCGCTTGCCGTACCAGCAACATTGGTCTGGCAAACGGTGGGTCGCTGCAAGTACAATATAGAGGATATGGGGCAGGAGTAGAAATAGGGGGATTAATGATGAGCCTCAGCAACCAGATGGCCTCCGAACTGAAGAAGCTGATCGGCTTCTCCGCCGCCGATCCCCAAACCGTCATGCTCTCGGGGCCGAATCAGGTCGATCTGGCCGTCGAGCTGACAGCCGTCGACACCATGAGCTGTTCGTTCCGCGAGATCCGCATCAACGTGCCGGCGCTCGTCGACGCAGAAACCGACACTTTGAAAAAATGGGCCGAGGCGCTCTGCAGCCGGGTGACCTATCTGCTGGAAAACATCGGCCCGCTGGAAATCGATTCCGCTGCCGGTCAGGTGCTGATTCGCTCGACGCCTCCGCACCAACAATCGGGCGTGACCACCTTCTACGAAATCGTGCTCGCGTCGCACGCGGACGGCAATTTTTCGCTCTTGCGCTTCCGCTCCGAGCAAGGCCAACCGGGCCGTCGGCAGGTCGATCTGCAAACCACCCACGAGTTGCTCGAGAAACTCGTCGATGATCTCGTCGACACGATTCCGCAAGACTAGGCGAGCGGGGGACGTGAGTCCCCTGTTCGCACCAGCGGGCTGACACCCGCCGCTCGCCAGTTCGCTTGTCTTCGTCGTCCGTCACGATTCGCTCACATCTCGCCCGCCCCACGGGATGGGCATGCTCGGCGCACTCTTCTGGTGCCGGCGCCGTTTGTCTTTCGGGCGCTTTTGGAAGTAGTCGACGAAGCGGCACAACTGCTTGACCGCCTCGTTGTAGGCCCGTTCGCCTTTCTCTTTGGTCGCTTTTTCCGCATCGCCCAGCACGCCGGTTTCCGAGTAGCCGCTCGTCCACGAGACGATGGTCGCCGGTCCGCTGCCGAGCAGGTCGACCCAGTTGAAGGGGTTGTCTTCGTCGTTGAAGGAGATGGTGCCGCTCTTGATCTTGTCCTTCCGCACGTCGTCCTCGCACAAGTAGAGATACATCGAAGTCTCCAGCTCGCAGGCGTGAGAGCAGCCGCCGGGAAACTTGCTCTCGCGCCAGCTCGGCAGGAACTCCTTATCGACGGTCAGCAGGTTCCACCAGCCAACCAGCACGCACTCGGCGTCGGTCTCCAGATTGGTGCGCCGTGCGGCCAAATCGAGGTTGGGCATGTTCGAGCCGTGTCCGTTGAGCAGGATGATCTTCTTGAACCCGTGATACGCCAGCGACTTCGTCACATCGAGCACCTGGCGGATGAACGTCTCGAAGTGTACGTTGATCGTGCCGGGAAAATCCATCACGTGCCCGGTGTATCCGTAGCTGATGGGCGGCAGTACCAGAATCTTGTCGGCCAACTGCCGCCCGGTCCCGCGGGCCACGCCGCCCGGACAGACCAGATCGACGTCCAGCGGCAAATGAGGTCCGTGTTGCTCGACCGCCCCGCAGGGAACGATGCAGACCTTGTTCATCTCGATGGCGTCGTTGATCTCCGGCCAGGTCAATTTCTCGTAACGATACTCGGTCGCGGCACGGCTGGTCATGGCTCTCCTCGTTAGTCTGGATTGTTTGGGGCTGTCGTCGTCGTGCCCAAACCGACAACTTGTTGTCGAAATCCGCCAATTCGACGGCACAAGCAGCGACGACAAGTCGTCGGTTTGGGTTCTTTGCAGGTTGCATCGTTGAGTTCCAGAGTGCGGAGCGATCAGCTTTCAGCGGTCAGCCATCAGCGGGGTCGCTTTGCTTCACCACGGCTACGCACAGAGGTCACTCGGCCACCGTCATCAGGTAGGCGATCAGGTCGGCCATTTCCTGCTTGTTGATTTTCTGTTCCAAGCCTTCGGGCATGATGGAGAGCTCGGAGCTTCGCATTTCCTCGATGTTGGTCCGTAACACGGTGTCGCTTTCACCCTCGGCCCGGCCGAGTGTGATGCTGGTGGCCGTCTCGGCGGTGATGACACCGGTGATCGACCGTCCGTCGTCCGTCACCACCGTGTAATTGAGGTAGGTGGGATTCACCTCGCGGTTTGGGTCCAGCATGTTGAGCAAGATCCCCTCGGGGCCGCGGTTCTTGATGTTCTGCAGGGGCAAGCCGAGATTGTGCCCCACACCTTCCAGTTTGTGGCAACCGGTGCATTCCCTCTTGAAGACCGCTCGACCTCGGGACCGATCGCCCTTCAGTTTGAGCGCATCGCGGTAGGACGCGACGACTTTTTCGCGGCGGGCGAGTTTTGCGCCGCCGAGCAAACGCTGCGACTCCTTGCGGATTTTCTCGTCGGGATGGGCGAGCAGAAAGTGAATTCTCGTCGGGTCCAATTGGGACGGTGCGATGGTTCCCCGCTCCAGTGCCGCGAACAGCACCGTCAAGCGCTCATTACGGGCGAACATCGCCTCGGCCGCCTCGCCGCGCACTTTGGGACTGAACCCGTGCCAGGCGTCGACGATCATTTTCGCCACCTCCGCATTGTCGAACCGCGAAAGGGTTCGCAGAGCGGCCGTCTGTACGGACCGCGGCTGCCGGCCGTCCAGCAAGTCCGCCAGCACGTCGCGGGCTTCGTCGAAGGAGGCCATGGCCAAGGAACGAGCGGCCTGCGTGCGTTCGGCCACCGGCCGCCCTGGATCAGCCGCAAGGGCCTTCGCTTCCGCGATCATCTGGCCCAGCAATTGACCGGCCCGCGAACCGCTGCCGCCGCTCAGCTTGGCCAGCAGCGGGCTTTTCGACTTGGCCAGCCCCTTGCTCAGCCCGCGCACAACGCTCTGGGCGAGCTGTTTTTCGTCTTCGCCGAAACGATCGAGCATCTTGATCACTTCGGCGACCTGATCGCTCTGCTTCTGCAGGCCGGCCTGTTCGGCAAGCTGCTCGAGCAAGCTGCGAGCATCCTTCTGGCGACGCCACGCGGCGTCGCCGGCCAGACGAGAGAAGATCTCACCCACTTTGCCGAACGAAGAGCTCAGGACGGCCATGCGAATCCAGCGGTCGCTGACGTCTCGCCGACTGATGGCGGCAAGGGCTTCCGCCGCCTGAGCGCCGGGGATGTTGCCCAGCGTGAAGGCCAACTGGTAGCGAACGCGGATGTCGTCGTCGTCAGCCATCTCGCACAGTTGCGCCCGCACGGCCGGCGAGTCGTCAAGCACTGTTTCCGCCAGCCTCACGGCGTGTTCACGAACGCGGGGATGTGGGTCGTTGAGTCGAGCAGACACGATCTCGGCCCTGAGCGCCCCTAAGCCCGCCAGGGCGTACATCGCGTGCATCCGGCCCAGCGGAGAAGGAGACTCGGCGGCCAGCGTCTCCAGCGGCTTGACGGCTGCCGGATCCTGCCGCTCGTACAACAGCCGGCTGGCCGTGCGGCGATGCCAGCCGTTAGGGTGTGCCAACAGCCCGACCAGTTGCCCCGTGGACATGGCTCCTAATCGTACGGGTTTGGGCTGCTCGAAACCTTGCGGAACGATCCGGTAAATGCGGCCGCGATCGTTCCCCTCGTTGGTGTCGAGATATTTCTTGGCCGAGGGAGGAATGGCATCGGGATGTTCAAACACATGGCGATACATGTCTGCCAGGTAGAGCGTACCGTCCGGTGCGTTGGTGAATTGCACGGGGCGGAACCAGATTTCGTCCGAGGTCAAGAACTCCCTCTTTTTCTCGGTGCGATGCGCCGTGAAGGCCACGCCGTCGGGCTCGAGTCGCATGCGGTGCACGAGGTTGCCGGCGCCCTCGCCGACGAACGCGTTGCCGTGGAATTCCTTGGGCCAGGCGTCGCCGGTGTAGGCCGTCACGCCGCAGGCCGAGGTAAAGTAACCGGCCGGTGTGCCCCCGCCTTCCACCGGGCCTGAAAACACGCCGCGGATGCGCATCTCGGTGCGAATGATCCGCCACGGCTCGACCGGACTGGTCCGGTACACGCTGCTGCCGTCAACCCAGATTCTGAGCCGGCTCGCCGGCGGCGCCAGGAACGGATTTCGCGCGATGTAGCGGTCCTCGTACATCACCATTTCAATCGGCACGCTGTTGGAACACTCGAACTTGCGTCCCCACTCGTCGAAGGCCATTCCATACTGCGATCCGCCGCTGACCAGTCTCATCTCGCCGGTGCGGGGGTCGAAGCTCCCGTCTCGGCCGCGCACTTGCACCGGCTTCTCCGGGCGACCTTTGCCGCCGCGCTCCCACCTGACGGCCCGCACAGAGCCGCCCCCGCCGCTCGGCATGAACTCGACCCGGTTGTCTAAACTCCAACGAAGGCTGTTGAGACATTGATTGGGATTGGACGTGCTGAAGCCCGTGAACACCAATTCTCGGACGTCCGCCTTGCCGTCGCCGGTTGTGTCCTTGAAATAATAAAGGTCGGGCGTTGAAGCGACGAACACGCCGCCGTCGAAACAGAGAAGCCCGCTGGGCCACTGCAGTCGATCGGCGAACACCGTGCTTTTGTCGAACAGGCCGTCGCCATCCACGTCTTCCAGCACCGAGACCCGGCCGGTTTGCGACTTCCGGGCCTCCGAGTAGGTAGTCAGCTCGGCGACATACAGTCGGCCGTTCTCGTCGAACGTCAAATCGACCGGGTCGCGAACCAAAGGCTCAGCGGCGACCTGCTCCAGCCGAAGGCCGGCAATCAGATGCATCGCCTTCAACGACTCGGCAGGCTCCTTGGGCGGAGTGTGAGGCATGCGGTTCTTGTAATCGACGCCCGGCTCGACTTTCTCGATGTAGCCGCCTTGCTTGATGATGCGGACGGGTTTTTTCTTGTCCTTTGGTTTGCCGCCCTTAGCTTTTTCTTCCCCGATTCCACGGCCGGTCCCCACCAAGGCGACCGCCGTCATCAGCAGCAAAAAGCCTGCAAAACGCATCGCTTTCGAAATGAACGTCCGCCGATGACCGCAACTCCCGAGCACTCTTTTCATTGTCCGCCTTTCCATTGATTGTCTCCGCTTGAAACGCCGTCTGCATGGACCCTGCGTTCCACCGGATGACTCACAGAGCCGACGTCGAAGCACACAAGTTGCCCCAAACCGACGGCTTGCCGTCGCCGTGTTGATGCAGGCTGTGACCTGCGACGATCAATCGTCGGTTTGGGGCTCTGTAAATCAACCGGGTTATCAGCCCACAGCGTTCTTGTAGACTAACAGCACAATCGCTGGAAAACCAGACAGTCGAAATCGACGGTTGGTGGATATCCTGTTCCGAACGTTTACACTGGCCGTGGCAGGCTGGAAACTCTGGCCCCCACTCAACTCTTTCAGCACGGAGATGCTCATGTTCCGAAAATGCCTGCTCTTTCTCGTCGTCTGTCTTGTTGGCCCGGTCTATGCCGAGCCGCTGACCCTGCCGATCGACAAGCGTCCGGAATGGCTCCGGCGGGACGGGATCGTGATGGCCGGAAGCTGGGAGCCGTTGCCGTTCCGCGTACGGCGAGACGGCAGCGTCGGGTACACACCCACCGCGGAGCAGCGGGCGGCCTATCTGCGTGAGCACAGCCCGCAGATGGTCGCCCGTCTGAAGAGTCTGGGCGTCAACTTCGTGATGATGCACTGTTACAAGGGCGCCGGTCTGAAGGCGGAGCGAGAGAGCATGGCCGACGCGGTCCGCTTCGCCAAACTTTGCCACGACAACGGTCTGCGTGTCGGCGTGTACGTTTACAGCGGTGCTTTCATCTGGGAGTTGTTCTTCAAGGAAGTCCCGGAGGCCGAGGACTGGGTCGTACACGCCGAGTCGGGCAAGCCGATGACGTACGGGCGAGCAAAGTACCGGTACTATTGGAACCGAAACCACCCGGACGCCCAAGCCTACTACCGGCAGATTGTGCGATTCGCCGTCAACGAGATCAAGACGGACCTGGTGCACTTTGATAACTATACCGTCGGCCCCGGTCACGACGCCAACTCGGTCGACCGGTTTCGCGAGTACCTGCGGACGTCCTTTGGGCCGCCGCGGCTGCGTGAGATGGGAATCGCCAAGCTCGATGCGGCTCAACCACCGACGGCCGGGGCGCCCGACCTGCCCCGGCATGCGTGGGACGAGTTCCGCGGCCGCGCCCCGGCCCACGCGGATCATTCCAGGAGCCGCCCTGCCCGCCCACCCCGCCCCCACCCCCTCACC
>CAZGYE010000211.1:0-10406 GCA_964530165.1 uncultured Planctomycetaceae bacterium
ACACGCTGTAAGAGGACACTACTCTCCGGCCTCGTCGTGCTGCTCGCTGCCGGGAGCGTCTCGGCCTTGTTCTTCTCATCGTTTCTGGACAATCCGCGGGGGGTGGTCGACTCGTTGACGACGTATTTCCACTACCTTGGGCAAGCGTCCGGCGATGGCAGTGTCGGACGGCACGTTTACCCAGGACACTACTATCTTCGCATCCTGTTTTGGTGGCATCACGGAGGCGGACCCGTCTGGTCGGAAGCGTCGATTGCGGCGTTGGCCCTGGTCGGACTGGTCGCTGGGTTCCGGGGCAAAGGGCTGGGACAGGCGAACGTGGCTGCCGTGCGGTTCTTCGGCATCTATACGGTCGTGATGACCGTGGTCTACTCCCTCCTGCCGTACAAGACGCCGTGGTGCGCACTGGGTTTCTTGCACGGGTTGATTCTTCTGGCCGGCGTCGGCGCGATGGTTCTGGTCCGCGCGGCGTCGGGGCATGTCCCGAAAGCGGTCGTGATCGCTGTGTTGGTCGCTGCAACCGGTCATTTGGCATGGCAGGCTTGGCGCGCAAGTTTTGTGGCCACCTGTGATCCGAGCAACCCGTACGTCTACGCTCCTACCACCCGCGACGTCTTGTCGCTCAAGGAGCGCGTAGAACAAATTGCCGCCTTTCATCCTGACGGCGACAGAGTCCACATCCAGGTGATCTGTCCAGACGATGATTACTGGCCCCTGCCGTGGTACCTGCGCGGCTTCCCTCGGGTCGGCTGGTTCAGTCGCGCGCCCCAGGGACCGGCCGCGCCGCTGATCATCACGCAGCCCGAGATGGAGCACGCGCTGCTCGATTACCTCTATGTGAAACAGCCGCCGGGCCAGCGGTCGTTGTACGTCCCCGTGACGCCGAAACAAAAGGACCGAGATTGGCAACTGCGTCCACACGTTCCGTTGCGGTTGTACGTGCGGCTCGATTTATGGGAGGCGTATCTGGCCGGTCAGGCCGGGTAGCTCTGCCGGAGACGCCATAACCCGATCAAAACTCTGCCGAACTCGCCCGTCAGGCTCAAATGGCCGCCCGGGACGTCGGCCCAGTCGATCGGCACTTCAGCGACCCCGTATCCGAGCCGGCCGGCCAACATCAGCAGTTCCAGGTCGAAGAGATATCCGGTCTCTCGCCCCATGGAGAATAGCTTCCGGGCTGCCTCGCGGCGGAACATCTTGAAGCCGCACTGAGTATCGCGGACCGAGACCCCGAGCCACCACCGGGCCAAGCCCGCAAACAGCCGGCCGAGAAGCCCGCGGGTCCAGGTCCGACGGCGGGTGACGTTGGCCCCCACCATCAGGCGGGACCCGACGGCCAGGTCTGCGCCGGCCTCAACGGCTTCGAACAGTTTCGTCTCCTGAAGGATGGGCGTTGCCCCGTCGGCGTCGGCAAACAGCAGCATCTGGCCGCGCGCCGCCAGCATTCCCGTTCGCACGGCCGCTCCTTTACCTCGATTTTCAGAATGTCGCATCACGACCAATTCGGGCCAGTCGGACGCCAGCGGCGCGAGAACGTCCGACAGGCCGTCACGACTCCCATCGTCGACGACGATCACCTCGTAACGATCCGGGAAACGTCCCTCGAGGTGTTGGCGAACCGATGCCAGATACGGGGGAAGCCGCCGCGCCTCGTTGTAGGCCGGAATGATGAGCGACAGCGAAATATCCATTCTCGCAACAGTCCATTTCGTGGTCAGCAGAGGATTATTAGGAAATGAGGAACACTTTCGCCATCTGGAGCAACTTCCTCACAACAGTGCATTTCGTGGTAAGCGGAGGATTATTAGGAAACCAGGAAAGCAGGAATGTCGAGAATCGTCTTTCTCCTGTCTTCCTGAATTCCTAATTTCCTCATCACTGCATTCGGCGAAACAGTTACCTAATTTCCTTAAAATCAGGGAGTTGGCGGCCCTTGGGGGCCAATCTGCCGATTGTCTTGCCTGGCCGCTTGAGCGAGGCGGCGATGTTTGGCGGCCTGGGCGTCGTCGCCTTGCCCGGAGTAATAACGGGCCAGGGCCGCGTGAGTCTCCCGGTGATCGGGCTTGAGGTCCAGCACGCTCCGCAGCCAAACGGCGCCGACGGATGGGTCTCCGTATTTGAGCAGCGTCGTCCCGATTTCATATCGGTATGTGACATTGTTTGGTTCGTCGGCGAGGTGAGAGAGCAGGGCCTGAACGTGAAGCTTTGCCTGTTCAGAAGCGGCGGCGAACTTGAAATGTTCTCGGGCCTGCTGTGGATGGCCGGTCTTGTCCAGGGCCTGCGCCAGAGCATAGCGGGCTTTGAAGTCGTACGGCCGTTGTTCGGCGGCCGCACGAAGCCAGCGCAAGGCTTGCTGCGGGCGTCCCCCGTGAAGTTCTATCTCGCCCATGGCCAGCCGGCCGTGGAAGTCATCCGGCGATTTTTCGAGCAGGCGGACAAACACCTCGCGCGCCTCTTCGAGTTTTCCTTCAGCCCGCAGGCACTCTCCCCAACCGGCGAGTGCTTCCGGTTCGTCCGGTTTTTTCTCAAGACACCGGCGGTAATGTTCCACGGCTTCGGAGTACCGATGCCTCTCGCGTAAGGCCCGCGCCAGATGAAGCCGCACATCGATCCGGTGGGGAGCCAGTTCCAGCGCCCGACCGAACGAATCGGCGGCGTCTGAGAAGCGGAGCTCGTGTTCCCAGAAGAGCCCGCGAAAATAGTGCGGCTGTGGATCGTCGGGATAGTCGGCCTGCCATCCATCCAGCAGCTCAAAGGCGCGGTCGAGTTGAAACGCATCGAGATAACCTCTGACGAAGGCCTCACAGATTTCCGGCCCATCCTCGCCCCCGTCGATCAGCAGCTTCGGCAGATGCGGCTCGGCTTTGGAGAGCTGGCCGTTTTGAGCCAGCGTCATCAATTCTTCGCGTTTCAATTGGTCGACGGAATGTCCCAGCTCGAAGGCCCGATCGAGATGCACGTGTACCTGGTCGTATTGCCCCAATCGCCTGTAGGCGCGGGCCATCCAGAAATGAGTTTCGGCGCGATTCGCGTCGAGACGTTCGGCCGCCTCCAGGTAAACGAGCGCTTGCTGGGCTTCCCGTTCTTTCAAGGCGCGGCGCGCCCGCCAGAGTCGATATTCCACCAAACCAGGACGAGCGAACCAGAAACCAGACACCACCAGGAGTCCAACACCCAGCAGGAGAAGCTTCCGCGTCCAGCTTTTAGGGATCCAGCAACGCATGCGGTTCACCAACATTCATTGCCCGAGGTTCTCCCAAACATCGACGCAGCTCGAATCGATTGGCGTCAGGGTGTCGTCAAACTGTCCGTTCCCGACGAAAAGATCGACGTCGCCATCGAGGTCGTAATCACCCAGGGTGAGTGTGGGATGATGAGTGTCGGCCGCTTCGAACGAACGGTGCACGAACTGTCCGGGGGCGATCTGCTCCAGCCACAAAATCGACTCGAGTTTGAGATGTGCGTATTGCTCGTCGCGGTCGTCCGGTTCGGCAAGGGCGCAGGCCACGACGTCGCCGTCGCCGTCGCCGTCCATGTCGGCGGCTTCGGCCCGATACACTCCGTACATGCGGACCAGGTCGTGCGGTTCGAACTGGATCTTCCCTAGATTTTCCAGCCACTGAATTCCGTGGCACGGTTTCAAGAGACTGTCGTCGAAGGTGTCGCCGTTGGTCAGTAGCACGTCGAGATCACCGTCTCCGTCGAGATCGACAAGCTGTGAGCCGGAAAACCCCCAGGCCGGATGAGGCGCCTGATAAAGGTCTCGCAGCTCAAATCGCAGTCCGCCCCGGTTCAGGTAACAGCGGACCAGTTCGTGTGCTTGGCTATACAGCGCGACAATGTCGGGAAGACCGTCGCCGTTGAGATCGGCGAGGGGGACATGGCTGGCGCCCTCGAAGCCGTCGATCGGACTCGAGACGAACACCGGTTCGTGGGGCTGCTCTGTGCGATTCTCCAGCAACAGGAGATGTCCCGTCGCCCGGTAACCGAACTCGGCAACGACGAGATCAAGATCACCGTCGCCATCGATGTCGGCCGGCTGCACGTCGGCCACTCGGCCCAGACCTTCTGCGAGTGTGCGCTTCTGGAAACTTCCGTCCGCCGCCCCGCGAAACCATTCCACGCTCCCCAGAGTGTGGTCGATTGCGGTGAAAGACCCCAAATTGGCAACGATCAGGTCGAGACGTCCGTCGGCGTCCAAATCGACCGCTTCGACATGCGCGGGATTCGCGACGCGTCCCACGGGTTGGAGCGTCCAGTCGGGCTGGTCAAGCCGGCCCATCAGGATCGATCCGCCTCGCATGTCACACACGAGCAATTCAGGCCTGGCGTCTCCGGCGAGATCGACCAAGCGAATGTGCGACACGAACGGAACCGAGGTCGCATTGGCCAGCCGGATTTCGTGTTTTTTCATCCGCAGCTTGCCCGGCCCCCGACTTGTGTCCACAGCCCGAAGGGTGAGCCGTTCCGGTGCACGCTCCTCAAACCATCGGACGACGGCCTCCGTATCGAGCTTCCTGCGGACGTTCGTCCCGTAGCCCGGCATGCGGGACATTTTCCAGACGGTATCCGCCCAGGAGGAGCGGGGTAGCACATTGGGATCGGCAAACTTGTGGCAATGCGAGCACAGCTCGCGGAGCTGAGTCTCGTCGACAGCAGGGACGTCGGCTGAGATGTGCTGCGCGCCGGTTCGGGGACCGGAAGGCTCACGGGCCCTCAACCACCAAGCTACAATGCCGCCGGCGACTCCCGCAACCAACAAGCCTGAAACAGCCAGCCGCATACGCATGTCACGCCGGTCACCCTTCATGTTGCTCGAACCCGGCCACCCCACAGCATGATGACCGAAATTTGGAGCTACGAAATCTAAGTATAACTTGCGTTATCCCTGAACGCGAGCGTGCCGCAACTGTATGATACAAGGGTCTCCCGACAAAACAGGTGAGCGGGGGGAGCGTCACCCCCTCGGTTGTTCCAGCGGCGGCGGATTGCACGCAGACAAAAGGAGGGTTTCAAAGATGGCAGAGGAACAAATCGGTCGCGTCACTCACTACTTCGGCAAGATCGGGGTCGCGGCTATCGAAATCACCGAGGGCACGCTGGCCGTGGGCGACACCGTCCACATCAAGGGCCACACGAGTGATTTCACGCAGACAGTCGATTCGATCCAGATAGACGGAAACGCAGTCCAACAGGCGATTCCCGGTCAGAACGTGGGCATCAAGGTGATCGACCCTGCGCGCGAACACGACGTGGTCTCAAAGGTGACCGACTGAGCCGACTCGTGACGTTTTGTGCCGGCTTTAGCCTGGGGGAGCGCCATGTTGTGGGTTGCGCTTCTGGGCGGTGTGATGGTTTCGGCAGACGGGACGCGAGCGGCAAGCAGCAAGCTGTTTCCGTCGCGCAGCGTTTGAGCACGGCGACCCTCTCCCGCAGACGGAACGATGAGTGCTAAGCGGCGGCGGTCATGACGCCGGATGCGCTGGCTCACTCAGTCTGCCACTGAAACCGAAATCTTGCTGTCCGAGTGACGTTGCCGGTGGTAGAATAGGGAAGTTTCTGAGTGAGAATACGTAAGCATTACTCTCGGTGCGACACCGTGTCGCGTAGAGATTCGTTGGGTGATCGAGTTTTCGGGAGATGGATGACGTGCAGATTTTCGTTGATCTCAACGACGACCAGGCCAAACGTCTCCAAAAGCTTGCCGAGTCCCTTTCCGTTGCCCCCGGCGAACTGGCTCGTGCCGCTGTAAACAATCTGCTCACGCAACCGGCCGAGGAGTTTCAGCGGGCGGTGACCTACGTATTGGAGAAAAACAGAGACCTCTACGAGCGGCTGAGCTGATGCGATACCTGTCGCTTGCTGAAGTGATCGAGCTGCATCGAAGGGTCGTGGCTCAAGCCGGCGGTTCGCCGGGCATCCGGGACCTCGATGCCTTGGATTCGGCGCTTGCGCAACCCCAGATGACGTTTGACGGCAACGATCTGTATCCGTCGCTCGAAGAAAAAGCCGCGGCCTTGTGTTTTTCGCTCGTGCTGAACCATCCCTTTGTGGACGGCAACAAGCGGGTCGGGCATGCAGCCATGGAAACTTTCTTGGTTCTCAACGGTTGGGAGCTTGACGCTTCAGTGGACACTTCGGAACAGATGATTCTCGCGTTGGCCGCTGGTGATTTGCCGAGAGAAGACTTTCTCGTATGGATCCAGCAGAGCGTCAAACGCCACCCAACATAGAACATCCGCAAAGGCCTCTTCGGAATCGCCGAGAGTATGGTGTCCCAGTCGAGGGGCTTCCTGCGAGGGTTGGCTTCGTGATCAGCGGCCGAGGCGTAGACGAAAAAGCAATCGAAAGGACCGCGGATGCTCGCGGTCATTATGGGCAAAGGAGACCCGAAGGATGCGTCGATACTTGCTGCTGACAATTGCGGTCTTAAGCTCGCTGTCTGAAGGGTTCTGCGACGGCGAACAAACACCGCCCGCGGAGATGACACTTCTGCGATGCGGGGCCATCTACCGTGACGATTTCAGCGCCGGTTCGCCCAGCTCGGCACCTTGGCGGATCTGGCCGGCGCCGAAGGGAAAAAATGCCTTCGTGCGGTTTTCTGACGGCGAGTTCCAAGCCAGCGGCGGCGGCATCGTTTGGGGTCGCACCAGCGACGGTGACTGCGCCGTGGCGGCCGATGTCGGACACGAGCCGGGAACCGCTCCGTACGGCTACCAGCAGGTTCACCTCTGCGCCGGCGCGGGCGGCAGCGCCGATTACTCGGTGCAGGCCTTTCTCACCACCGACCGCAAACGCATGGTCTGTGTTTCCGAGTACCACACCGAAGTCGGCACCGAAGGGGTGACCACCGGCTATCTCCGCGATCCGCAGAGTCCAAGCCAGGGGGCAAGCTGGCCCAACGACGGTCGGCTGCGCACGGTGCTGGTCCAGCGCAACGCCGAAACGCAACTTGGCACCGTCTACGCCCGGCTCGATGACGGGTGGGCCCAATGCGGCCGGTCGAGGCGGTTTCCCTTTGGCGGCCTGGGCGTCGAGTTGAAAACGTATGCCGGCAGCCTCGACAGCCAATCTGCGGTTGCTCGCTGGGACAACTTTCGCATCTACCCGCGTCCCGGATCACATAATGTTTGCTTGCGGGTGGTGTCATCGGCCGGACAGCTCATCAAGGAGCCGGGGCTCAGCGTGCAACTGCTTGACGCCGCAGGCAAGCAACTGGTCTCGCAAGCGCGGCTGTACCAGGGTCTCTGTCTGCTATCGCTGCGAAACACACCCTGGCTGAGCTATCCGGTATCGGGCAGGGTGCGGCTGGTCCGCGACGATTCGCTCTGCGCTGAAGGAGTGATCTCGGCCGACGGTGTCGAGGGGCTTTTTCCTGCAGACGTGTGGGAGATGAAAGTCGCCTGGCCGCCGACAAGAACGCTCCCGCTCTCCAAGGTCACACCGGCGAAGCGCCCCCAGCCCAGACGTTTCCAGTCGCCCAAAGACCGACCGCCGGCGGATCTCTCGTTCCTGAAGAAGCGTCCGTTGCCCAGCTTCTCGAAAATTGTCCGCGTCCGCCCGCCGGCAAGTCCGGATGAGAAAGCCACCTTTCTCGCCGATGACTTCGCTGCCGGCTCGCTCGATCTCAAGCGGTGGAAGACGAACACAGGCCAGGCCGAAGTCGTGCAGGGTGCGCTGCGGCTGCGGGGATCCACGTTGGTGTCCGCGTCCCTGGGCGATCACACGGACACCATTGCGGTTTGCGAGGTTCAACTTGAAGGCGCGGTTTCGACCGCCGCGGTGCGCCTCGTCGGCGGACCCTTGGGACCGCCGTACTCGGCCGGCGTCGTCATCAGCGGAGACGGTCAGGTCGCATTCGAGTACCTCACCGAGCCTGGCACAGAAGGGATGGAACTCGATCCCAAGCCGATTGCCGATTCGCCGGCGAAGACCGTCAAACCCGCTTCCGGCGGCCTCTTCACCGTCAAAATCGAACGCGCAGACAGCACGGGCCAAGCACGGTGTTTTGTGAAGGGCGCCGACAACTGGCGGCAGGTCGGACGATGGCGCACCATACCGATGCGCGACGTGAAGCTGGTCCTCGAATCGCGAACCGGCACAGCAACGTTTGATGCCGTCCGCGCCTATCCGCGGCCGGAAGTCAAGTATGTCTATTTCCGGGTGCGGGCGAACCTGTCCCAACAGGAGCGCGCCCAGTACCAGGGCGACCCGCTCCATCGGGAGATCGTGGTGGAACTTTACAACGAAGAGGGGAATCGGCTGGTGGGCCGTGCCCGCGGCTATCACGGCTCGACCCACGTGCCGCTGGCCCCGGACGCGTGGGACACCTACCCCGCTGCTGCGATCGTCAAAGTCTTCTATCTCGACAAACAGGTCGGCGAGCCGCAAAAACTCGACCCGAAAGGGCTCGACGGGCTTTACCCCGGCAGTGTGTGGCAGATTGCGATTGAGTAAAGCGCCGGCTCCTCGAACAGCGACTTTGATTTTTCGGCACTCGCAGCGGTAGACTGGTGGTCTGTCAATTTCCATTCTTGAAGTGTTGTGGGGCAGGCTTTCCAGCCTGCCGGTTATTTGGGGACCAACATGCAAAACATCTTGACTGTCGCGATTCTGTTTGCCGGACTGTTGGTTCCGTGCTCATCACCGGCCGGTTCCGATCGGTTGACCAGGCAGCAGGCCTCCGGGGCGCTGCGGAAGGCGGTCGGGTTCTTCCGCACGAAAGTCTCCGCCGGCGGCGGATACTTGTGGCGATACAGCGACGACCTCGCCCGCCGCGAGGGGGAAGGGAAAGCAAGTAAGACGACCGCATGGGTCCAGCCGCCGGGAACGCCCACCGTCGGCGGCGCTTTTCTGGACGCCTACGAGCTTACCGGCGACGATTATCTGCTCGAAGCCGCCCGGGAAACGGCTCACGCGCTCCTCAGCGGCCAGTTGCGATCCGGGGGCTGGGACTACCGCATCGAGTTCGACCCCCAACGGCGAATGCGATACGCCTACCGGATCGACAAGAACCCGTCCGGAGGCCGAAACACGACCACGCTCGACGACGACACCACGCAGTCGGCGCTGCGGCTCCTGATGCGGGCCGATCAGACGCTCCGTTTCCAGGACGAACAGATTCACCTGGCGGCCAAGCTCGCCTTGGAGTCGCTGTTGAAGGCCCAGTATCCCAACGGCGCCTGGCCGCAACGGTTCAGCGAGTTTCCCGATCCGAAGAAGTATCCGGTCAAAAAGGCAGCCTATCCGGAAACGTGGTCGCGCATGTATCCGAAGAAGGATTACCGCGGCTATTACACCTTCAACGACAACACGATTGCTGATATGATCACTACGATGTTCCAAGCGGCGGAAACATACGGCGAGGACGGCTACCGGGCCGCGGCTGAGAAGGGGGGCGATTTCATCCTGCTGGCGCAGATGCCCGAGCCGCAACCGGCCTGGGCCCAGCAATACGACGCCAACATGCACCCGGCTTGGGCCCGCCGGTTCGAGCCGCCCGCGATCACCGGTGGCGAATCACGGGGTGTGATCCAAACGTTGATGTTCTTGTACCGGATGACCGGCAAGAAGAAGTATCTGGAGCCGATTCCCCGGGCCATCGCCTACTTCAAGAAATCCCGCTTGCCCGACGGCCGACTGGCCCGCTTCTACGAGTTGAAGACGAACAAGCCGCTCTACTTCACCAAGAAATATGAGCTCACCTACTCCAGCGACGACATGCCGACGCATTACGCGTTCATTGTCAGTTGGAGCGTCGAGTCGCTCGAGAAGCAGTATCAGCGACTGTTGAAGACCGACCCGGCCAAGCTCAAACCCACCAAAACCGGGAAAAAACGTATCGAGCGGTTGACGCCGTCGCTGACGGCCAAGGCGCAGGCGGTCGTCCGGAAAATGGACGACCGCGGCGCGTGGGTCGAAAAAGGTGAGCTTCGATATCAAGGCGCTGGCGATCCGACGACACGGATCATCGATTGCCGCACGTTCATCTCAAACGTCCTGATCCTCAGCCGGTTCATTGCGGCACGCGAGTAGTGGAATGCTGCTGGCAGAGCACCCGATTTGCCTCCGACGTCGTAGGATTGCTCACCTCACTCCCGGCTGTGCGAGGCGTCTGTTTTCGATTCGAAGTTTGTTCTCGTGAGCTGCTGCCTACCGGGGATCGCGGCCGAGCGGACCCGGATAGGTCAGAATCATCAGCAGTGCCTCGGCCATCTCATCTGCCGAACGAACGGTGACGTGGAAGTTGATTCCCTTTCGCGGGAAGGACACCAGCAAAATATTGTCCTTGCGGAAAGCCAAATGGATCGGCTGTCCATTGACGATCTGCTCGCGATACCAACGAACCTTGTTCTTAGAAAGGACGCGGTAATTCAGGTCATCTGGACTATTTTTCGGCAGTTGGC
>CAZGYE010000212.1:0-10376 GCA_964530165.1 uncultured Planctomycetaceae bacterium
CTCCAACACCCGGTCGGTCTGCTGCGGGTCGATGGTTTCGGTCATGTAGGCGACGATGAACGGTGGCGAGATCGTCTGCTTGTAACCGATGGCCAGCGCGCCGTCGAAATACGCCTGCTTCCGCAGTCCCGGCCGCACAAACTCGTGCCGGGGAACCTCTTTCATGGCGGCCAGCACCCGTGGGTTCCGGATGCCCTCTCGCTGGATGTCGTCTCTGACCATCCGCAGCCGCGCGTCGCGAAAAGAGCCCCGCGACTGGGCCTGAAGAATTAAGGAAAAAGGCAAAAGGCAAAAGACAACGGTCCCCACGAGACAGGGCGCATACCGCCGTTTCTTGTAGCTTACCATCTACTTTTGCCTTTTTCCTTGAACTACGGCATGACCGTCAGATGACACGACAGTCCACCCGCCGCCGGGACGTACGTGTGACTGACGTAATCCATCACCATGCGGTCGGCGTTGAATCGCCAACCCAAGGTGCGCACGGCGCGTTTCATGCGTTTGATCCAATTCAGTGGCATGTCGTCGGCGTCGCGATCGTAATACAGGGGGATGATTTCGTTGCTGAGCACCTCGAATAAATGCTGTGTGTCCCGGTCATCTTGGACGTTCTGATCGACGTGCGTGCGGCCGGTCCCGATGGCAAACCCGTTCTGTCCGTCGTAGGCTTCGGCCCACCAGCCGTCCAGGACCGAACAGTTCAGCCCGCCGTTGAGCACGACCTTCTGCCCGCTGGTTCCCGACGCCTCCGATGGACGCCGCGGAGTGTTCAGCCAAACGTCGACTCCCTGCACCAAATGCCGGGCGAGGTTGATGTCGTAATCTTCCAATACGGCGACTCGCCCCTTAAAGCCCTCCTCATAGGCGAGCTTGAAAACCCGCTGCAGGATCGCCTTGCCGTGATCGTCGGCCGGGTGCGCTTTGCCGGCGAAAACGAACTGGACGGGACGCTGCTGGTCGGTGACGAGCGCTCTCAACAGTTCCAGGTCGCGAAGGATCAAATCGGCTCGTTTGTAGGGGGCGAATCGGCGGGCGAAACCGATCGTCAACACGCGCGGGTCGAGCCACTTGTTGAACTCAGCGATCTGTTGGTCCGATGCACCGCGGCGGCGGGCTTGTTTGGTCATGCGGTTGCGGGAGTAGCCGATCAGCCGATTTTTCAGCGATTGGTGCGTCTCCCACAACTCGCCGGGCGTGACTTCCTCGAAGTCGGCCCAGACTTCCGGTTCGCCGGTTCTGAGATACCAGTTGGCCGGCAGGACGCGGTCGTAGAGCACCCGCATTTGTGCCGCCAACCAAGTCGGCACGTGCACGCCGTTGGTGATGTGACCGACCGGGATCTCCTCTTCGCCGCGCCACGGCCACAGGCCGGCCCACATCCGCCGGCTGACGACCGCGTGAAGGCTGGAGACCGCATTGGCCCGCCGAGAAAGCTTAAAGGCCAGCACCGTCATACAGAATGTTTCATGCACATTCTGCGGATCGACCCGGCCGAGCCCCATCAGCCCCTCCGCATTCAGGCCCAGTTCGTCGGCTAACGGTCCGACGTGTTCGTCCACCAAACCAGGTTCAAAACGGTCGTGACCGGCGGGAACCGGCGTGTGCGTGGTGAACACGCACGTGGCGGCCGTTTCGCGCAGCGCGTCGTCGAACGACAGCCCGTCCTGCTTCATGCGGCCGCGAATGATCTCCAGCGGGGCGAAAGCCGAATGCCCTTCGTTCATATGGATGACGCTCGGCAGAATCCCCAGCGCTTCCAGCGCGCGGACTCCGCCGATGCCCAGCATGATCTCCTGCCGGATGCGCGTCCGCTGGTCCCCGCCGTACAGCCGGGCCGTCAGATGACGGTCTTCGTCCTTGTTGTCGGGAATGTCGGTGTCGAGCAGAAACAGTGGAACCCGCCCGACGTCGACTCGCCACACTTTGGCGAAGACCTTGCCGCTGCGGGTGTCGACCGAAATGACAACCGGGTCTCCCTCCGGCGAGAGGGCCGGCTGCAACGGGAGCTGGTCCTTCTTCATCTCCGTATAGGACTCCTGCTGCCAGCCGTTCTCGTCGATGTGCTGCGAGAAATACCCTTCGTCGTACAACAGACCGACGCCCACCAACGGGATGCCCAGATCGGAGGAGCTCTTCAGATGATCGCCGGAGAGGACCCCCAGGCCGCCGGAGTAAACGGGCAGCGATTCGTGGATCCCAAATTCCGCCGAGAAATACGCCGCCGGACGCTGGCCCAGAATCCCAGCGTGCATCGACCCCCACGTGTCGGTCGTCTCCATGTACTCCAGCAAACGTCGATAAGCCCAGTGAATTCGGGAATGCAGAACCTCTTCGCGGGCCCGCCGTTCCAGTTTGTCCGGCGGGTATTCCTCGAGCAGCCGAAGCGGGTTGTGATCCAACTGCGACCAGCGCACCGGATCAATTGCGCGAAAAATGCTGGTGACTTCCGGCTGCCAACTCCACCAGAAATTGGTGGAGAGCTCCGTGAGCTTCTCGTGGATATTTTTCTGTCGCTTCTGTTGAGACATGGAGGTCCTTCCCCTTCTCTTTCCCGGATACGTCAGCAATAGATGCGCCGCCAAACGGTTTGTCAACCCGTCCATGCTCTGGTGGAAGTATATCGAAGTTCTGCTGCTGGTCGAGTCTCTTCGTGGCAGTTCGTCACGTTTTCGACTACAAAATGACAAAACAACGTGATGACTTGAATACCGCCCCCACGAGGTCCTTTGTTTCAGGAAGGCCCGGAACGATGTCAACCGTTTCACGTGCTTCGACACTGATTCCCAAAGGACAGACAGCACCGGTGAAAATTCGCTGATCGTGGAATTCGGAATGCGGAATGCGGAATTCAGATTTCAGATTGTCGATTTCAGTTTGCTGATTGAGGATTGTTGATGCGATGCGGACGGGAATCGAGAAGCACCGATCACGAATGCGGAATTCGGAATTCGGAGTGTGGAATTCAGATTTCAGATTGTCGATTTCAGTTTGCACTCCACCTCCCTCATTCTGCGCTCCGCATGCCGCACTCCGCACTCGAGACTTCTTTCTCGCCGGACTGGTGGCGGTCGGTTTGACGCTGGTGTTCTGGTGGCCGCTGTGGCGGGGCGGCGGTTTCATCGGGGGCGACGTCTACACGTACTACCTGCCGCAAAAAATGTTCTACGCCGAACGCCTGCAAGACGGCGAATTCCCCTTGTGGAACAATCGGACCGGACACGGTTATCCGCTGATCGCCGAGAGTCAAACCGGGGCCTTTTACCCGTCGCACCTGCTGTTGTACCGCACGCTTGACGTCAATACGGCCTACAACGTGAACCATTTGCTGCACTATGTGCTGGCGTTCGTGTTCACGTGGATGTATACGCGCTCGATCGGTTTCACATCGGCGGCCGGGCTGTTCTCCGCATTGGTTTACACCTATGGCTGGTTTCCACCGCGAAGCTGCCTGGAGTGGGCGATCATCGGCGGCGCCTATTTCCCGTTGGCGCTGTGGTGCGTGGAGTCGTTTTTGCAGACGCGGCGGTGGCGGTATTTGATACTGCTGAGCGTCTCTCTGGGTCTACAGATGTTGGCCGGCCACTACAATCTGGCGTTTATCACACAACTTGTATTGACGGCGTACGTCCCGCTGCGATTTTGGTTTGCCGGTGCCGAGTTGAGCAGTCAAACGAAGCGGCTCCGCGCGAGGTGCATTTCGGCCGTCGCGATCTCGATTTTTCTTGGCTTCGCAGTCTCCGCGGTTCAACTGTTGCCCACCTGGGAACTGAAGCAGCACAGCCAGCGGGCGAGTGTCGGAGCAGATCACGACCCCGGTTACGGACACATCCCTCCGCTGTACTGGTCGCAAGTGATAGCGCCCTGGTTGTGGTATTCCCGCGACATCGACATCGACAAGGCCCTGGCCAACATGCGATTTCTATCGAGTTCCTCGGCCACCAACAAAGTCGAAGCTCACCTCTACTTCGGTCTGATTCCAACCGGACTGATGCTCTTGGCTCTGACGGCCCGCAGGTTTGGATTGGCCGGTATGAACCGTCGATTGTGGCTGTGGACGATCCTGGCGGTGGCGGCCCTCATTTACACGCCGGGCTGGCTGCTGGGGCTGACCAAACACTTGCCCGGTTTCAACTTCTTCATCGGCCCGGGCCGATACGGGATCGTCACCACGCTGGCAGTCGCGTTGTTGGCCGGCTTTGCGTTCGGCGAACTCTTCAAACGTTCGGCCGGCCTCAAGCGAGCGCTGTTGACGGCGGTCGTGTTCGGCTTCACGACGGGCGATCTCTGGCTGGTGAGCCGCCTTGTCAAGTATGTCGACATGCTTGATAATCCGCCGATCGCATCGCAGCAGGACAGCGAAGTTCGCCGCCGATTGCTCGCCGCCGATTCACCCGCCCGGATGTTTGCTCCAGGTCCGAACCTGCCGACTCTGACTGGAATCGCCTGCACTCCGCCCTATCTCGGCATCGGACCGGCGGCGTATTACGATCCGGCCTTGAAAATGCCAGAATCGCCGGCCAACTCCGACTCAAAATCCCCGGAATCTCAAAGATTCCGGGGATTGGAAGCCACCCCGGAACAAGTTGCGTGGCTGCAGCGCGCCGGCGTGACGCACGTCCTCAGCTTCCAAGAGCTTGACCGGGACGACTGGCCGGTAACTTTGGTCTGGCAGGGACACGACGCGCTGCTCAATCCGGCGTGGGGTCGATACCGTCTCGGCGAGTCAATCTTCCTCTATCGATTGCAGGCGACGCGGGGGCGTGCCGCCTTTGCCCGTCCGAAACCCGGAGACACCGTGAAAATCACCGAGTACAGGGCGAACCGGGTCGGCATCGAGACCAACTCGGCATCCGCGGGACGCTTGATTCTGACCGACCTGATGTATCCCGGCTGGAAGGTGACTGTCGACGGCCAGCCTGCCAAGGCGATTCTCTTCGAAGGCATGTACCGCGCCGTCGACCTGCCACCGAAACAGCACACTGTTGTCTGGACCTACCGGCCGGCGAGCGTATACTGGGGAGCAATTGTCAGTGCCGTCGCCCTGCTACTGCTGGCTGCGATTGCGCACGTGAGATACTGGCACCCTGATTGGCTTGTTGTGTTGAACCCGGATTATTCATAGGCTGTCGTGGCGATACCCAAACCGACAACTTGTTGTCGAGATCCACTGGTTTCAGGGCACATTCAGCGACGACAAGTCGTCGGTTTGGGTTTCTATGAATCATCCGGGTTGAATCGCACTCAGCGATCAGCACTCAGCTGGAAGAATCTGATGGCTGACCGCTGACCGCTTTTGAAGGAACCATCCATGAAAGCCGCCTTGATTAACGAGACCGGATCACCCGGCGTCATTCAATATGCCGATCGACCGGATCCCGAACCGGGTCCGACCGAAGTGCTGGTGAAAGTCGGCGCCGTGGCCGTCAACCCCATCGACACGTACATCCGCAGCGGCACTGTGGCGTTGCCGTTGGAGTTCCCCTACGTCATCGGCTGCGACTTGGCCGGGACCGTCGAGCAGTGCGGCAATGACGTGAAACGATTCAAGCCGGGCGATCGGGTTTGGGGCAGCAACCAGGGTCTGTTCGGCCGGCAGGGAACGTTCTCTGAATACGCCGCCGTCGACGAAAAATGGCTCTACACGACGCCTGCCGGCGAGCCAGACACCGAGGCTGCCGCCGGTGCGCTGGTGGGAATCACCGCCCATCTGGGATTGTTCCTGCACGCTGGCTTGAAGGAGGGCGAGGTTTTGTTCGTCAACGGGGGCGCTGGCGGTGTCGGCTCGGCTGTGGTGCAGTTGGCCAAGTCGATCGGCGCAAAGGTCGTCACCACCGTCGGCAACGCGGAGAAGAAAGCCCGCTGCGAGAGCTGGGGCGCCGATCTCGTCGTCGACTACCACTCGCCCGGGATGGACGAGGAGATCCGCGCATTCGCCGAGGCCCACGGGGGCATCAACGTCTGGTACGAAACCTTGCGCGAACCGACGCTGGACCGCACCGTCGGGCTGATGGCCCCGCGCGGCCGCATCATCCTGATGGCCGGCCGAGACGCCCGGCCGCAATTCCCGGTCGGCCCGTTCTACGTGAAGGACCTGCGGCTATTGGGTTTCGCCATGTTCAACGCCACGCCGGACGAACAGCAACAATGCGCCCGGACACTCAACGTCCTCTACGACAGCGGCGGGTGGCGTCCCCACATCGGCAAGAAATTCCCACTCGCCGAAGCCGCCGCCGCCCACCAGCTCCAGGAAGACAACACGCTCGGTCAAAAAGGCACCCTGTCCGGAAAAATCGTCCTGGAACCGTGAGCACTCTGGCTGTGTAGTGCCTTGGGTCCCAACGACGGCGCTGGGTCGGATCAGAGCTCTTCGGTGGCGTTCGGCGGCACGGTCGTGAGTGTCAGGTAGAGAAGTCTCAGCGAAATACTTCGTCCAGATAGACAATCTCTGTCCATGCCTTCCTGGGATCAAAGTCCTTTCTCAGTACCTTCTTCAATCGATAGAGCGTTGGGGGGGCACCTTTTTTCCATTCCGCAAGAAGGATGCACTTAGGTTTGTGATGTTGCGCTACTCGTCGAAGGCGTTCAATGTCGTCGCGCGTTGGCCAAGGCGCACTGCCACCTTTCACCTGAATCAGTATGATCTCGAAAAGGTCACCGCGTTTGAGCCCATCCGCCGTTTCTCGGTGGTTCTTCCGAATAGCGAGGATGTCCACAATTCCCCGCGATTCTTTCCCATCCGGCCCAACGAATTGAACAAGCTCCCATTTTGTGCCAATGCTGCTTCTCGTGATCAACCACTTAGTCATTGTAGTCGACCATTTAGCTGCGTACCGCGCCTTACGAAACGCAGCTCGCCGCTTTCGGGTGATAGCAGCTTTCTTTCCGGCAGCCACCCATTTGGGATCCTTCAGCCTTACCATCTCGTTTTCTCCACAACTCGCACCGGGCCAGATACCGTGTCAGACAACGCACTCTTGAGTCGCCGTGAATCTTCGCACATTCGTTCAGGGCTGTCATGGAGTTTCTCGCTAATTCCGTGGAGCGCGCCTGAAGACTCACTTCACGGCCGGAGTTCTGGAGTCCTCTTCGTCTGGCCCAACCGGTGCAGTTCTCTCGATCGGTGCGGTCTCGTTTTTCCAACCATTTCTCGATGAGCGCGGCGACGGGCGTAGCAGCACGTCGCGGATTTCTTTGAGCGTGCCGTCGTGCTGCCAGCGGCGGAAATACGTGTAGATGGTGGCCCAGGGTGGGAAGTCGTGCGGGAGCATCCGCCATACGCAGCCGGTCCGCCAGCGGTAGTTGATGCCGTCGATTACCTCGCGCATCTGGGTGTTGCGGTGTCGGCCGCGATCTTCTTCCGGCGGGATGACGACCGAGATCGAATCCCACTGCTTGTCGGTCACGTCGCTCGGATAGGGGGGTCGGCTTGATGTCGCGTTCATGAGTCTTTCATGCCTCCGATTCAAATAAGTATTCGTCGCCGGGTTCTGCGCGTCGCAGTCGCGTCAGATCGGTCTTCATCCACCGCCGGCACAGCTCGGTCATCGGGATCCGCAGCCGGGCCGCCTCTTTGCGAATCGCCCGCCAATCCGACAGCGGAACGAAAATGGAAATCTGCTTGCGTAGCTCTACGGTTTTCATTTCTGCTCCTTCCTGGAGCCGGATCATTCATAGAAACCCAAACCGACGACTTGTCGTCGGCTGAGGTGCCGTGGCTTGAGCGGATCCCGACAACGAGTTGTCGGTTTGGGTGCCACATCAGTGCAGCGGCTCCCGACAACGAGTTGTCGGTTTGGGTGCCCCATCGGTTATCATTCCCGAGCAGGTGGGGGCTGCTCGTGACGAACTCTGGGCCAGTCGGCTGCGGCGGGAGGGCTTTGGTCGGTCCGCTCGCCCGGTGGAGCCGTTTCCGTTTTCCCGCGGCGCAACTTGCGGCGCTTCCTCGATTTGTTGACCGTCGACGATGAGAAACCGTCGAGAATCGCGTCGTCGACATCGTCAAAGCTGTCGCGCGCGTCCGGAATGTCGAACCCGCCGGCATCATCTTTTGAGAATCGTGCTTCCCGCACCATCGTGGTGTCCTCCTGCCACACGTTGAAATTCAGTCGATCCCGCGGGGGAATGTGACCTCCCTGTCACCTTCACTGGCCGTCCTGGCTGTCCCCCCGGGGCGACCTCCCTGTCGCCGGTTCGGCTGCCTTGCCTGCCGAGTCCTGGCTCGGAACCTGTGACGCCTCTCGCTGTGATTCCGTTCAGTTTTCCCAAAAATGTGTTTGACATATCAATACGTCCAGTATAATATACGTGCGGATACTTTTCAAGTACAAAAGTCACTTTTGTTCAGAAATTGTTCAGTATTCGGCCGCCGGTGGAGAGACGGAACCATGCGAAGCGAACACGAATCATCCGAGTCGGGGGGCGTTGTGGTTCGGCAGCCGGCGGCACGGCTTCGTGCTGCGCGTCTGCGTAAGGGATGGAACGTCGGCGAACTTGCCCGCCGAGCCAAACTGTCGCGCACGACACTTTGCCACCTCGAAGGGGGCAAGACGCGTCGACCTCAAGCTTTCACGAAGTACAAGATCGCGGCAGCGCTGGAGACGGATCCGGAGCGGCTTTTCGCGGCCGAGGGGACACGATTCAGCGAGTGTCCGGCGTCCTGCGCGCCCGCACTCGTCGCGGTTGACCGGCAGCGTCAACGGGCGTTCGACCGGAGCACAAACCCCGTGGTAACCGAAGTTTCCGCAGAGCTGCCCGCACTGTTCCTCGACTGGACCGAAGCGGACTGGGACGAGCTCTACAGCAGCTTCGGCACGGGCGGACCGTTGACGCGACAAGGGGTCGTCGACGCGGCGACCGAGATGAACCGCAAGCGCGAGACGATCCGTCAATTTCAGGTCGTGCTGGAGACGCATTTGGCAGAGGTGGCCGCGCGAATGGTCGAAACGTTGTACGACATGGTCCGTCCCGACGGTCATCTCGCCGACATGACCGAACTGGGAGCACTGCTGGCGCAACATCGCGCCGGAGATGGTCGGCAGCCTCAAGAACCGGCTGAGTGACGGCGGGGCGGCGGTATTCTCCGTTGGAGTTCGACGGGGCAGCCAACGCTTTTGTTCAGTGTTGTTCAGAACCGCAAAAACGCAGTCTACAGTTGCAATTACCCCGATCGGGCCTTAATTTATAGAAAGTAGAAGTCATCGAGGCCCACCAATCCGAGTGTCGGCGACGACTGGGCGAATGCCACACCTTTTGTCGTCCATCCCGCTTCGGAGAAACCATTTCCACAATCACCGCGTTGAAAAGGGAGAGATCTGCTGATGAATCTCATTCGGAAGTTCACAAAATCCACTGCTTTGCTGGCCGTCTTGAGCATGGTCCTCTGGACGACGGGATGTGCCGAGCAGAACAGTAGTGCCGGCCCCGGCGCCGGAACAACCACACCGGGCACCGCAGCCGGAGAAAACGGCGGCGAGGAAGGAACCGGACCGGTCGAGACGACCGCTCCCGAAGCCGGTTCGACCCTGGGTGGTGAATCCGGTTCCAGTCTAGGCGGCGGCGTCGACTTTCCCGATAGTGGCTCAACCAGCGCCGTGCCCGACGCCGAGACCAAAACCAAGCAAGAGTAGTGCTTCACCAAAGCGGAATTGACATGCACACGAAGCCCGGCTTCTCGGGAAAGCCGGGCTTCTGGTCTGCCGGTCGAAGACCGGCGGCCTGGCGAGCCTGTCCCGCGGCATCCGAGGTGAGAGAGCGATGATGTTAACTGCCAAGCCGACGCGCTGGCTGTGCCTGCCGGCTGTTGCCATTGTGGCGGCCACGATGTTTGCCTGTGTGGAACGGACTGCGCAAACGGGCAACGCGACACAAAGCGTCCCGGCCGACGAGTCGAAACCGTGCGACGCCACCGCGGTGGCCCTGGCCGAGATTGCTAAGCTGAAGGTGGGCAAACACGACTGGCCGCAATGGGGCGGCTGGAGCGGCCGCAACAACACGCCTGCCGGCCAGAACATTCCGTACGAGTGGGACGTCGACGGCGGCAAGAACATCAAGTGGAAGACCAAGCTCGGCTCGCAGACGTACGGGAGTCCGGTCGTTGCCAACGGCAAGATTTACGTGGGCACGAACAACGGCGGCGGTTATCTCAAGCGCTACTCGGCACGGGACGACAAAGGGTGCCTGCTCTGCTTCGAGGAGAAGACGGGCAAGTTTCTATGGCAGCACACCAGCGACAAGCTGCCCTCAGGAGCCGCCCACGACTGGCCGCTGCAGGGAATTTGCGATTCACCCTGTGCCGACGGTGATCGGCTGTGGTTTGTCAACAATCGGGGCGAGGTGATTTGTCTCGATTCAGAAGGGTTCTACGACGGCGAGAACGA
>CAZGYE010000213.1:0-10371 GCA_964530165.1 uncultured Planctomycetaceae bacterium
CTGCCAATCGGCAGGCTGGAAAGCCTGCCCCACGACCCAATCACCCTTAGCGGTCAACTACTGGATCGAGAGCCGCATGCAGCTTCAGCCGGCCCTGGACGATGTTCGCACCGCGACGCTGCACCGACTGAGTGGGACCACCATGGTCTCGACGGTCGAAGAGCTGGAAAACATCTTTGCGCACAATAGACGCATTTGGTATCTGACGTCTCCGGTCTTTCACGGAAAACTCAACACAAAGGGTGTCTCGTCGTTCCTGAGGCAGCACATGGACATCGTAAAGGAAGGCTATCAGTCGATGCTCCTGTTCCGGGACGCCAATCACCGGCCGGCTTCCATCCGGCTGCGCGACGAAGAAGCGCTTGGGGATGCGCGCACTCGCATTCTGCCCTAGCGCGCATTATTCGTAGAAACCCAAACCGACGACTTGTCGTCGCTGGATGTGCCGTGAAAGCCCTGGAACGCGACAACAAGTTGTCGGCTTGGGTGCCACGACGACAACGTATGAATCATCCGGACTGGCTCTTGCAAAATGCGCGCCCGTTCGTGTAGATTCACTGTCGCCAGCGGGGGAGGCACACCGCTCGGACCGCATCCATCCAAGGGAGGAGGCAACAACATGGCCAATCAAGCGCTTCAAGACTGGGTCGACGAGGTGGCCCAGCTCACCAAGCCCGATTCTGTGCACTGGTGCGACGGTTCCGAGGAAGAAATCAATCGTCTCCATGCCATGATGGTCGCTGACGGAACGCTCATCCCCCTGGATGATCAGAGGCATCCCAATTCGTTCTATGCCAGGAGTAACGTGAACGACGTGGCCCGTGTGGAGGATCGAACGTTCATCTGCAGTCCCGACGAGGCCGATGCCGGGCCGACCAACAACTGGAAGAGTCCTGCCGAGATGCACGGCATTCTCGACCCGCTGTTGGAGGGCTGCATGCAGGGCCGGGTGATGTACGTGATTCCCTATCTCATGGGGCCGCCGAAGAGCCCCATGGCGAAGGGGGGCGTCGAAATCACCGACAGCCCCTACGTCGTGGCGAACATGCGGATCATGACCCGCATGGGCCGCATCGCGCTGGACGAGCTTGGCGAGAAGGGAGAATTCGTCAAGGGCTTGCACAGCACCGGCAAACTCGACCCCGCCGACCGCTACATCAGCCACTTCCCGGAAGAAAACCTGATCGTGAGCTTCAGCTCCAACTACGGCGGGAACGCGTTATTGGGCAAGAAGTGTTTCGCGCTGCGGCTGGCGAGCGTTCTGGCCGGCAAGGAAGGCTGGCTGGCCGAGCACATGCTCACCCTCGGCGTCACCGATCCCCACGGCAACAAGACGTACATCTGTGGAGCGTTCCCATCGGCGTGCGGGAAGACGAACCTGGCGATGTTGGTTCCCCCGAAGCAGGACCTCGAAGCCGGCTGGAAAATCGAGACCGTCGGCGACGACATCGCTTGGCTGAAGTTCGGACCGGATGGCCGGTTGGTTGCCATCAACCCGGAATACGGTTTCTTCGGCGTCGCGCCGGGCACGAGCATGAAAACCAATCCGAACGCGCTAAGGAGCGTTCGAGCCAACTCGCTGTTCACCAATGTCGCGCTGTGTCCCGACAAGACCGTCTGGTGGGAAGGGATGGACGGCGACCCGCCGGCGGAAGCCACCGATTGGAAGGGCAATCCCTGGACGCCCGCCTCCCCGACACCGGCGGCCCACCCCAACAGCCGCTTCACCGCGCCGGCCGGTCAATGCCCTTGCATGTCACCCGAATGGGAGAGTCCCCACGGAGTGCCCATCAGTGCAATCATCTTCGGTGGACGCCGAACGACCACGGCACCGCTGGTCTACCAGGCCTTCAACTGGCAGCACGGCACTTATATTGGCGCGACCATGAGCAGCGAAAAGACCGCCGCCGCCGCCGGGAGGCTGGGAGAACTGCGGCACGATCCGATGGCCATGCTTCCGTTCTGTGGGTACCACATGGCCGACTACTGGCAGCACTGGCTCGACGTTGGTCAGAAGGGCGGCGAGAAGATGCCCGCTGTCTTCCACGTCAACTGGTTCCGCAAAGACGCCGACGGCGGTTGGCTTTGGCCCGGTTTTGGGGCGAACATGCGAGTGCTGCAGTGGATCGCTGCGCGGTCAAGGGGCCAAGGCGAGGCGGTTGAATCACCGATCGGCTATCTACCGAGCGCCACGGCCATTGACCTGACCGGTCTCGACGTCGACGCAACGGCCATGCAGACGTTGCTCTCGGTCGACACCAAAGCGTGGCAGGCGGAGGTCGAAGAACGGACCGCGTACTTCAAGCAGTTCGGCGACCGATTGCCGACCGCCATCAGAGCCGAGAACGATGCACTCCGCGACCGTCTCGACGCCGCGGGGAGTTGACCGTACAGGAAGAGCTGGAGCGATTGCTTGAACGGGCAAAACAACTGCACGACACGACGCGTCTCTGACAAGATGGGCGAGCGGGGGGTGTCAACCCTCCGGTTGTCGGAACAGGCGGCGACCACTCTGCGGGCGGCGCCCGCCGGCCACTCGCTGTGTCTCTTGTGGGATGCTCTGAGCCGGCAACCGGTTGCCCTTTCCTTCATGCTGTTCCTGTTTGCAGCGTGTGCGATCCTCTGGAAGGTAGAGCCGGCCGCGGCGGAGCCGGGGACTTCCTTCAACTTGGACCCCAAACGGGCGTACGGTTATTTGGTCCAGATTTGCAGGATCGGCCCCCGCGTCAGCGGGACCGCGGGGATGACCGAGCAGCAACGGCTGCTCGCCAAACATTTCAGCCGTCTGAAAGCCCGGGTCCGTTTCCAGTCGTTTGAAGCCCTGCATCCGATGACCGGCAAACCCGTGAGAATGAACAACCTGATTGTCTCCTGGCATCCGGACGCAAAGCAGCGAGTGCTCTTGGCGTGTCATTACGATACGCGTCCGTATCCCGACCGCGATCTGTTCCAACCGCGTGGGACGTTCCTCGGCGCCAACGACGGGGCCAGCGGAGTGGCGCTGTTCATGGAACTGGCCCATCACATGCAGGCGCTCGAGCCGGCAGACGGCTACGGCGTCGACTTCGTGTTCTTCGACGCTGAAGAGCTGATCTACGGCCAACGCGGGAAGTACTTTCTCGGATCGGAGCACTTTGCGAAGGATTACCGAGACCGTCCGCCCGAGCACCGCTATGTATTCGGTGTGCTGGTCGACATGATCGGCGACAGGAATCTGAACCTCTACATGGAGAAAAAGAGTCTCCATGACGCGCCGCAGGTGACCGAGAGCATTTGGGCCACCGCGCGGAAGCTGGGGATCCGGGAATTCCACAACAGTCCGAAGCCAAAGTACGACGTCGAAGACGATCACGTCCCGTTGAACAAGATCGCCGGGATCCCGACGTGCGACATCATCGACTTCGACTACCCACACTGGCACACGACGCGGGACGTTCCCCGCAGTTGCTCGGGCGCCAGCCTGGCGAAAGTCGGTCGTGTTCTGCTCGAGTGGCTCTCGCAAAAAGGAAAGAACTGAAGGTTTGCAAAATCTCAGGCGACCTTGCAGTGATATGTGTTTTTGTGGTTCATTCCCATGATTTTGGATGGCGCACAACGATCACGGAGGGTCAGACGATGCCAGGGATCGTGGAATTTCCGCAGTTGGTTCCGCGAGCCGTCGAAGGATTCGGCGACTTGTTCGTCGAACAGGCCACTCAGAAATCGCGAGACGACGACCATCTTATCTCTCAACTGGCGATTTTCTCGCGATAGAACTTCGAGGTCTTTGAGTGGAACGGGATGTCGCCGAACGACGCCCCGTCGCCGCGCGCCCAGCCACCGTGCCGCCACGGCCCCATTACGAGCATGTTGAACGTCTGTGGATTGTTCTGTTCGATGGACTTGTAAGTTTCCAACGCCCCAAACAGGTTTTCCGCGTCGAACCAGCCGCCGACGGTCATCACCGCCGGCTTGATGTTCTTCAAGTGCGGACGGATGTTGCGGGACTTCCAAAAGTCATCGTAGGTTCCGTGCCGCATCGTCTCTTTCCAGAACGGGACTTTGCCTTTCAGGTACTTGGGGTCAATCTCCTGCAGAGTCTTGATGCGGCGAAAGAACTCAAAACCGTCGGGAGTTTCGTAGTCGAATGTGAAGCGGAATTTCTTCGTCGGTGCGGGACGATCACGCCCGCTGCGCGACATCCAATTGAACATGTGAGCCAGAAAGAACGCTCCGTTGTGGTGCCAGTCATCGCCGGCGAACCAATCGTTGACCGGCGCCTGGGGCGAAGCCGCTTTGATCGCCGGATGCGAATCGATGATTCCTGCCGCTGTGTAGAAGCCGGGATACGAAATGCCCGCGATGCCGACTCGGCCGTTGTTGCCGCGCACATTCTTGACCAGCCAGTCGACCGTGTCCCACGTGTCTGTGCTCTCGTCGATATCGCGCTTGCCGTTTTTCGTTGTCCGGTGCGGTCGCATGTGGACGAATTCACCCTCGGACATCCACCGTCCGCGCACGTCCTGGTAGACGAAAATGTAACCCTCCTTGCCGAACAGCGGCGACGGTCCCAGGTTTGTGGGATACTGGTCTACTCCGTACGGTTTCACGCTGTACGGCGTTCGCTTCAACAGAATCGGATAAGACTGCGAGTCGTCTTTCGGCACGTAAACCGCCGTGAAAAGCCGCTTGCCGTCGCGCATGAGAATGCGGTATTCGTACTTGGTGTAATTTGCTTTGACATACGCAAGGCCTTGCGCGTCGGTGACTCGCGGCATGCACATGCCGATCAGAGCCGCGACAACAACGATTGACAGAATTCTGTGCTGGGCCATGTCGTGTTCTCCCGAGATGCGTCTTTTCTTGCTTCAGCCGCCTGTCGTCCGGTGATTGTCTGTGATAGCTTCAAGGACATGATCCGACGACGGACTTGAGTTTTCGCAACGTCATGTGAATTGTTTCAACGGATTTGGCACAAAACCGGGCCTGGGTTAAGCAACACTCTCCTCGCAGGAAAATGGCAGCGTGGGCTGCCGTAACTTCGTGCGGGTGGAACGTGACGGCGACGTCTCCCTGTTCGCCGTCGAAGTCGATGCGTTGGATCAACAGGTTCAGGACGCAGATTTGCTCGCGGCTGGTCAAGGAATCCCACACCGGGTCGAACTTGGCCATTGCCGTTTCGAGGTCAGCGGCCGCAGCAGCACGAGTTGCTCGCGGCCTCGAATCACGGCGCGGGCCAGGGCGTGGCGGCCCACCTGCTGCAACCGTGGCGCCGGGCGGGCGGAAAACGGAGCGCTGTGTTGGTGGGATCGTCTCGTCCGAGCGTGGCGAGCGGCTCGGACGGATGGGTTCCTTTCTTATTTCGTCTTGGTTTGGGCCCGGCTTGAAGGTTTTGCCCGCCGTCGGCGGGCAAAACCATTCAGACCGGGGAATGGAAAGCATTGGTCGACTTCCTCAATGGCCTGCACACCGACCACCTGATTCTTGAAACGGCACACCGCCCCGCATCCGATCTCGAAGCCCTGAGAGAAGTGGGCGACCACACCGCGCTCGGTATCGGCGTGATCGACATCAAGGTCAACCATGTCGAGATGGCCGACGAGGTCGCCTCACGCATCGAAACGGCGGTCAGGACTCTGGGTGCCGGGCGGGTCAGGTGAGTTCATCCCGACTGCGGTTTCTGGATGCTCAAGCGATCGGTCGCCGACCGTAAGGTCGAGGCGCTGGTGGCGGGAAGAAATCGGTTCCTGGAACGGTGACGCGAGGCGCGGTAACATTCGTCTGGATGTGCAACATGTTGCTTCGCCATCGACAACTTTCAGATTCGGGAGCACTATGAGGAGCCGGAGCCAAACCCACACCGGGTCGCGTCGATCGTTTCTCAAGCAGATACCCGTCGCTGGGATTGCCGCCGCGTCTTTCGCGGGTCGGCTGCATGCGGCGGAAGAAAAGGCTGCCATTGAGCTCTCAGATGAACATTGTAAGGCGGTCAACCGTCGCCGACGGATCAGCGTGCAGTACGACGCCTACAACGCGTTGGGCAAGGATTGGGACCGCTGGCTTGAGTACCGCTTCCGTTGGATCGATGCGTCGGGTGTGCAGATTGACTCGATCTGGTGGGACATTGGGCCACTCCTGAAAGACTACTATCCGACGCCGCCCGGTTCGATCATCTACCGTTGGCCCGACGAGAAGACCGATATCGTCGCCCGGTTGGTTGCCGAAACGCGGAAGCGACGTTTGGAGGTCTTCTGGAACCATCGCATCAGCGAAGTGGACCTGAAGGCACGCCACGACGAACGCGGCTGGACCAAGACGCCGCATCCGCTGAAGCAGGCCCACCCCGATTGGGTCCTGAAGACCTGGTGGCCGCACGGGCTGTGGAACCTGGCGGTCGATGCGGTGAAACGCGACAAGGTGAGCTTGCTGCGGCACCTGGCCGAGACCTACCCGTTTGATGGTTTCCAACTCGACTTCGCCCGACATGTGCCCTGCCTGCCGCCGGGTCGCCAATGGGAAATGCGAGATCACGTCACGCGGTTCGTCCGCATGGTTCGCGAGATGACGCTGGAAGTGGCCCGAAAGCGAAGTCGGCCGATCCTGCTGGCTGCCAGGGTGCCCCGCAGCTTGGAGGGCTGTCGCGTCGACGGTTTTGACGTCGAAACTTGGGCACGCCAGAACCTTCTCGACATCTTCATGATTGGCAGCCGGTCGATCGAAGTCGACCTCGAGGCGTACCGTCGAATCACCAGGGGCCGCCACATCAAGCTGCAGCCGTGTCTCGACGACCATCACGCGCCCGACGGTTACCGCTGCCCGCCGATCGCGGTTTTTCGCGGCACCTTCGCCAACTGGTGGCAGCAAGGCGCCGACAGCGTGGCAACGTTCAATTGGGCGAACGCCGAAACTGCGTGGAGCAAGGAGATGGGCGGGGAGATCGCGCCGTCTTCGGAGCTGGAAGCCTATCGCGAGGTGGGCAGCCCGGCAACGCTCGGCGGCAAGGACAAGACGTTCGTCGTCGAGCGACGTGGCGGCTACCCCTGGGCGGAAGGCTATTTCAACCACAATGGCGATTCGCCTCTGCCGAAGACGTTGCCGGGCGACGGGCAAGCCGCCACAGTAATGGTTCGCATCGCCGACCGGCTTCGAGAGGAGGCCGCCACGGTGTCGAAGGTCGCGCTGCGCGCGGTCCTTTTCGGCGCGTCGGCCGGCGACCAGTTTGAATTCCACCTCAACGGCACGAAACTCGACCTTGCCACCCGGGATCCCGAATGGAGCGACCCGCAGATCTTCGCCCCGAGGCCCACCCCGGCATCCGGCGGACGCCACAGCCGATACCGGCCGAACCCGCGTCAGAAGCTGTTGCGACTGGACTACGCCGTCGATCCGAAGTCTTGCCTGATCGGCAAGAACCGAGTCGAAATACGCCGCTCTGCCGGTCCTGCCGACGACTCGTCGCGACTTGTCTCTCTAGAGAAGTTGGAAGTACACGTGGATTACATCGAGCCAACCAGAGGCGACCAATGAAAGAACGACAATCCATGAAGAACCTCATTGCCCTCATCCTCTGCGCCATTCTTGTCTGTGCGGTTGAATCAAACGCTGCCGACGCGCCCAAGCTCTCCGCCGCCAAAGGAACCGACACGCGGCGGCATGCCGACGGTCAAGGGTGGCGGCTCGACAAAGCGAAGATCACCGATCCGCATCGCCCACGGGTTTTGCTCATCGGCGATTCAATCCTCAACGGCTATCGAAACCACGTGGTCAAGGCACTTGAAGGCAAGGCGTCTGTCGATGCCTGGGTAAATCCGTATCATCAATCAGAGCATCTCAACAAGCTGTTGGCCCAGGTGCTGGAGCACGGGCCGTATGATGTGGTGCATTGCAACATGGGGCTCCACGGCTGGCCGGAAGGCCGCATCAAGCCCGGCACCTTCGAGCCGCTGACCAGGGCCTACGTCGAAGTCATCAGGCAGAAGTCTCCGAACGCGGCAATCATCTGGGCCAGCAGCACGCCGGTGACGGTGGAGGGCAAGCCGAGCAAACTCGAACCGGAGATCAACCCGATCATCGTCGAGCACAACCGAATGGCCGCCAAGGTGATGGCGGAGATGAATGTGCCGGTGAACGACTTCTACTCGCTGCTCGTAGACACGCTCGAACTCGCCCGGGGCGACCGGTTCCACTGGACCGCACCGGCTTACGAGATGTTGGCACAGATGGCGACGGAGTCGGTGTTGCGAGAGCTGAAGACAGCGAAACGTTCCCGGAGCAAGCCGGGGAGTGAACCGGTTGATGCGAAGGTGGCGGCCGCGGAGAAGGCCGCTGAAGACGCAGCTATCGAAGCAAAGTATCAAGCGTGGGTCGCCAAACTGCCGCCGGATCAGCAGGCCTGGGAGCGAACGTTGCAGGAGAATCTTGGCGGCTTCTACCTGCCCATCCACAAGCGCCAGAAGGTCGCAGGGAAGTCCAATGCGTGGGACTTCGTCCAGGACGATCCGAAACTGCCGCGCGTGCTGCTGATCGGCGACTCTGTTTCACGCGGCTACACCCAGGCCGTGCGCAGAGCGCTTGCAGGCAAAGCCAACGTCCATCGCGCCCCGGCCAACTGCGGCCCCACGTCTCTGGGTGTGCGGAAGATTGATGTTTGGTTGGGCGACGGGAAGTGGGACGTGATCCACTTCAACTTCGGCATCCACGATCGCAATACGCCACTTCCTGATTATACCCAACGGTTGGAACAGCTCGTAGCAACCATGAAGCCAACCGACGCAAAACTCATCTGGGCCAGCACGACGCCCATTCCCAACATGCCGTCGAAAAAGCAAACTGCCGCTTCGATCGTCAAACGGAACGAGGCTGCAGCCGAGTTGATGAAAAAACACGGAGTCGCCATCGACGACCTGTTCGCTGCAGTCACGCCGCATCTCGCGGAACTGCAGAACCGCAACGACGTTCACTTCAACGGCAAAGGATACGAGTTCCTCGGCCGACAAGTGGCCGCCTCGATCGAGACAGTGTTGAAGTGTGTTGGTCCAGCATTTTTTGCGCCGCAGCAATTCTTCCCAAACTCGTTGCAGGCGTTCTTGTTAGAGCGTAATCCAAGGGTCTTGCTGCGAACACCTTGGAACGCCATCATGACAACGAATCCTCCGCAAATCTCGCTTCCGAAGTCCTGGAGTGTGAATCGGCTGCCCGGCTTGCCGGCCACCAATGCCCACGGCTTCGCACACGGCGAACCACGCGGCCAGCCTGGACGGGGTTCGGTCCGCGGTCGTCGGTTGGCTGGGTAACGATCCTGGTAGACCTCGTTGGGAGTCTTGCCTCCCAACCCCATGTGGGGGCGATGCTCGTTGTACCACTCGAAGATCAGAGCCAACTCTTGACGCAACGACTCGCGACGAAGCGGGACCAAAGGCAGTTCTCCGAGGATTTGCTTCGTTGTCAGAATCAGTCGTTCCACAAGGGCGATGCTGCCTTTGTGGCCCACGGCACCGAAGCGAGGCTTGATGCCTCGTCGTCGGCACCAGGCCTTGTACTGCGGACAGGGCCAAAACTGCCTGCCTTTGTCGCTGATCAGGTGACGTGGTGCCGTTCCCGCTTTCCGGATCGTTCGGCCGAGAAAGGACCGCACTTCCACGGCGTTCGGCTCCTTCCTGAAGAGGGCAAATCCCATCGCCCGTCGCGAGACGTGATCGATGACGAGCGCCAGCCACCAGCAGAATGGCCATTCGCTCTGTCGGCGGGTCGTATGGTCGACGGTGCGGATCGATGCGAACCATGCGGGCGCCTTTGATGCGGTTTTCTTCGCGCAGTCGAGCGATTTCCTGGTTTGCGCGATCGAGTTCGGCCTTGAGCCTGATGCGGGAGTTGATGCTGTTGGCAGCCCCACTGCGGGTGTAGGCCGTGGCAAATTGAGCCAGAGAGATCACATGGAGTATTGCCAGACGGGTCTGCTGCTTCCACTGCTTGGGAAGCGGGATTCGTGGCGGCTTATCGGCTGACATCGTGTGCTACAAGATGTTTCACCAAGAGTCTCTGGAGAATGCGATAACATGAATTCGCACCATGATGTACCGCGAATTTCTCGTGGCGCAAAACTCGCTGGCCTACGACACCGCTGCGAGATCTACACCCGCAAGAGCACCAGCGAGGGGCTGGATGCCGAGATCACCAACCTGTGGACGTGCAGCGGCAGGCCGGCGAGGCCTACATCCAGAGCCAAGCGCAAGAAGGTTGGATCTGCCTGCCCGAGCGTTACGACGATGGCGGCTACAGCGGCGCCGACATGGAGCGTCCGGCGATTAAAAGGCTCATGCAGGACATTGAAGCCGGTAAGGTGGATCTGGTTTTGGTCTACAAAGTGGATCGGCTCAGCCGCTCGCTGGTCGA
>CAZGYE010000214.1:0-10281 GCA_964530165.1 uncultured Planctomycetaceae bacterium
CGCCAACTGCCGAAAAATAGTCCAGATGACCTGAATTACCGCGTCCTTTCTAAGGAACCGGGTTCCTTCGTGGCTGTTGCGATTGACTGCCCGGTGCAACCGCCCGACAATCGTGTGAAGGAATTGAAGCGGCGCCGTACAGAAAATTGAAAGTTTTGTGACAATGTTCTGGCAAGGATTCACATTTCGGCAGATCGCGAGGGGCAGGGTTGGGATGGTGCTGCTTTCCGGCTGTGTTTGCTGCCTGGTGGCCGGATGCGGCGCCAAGCCCTACAAACGCGGACTGCAGAGGACCGTCGACTTCTGGGCGTATCTCGAGAAGCTCGACCATCATCTGTCTCGCGAGTGGCAAGGGGCGGGAGGGGCGATCAAACTGCGGGTTCCCAAGCAATTCAAACTGATTCCCGCCCCGCAACCAGAGCTGGACAAAGAGTCGAAGGAGGAGGGCAAGCTGGTCCCCGTCCCGCCCGAAAGAGATCCCCGACAACCGCGTTATCTCCGCGTCATTCTGCCCGGGCTGGAGGGGGCCTGGCAGACGACGCTGGAAGTGGTCGTCGGCGAGCAGGCGAAGCAGGCGCCGGCCTACATGTACGTGCTCAGTAACCGCGAAAGGTTTCAAGATCCCGACTTAGCCAAGACCGCGATGAACTTCCACACGGATGTGGTGACGTTGCTCACCGACGCACTCAAGGTTCCGTTTCCCGACCCCGACCAATGGGAAGAGAAACGTTACCCGCCCACCGATGGTTACGTCGAAGAGAAACTCTTCAATCTCCTCACCCTCAAGCCCCAGCAACAAATCAACGGGGCGCCGACGGACGTCTTGATTTACCAGTACAAGCTCGAGACGACTTGGGTGGTGGTTCTGTTTGTGATTCCACAGGGCTACGACTCACGACAGAAACTGCCCGAGCGAATTGCGCTGTGTCTCGAAACGCTTAAAGTCTCCGGGCGGAAGCCCGGCAAGTTCGGCCCGTCGAAGGCCAAAAGGCCGGGTTTCTAGTGACCGTAGGAGTTGCCCGGCTGGGCGTTGTTTAGTCGGTCGTCAACTGCGACAGGATCTCTTCGTTCGTCGGGAACCGGCCGACCTTCTGTTTCGAGAAGAGGAGCTTCCCATCGACGACGACGTCGAAGATGCCGCCGCCCCCCTTGATCAACTCCGCTTCCACTCCGGTCTTTGCTTTGATCGCGTCCGCCAAACTGACGGCTTGCGGGTCAAAGTTTCACTCAATACAGTAAGTGATCGAAACGTGCATTACTGAATGGCCCTTTCTCTCTTGGGTGACACGATGCATTCGGCGCAAAAGATCGGATCCCGCTGAGATTCAGTCCCGCGCGCCGCGATTCCGCTTGGAAAGACTCTTTGTGAACGCCTCGTACGCCTCTCGATACTCGGCCGGAACCGGCAGATCCGGCACGTCGATTCCTTCGCTCGGCCGTCGCCCGGCTGTCTTGGCGTTGCGGCGGCTTTGGGTTGACTGGAGGTCGAGACTCTTGAGCATCTCCTCGAACTGACGGCGCCTGGCTACGGCGCCGGCTGATCGGTCGTCGCCGGGATCGTCCAACTGACGGCGAAGCCGATCGGCAAAACGTTGCATGTCTTCTTTGGTCCAACCCAGGCGGTCGAGGAGCTTCTGATCGACTTCGCCGCGACGAAGATCGTCCTCCAACCGCTTCAACACCAGATCGGCGGCCTTTTTCGAGTAATCGAGATTCGCTTCTTCCGCGGCATCCGCACCGGCTTCACCGCCTTCGCCCCGGCCCCCATTTTTGTCTTTCCCGCCGCCCCTGGCAGCACCCGGGCGCTTGCCTCCGCCGCCGGTCTTCGCGCTCTCTGCTCCCTTCCCCTGTTTCTTCCCTTTAGGACCTGCGGTGCCCTCGCCGGACTTGCCCTTTCCACCGGGCTTGTCGCCACCCTTCTTCCCGCCACCCTTTTCCCCGCCAGGCTTGTCGCCGCCCTTTTCCCCGCCGGGCTTGTCGCCACCCTTTTTCCCACCGGGTTTTTCGCCACCCTTCTTCTCACCGGGCTTGTCGCCACCCTTTTTCCCGCCGGGCTTGTCGCCACCTTTTTCCCCTGATTTCTGTTTTGAACCGTCGCCTTCCTTGCCGGCCGGTTTGCCGCTTTCTTTTTTCTCGGCCGGCTTGCCATCGCTGGGTTTGTCACTCGCATCCTTGCCAGCCGGTTTCTTTCCGGCGGGATCACCCTGGCCGTCCGGTCGCTTGGAAAGGGACGGTTTCCGTTCGTCATCGGTCGGATTAGATGGCCGGTCGTCGGATTTCTCTTTCGGCCGGCTGGCCGTCTTGCTTGGCCGTTCCTCACCGCCGGCATCGGGCTTCTCGCCCTTTCTCGGATTCGCATCCGAGTCCTTCGGATCGCTTGGTTCCTCCCGTCGTCGAGTGGCTCCTTCTTCGCCCTCTTTGCGTTTCAGCTCGTCCTTCGCGGGAGTTGCCTCGGTATTCGGATCCTTCTCGGCCGTGGCTTCGCCCCGCTCGTCACCGCTGGCCTTTTCACGGCGTGCATCGTTGGATGGCTCTGCAGGCTCCTCTTTCCCGTCCAGGGGCTCTTTGGACTCGTTAGCGTTTCTCGATCCCGGCTTCGACTTGTCCTCTTCATTTTCTTTGCCGGGTTGGCTCTCCGAGGAGTTGGTGGCGCCGTCGGACGGTTTCCCATCGGCCTCACCTTTGTCCGAACCGCCTTTGCCGGCTTTTTTTTCATCTTCTCCGCCGGTGTTGCTGTCGGTTCCGTCTTTGTCGTCGGGGTGGTCAGGCTTGCCCTTCTTTGGACTCTTGTCATCAGCAGCGGAATCTTGTGGGCCGCCTTTTGAGGACCCGTCGTCTTTTTGCCGGCCGTCTTTCGGCGGGTTCTCATCGAGGTCCTGCTTGACGTCGCGCTGCTGACGTTTGAGTAACTCGCGGAGCGCTTCCTGGTCGTCAGCGGGCTCTTGTTCTGGAGTTTGGTCGCCGCCCTTCGATTCCTTCCCCTTTGCTCCGCCGGGAGATTTGTCTTCTGATGATGCCTGTTCCTCAGGTGATTTCTCCGACGGCTGCCGTTGTTTCCTCGCCGTCGTCTCCTGCTGATCGTCCGGGTGAGATTCCTCGCCTTGGTTCCCCTCTTCGGTTGCGTCGGGCGGTTGCGGTTCGGGAATACCCTCTTGATTACGATCCTGTTTGAGTTCATCGAGCTTTTGCTGCTGCTCGTGTTTGTCTTGTTCCAGTTGTTTGCGGGCTTCCTCTTCGGAAACGGGTTCGACGACGCGGATGTTGAGTTTGGGTGTGTTTTTCCGGTTTTCCAGCGGCTCTTTATTGTCCCGGGCTTCGATCCAGAACGTGACGCGATCATCTGTCTTGAGATTGAGGTCCTTCAACTTGAGGTCGTACGTCTCGCTGAAGCTTTGCCTGAGACCGCGCGTGGTGCCGTCGAACAGATAGATATCGGGCAAGTCGTCCCCGTTTTTTTGCAGCTTCAGTTTGACGGAACGCAGCTTGAAGTCGGGATCGTGGGCCTGGATTGCCATGGGTACGATCGCATTGGCCGGCCTTTGAAGATCGCGGACTGGATCGAGCAGCACGACTTCGGGCGGCTCATCGGGCCGAATCTTGATGCTGTGCAGCGCCGGTTCCGGATCGGTGTCGCCGCCCTTGTTCTTGCACTGGATGCGGTAGTAGCGGGCGTAGGTTCCGTCTTCGCGGAATTTCAGATCCCACGTGGCACTCAAGTTGGTTCCGCCAACAATTCTCATGCGGACTTCTTCAGCCTTCGCTGACGTGTCTTCGTTGTCGGAAAACAGCACCAACGCCGACTTGACCGGCATGTTGGCCTTCGCCTTGATGACGACATTCGTTCCCTCCCAGGCGTCGATGTGACCGCCCGGCTGAGTGCGTGGGTCCAGCTCCATGTATTTTGGATACTCGTAATGGACCTCGTCGACTTTGGCCCTGGGCGGCTGAATCACCGTGATTTGGAATTCTTCGCTGCGGTCGTCGCCGGCGACGACGTGGTAGCTCATGTCTTGCAGGATGCCGCGGCCGTTCTCGCCGGCGATCAAGCCGCGGTACGGCACGATCAGCCTGCGGTACTGCTGCACGCCTTCTTCGGCCGGGCGCATTGCGATCGGTTCGTCGACGTAACGTTGGTCGGTCGTCGTGAAGTGCAACGTGATCCGTTCCGGCGCTTCGCCCTTGAGGTCGGCAATCACTTCCAACTGCTCGCGCGCCAAGACGTTGACGTTTCCTGGTTTGACTTCGACAATCTCCGTGCGCGTGGCGACCGACACGTCGGCCATCGGAAACAGCGCCCGCCAGATCGAGTTCGAGATCGGCTTGGGCGAAAAGAGCGTGTACAGACAGCAGAGGACCACGATCGCCAACAGCGCATAGGAAACCCGCATCAACCGCCGGCGATCGACCGCATGATCGACATCCATGTGCGACAGCGTGACTGCGGCCCGTTTTTCCATCGAGGTGAGGATCAGCGGGGAAACATCACGGTCGGCACGCCGCAAGTCCACGAGATTGAGCAACGTGCTGTTGAATTTCGGCTCCGACCGCTCGATCACGCGGGCGGCAAACAGCCGATTGACGCTTTTCAGGTAAGGCCGCACAACCTTCCAGCCGACCCAAGCTCCCACAGCCAGCACAATTGCGCCGAGCATCAACAGCCGGGCCGCATACCCGAACCCCCCGGCGATCACCCAATGATCGAAGACCACAAACACCAGTAGGTATCCGAGCAGCAGCACTGCCGCTCCGCCCGCAGCGGTCAGAATGTCGGTGATCTTGATGTTGGTGCGCGTCCGCTGAAGCTGAAAGTCGATGTATTCGTCAAAATCGACGTACTGCTGCGGCGAATGTGGCTCGGCGGAAGTCGCCATGCGATCTGGTCTCCTCAAACCCCGCCTACGGTGAGAACGAACCGTCGCTCGCCGTTGCGAACGCGCACTCCCATCGCAGTCCTTCGCGTACCCAATTATACTCTAATCGACGCATTCGGAACCACGAATGTTCCCAAAAATCAACCGTTAGCCCGGATAATTCATCGGTTGTCGTCGTGGTACCCAAACCGACAACTTGTTGTTGCATTCCACGGGTTTCACGGCACATCCAGCGACGACAAGTCGTCGGTTCGCGTTTCTATGAATAATCCGGGTCAGCGGCGCGCCGGGGACTCACACCAGCCCGCGGCGTTTGCGGACGAACCATTCCACGCTCATAAGCGTCACGAAGACCAGCAGGAACGGCCAGTTGTCCCAAAGCGTGATGCGGCTCAGCTTGGTCACCTCCGTGTTGGGAATGCCTTCTTCCAGCATCCTGTTCAGATAGCTGACCAATTGTTCGGGTGGCATCGACGTCCCGCCGGTCAATGCGGAGATCTCTTCGAGCAGCGCGAGATCGGCGGCCGGGTTGTCCATTTCGAGGTCTCTGGCATCCACAATGAATCGCGTCCATGCGTCGAAACCGAGCGAGTTGCCCTCTCGGCTGGCGCGAACGCGGACCCAATAGTCACCGGGCGTCTGGGAGTCGGCGAACTCGGCCGAGTTGTCCTTGCCGCTTTTGTGGGGCACCAATTGTTGCGTCTCGCCGGTTGGGCTGATCACTTCGACGGTGAAGTCCGCGTCGGGAATGGGCTGCCCTTCTTCGGTCCGCGCACCGAACCGGAGGCCGACACGCTGTTTCGGGGCGAGATTGCGTCGATCGACACGCACCCAAATCGGCTGGTCGCCGTCCGCCTCCTTGTGAGCCAGCCAGAGAATCACCTGCCGCCAAAACCGCTGATGTGCATCGCGCTGACCGGCCAAATACCACAGATAGGTTGTGTCGACGGCCAGGGCCATCACCCGCGCCTGTCCGACCTCGTGCGCGAACAAAAGCGGGATGCCGCCGGACGTCTCGGCCAGGACCTCGACCAACGCGACGTTGCTTCGCAGCTTGTTCGCTCCTTCCAGCGGAGGCAGCGATTCCCAACGCTGGAGGTTCTGCGATTGCGTGTCCAGCCGCATCACAAATCGCTGCAGGCCGAGCGCGGTGGGCAACATCTTCAAAGGCTTGAAGTAATGCAGGTCTTCGCTGACTTGTTGACCCGACTCGGTTTCGGCGGGGCTCATTTCGACCGGCAGCAGGTCGTCCAGCGGTGTGCTCGCGTAGCCGCCGGGTCCGAAACTGCGGTAGCCGCCGGTCATCAGCAAGCCGGCCCCTTCGTCCACCCGAGCCGCCAGTTCACGCAACAGAATTGGGCCGAACGCGTCGGCGGGGACGTCGCCGATGATGTACGCGTCGTATTTGCCCGGCTCGAACATGGTTGGATCGATGTCTGTCAGATGCTTGAATCTTCCTTCGCGCACCAGCCCGAAATCGAGTTGAATTTTATCAGAGCGGTTGACCTTCCGAATGAATGTCTGTTCGGGCCGAACCTTGTCGAAATACGCGACGTTGATGCCCCCTTTGCGCACGGTGATGATCGTCTGCTGCGAGTTGTTGGTCTTTTTCAGTTCGCCGTCGACCGCGACCACCTCCAGCGAGATCTTGAATTCCCCCGGCAATTGCGGGACGTATGAGAGCTCCACGGGGATGACGTCGACGTTTTCATTCGTCGTGATCTGCACAACAGGCGTGGCGTATTTTGCAGCCGGCGGCACTTTCATTTCGCCGGCTTCACCCGGCCGCTTATGCGCACGATCTTCAACCCGCAATCGCACCGTCAACTTTCGTCCCGCTGCGCCCAGAACACGAACCTTCGCGCTGACGGGAACCGCTTTCTTCTCGAAGACCACCGGGGAAACCAGCAGATCTTCGACCGACAAATCCAGTGTCGAGCCTGTCAGCCCCGATCCCCCGTACGGAATCGTGTACACGGGGACCTGCAGTTCGCCGAGACGGCGAGCCATCGCGCGGGGATCGACGTCGTAGGGCGAAACAGCCCGCTGGGCTCCGTCGCTCATCAACACCACGCCGATGATCCGCTTGGACTGAGTCTCTTTGAGCAACCGCTCCAGCGCCGCGCCGATGGCCGTCTGCTTGCCGTCGGCGTCCACTTCGGGCTTCTCGACGGCTGTGAGTTGCTCGGCAAAATCGAAGAAGCGGATCTCAATTTCGTCGGTCAAGGCTGCCAACTGTTTGTCGCACTCGGCCAGCGTTTTGAGCAGCGCTTGACGGCGGGGCACACCGCCGGGACCATCCTGCGTGTTCATGCTGCGGCTGGCATCGGTCAGCACGACCAGCACGGATGATTTCGTATCGGTTTCCGACAGTTGAATGGCTGGGCGCACCATTGCCAACGCCAACACAACCACCGCCGCCAAACGCAGGCCGAGCAGCAACCGCCGGGGGAAGACCGGCAGGTGTCGCACCCGGCCGGGATACGTGGCCAGCACCATCGCCAGCAGTCCCAAAATCGTCAAGACAACCAGCGGCCACGACCAGATTGGCTCGAGAATGAGTTTCATGGGAAAAGGATCAGTTGGTGGTCATCATGAGTCAGACGATTTAGCCGGCGGGCTTGCCCGCCGCGCCCCGCAAGCGGGGCGGCTAAATGAGGCAACGTAACTCGATCAACACTCCGCATTCCGCACTTATTGATACTCCGGCGTCTGGTCGGCGTCGTAGAAACGGTTGGCGACCACGTGCTCAGTGCAAAACGCAGCAATCACCACGAACAGTATAAGTGAGAAGACTTCCTGTCCAATACGACCCCTGGTGACGATTCGCTCCAGTTCTTCAATGCTCGGAGCAACGCTGTAGCGTCCTTGACCCAAAAAGACGTCCAAATCCGCCTCGACGAGCCGGGTAAAGTCGCTCTCATCGGCCGACGGATTCACGCTGAACCCGCTGGTGAAATGTGAATCCTGCTCCGCGCCGACAATTTCATAATGGCCCAGTTCGTCGGCATGGTGAATCGCAATGTACCGGGCGTCAGGAGCCACTTCACCGGGCAGTTGCTGGAAGCCCGGTTTACGGAGCAGATACCGGCTGATCGGTTGCTCCCGGTTGAGCCGAATCAGAACTTCGTCGCCGGCCGTGTAATTGAAGACGGCTTCGGTCCGCCGGCCGAGGTATTGCATCAATTGATCGGCCAACGCAACGAACTGCCAGCGTGCCAACGGGAGATCGTTCCAGCTTTTCGCATGGAGTTTCCTATCGACGGCCGTCGTCACCATCACGGTTCGTCCCTCGCCATGTGCCCGCTCCAACAAAGCAGGGGACCGCCGCCGGTCGGTATAGCGGGCGATGACCGCTGCCCCGGCCAGCGGCTCGACCCGCCAGTAACGGCGGATGTCGGCCGACGTTAGCAAGCCGGCCCCGCCGTATTCCTCGAACTTGTGGAAGATCGGATGGCTGAGATTTCCCAGATCAAGGTGCTCCGGCGGTGTGAACTTCAGGTCGGCGAGCAATTCCGCCGGCAGAAACGACCGCGCCTCGTCAGAGTTGTACGAGACGGCGACCGGGTCCGCCTTGAGCTGGCCGTTCGGCATGCCCAGAAAGACGGCCAGACCGCCGCCCGCTTTGACGTACTCCGCCAGCTTGTCCCACGTTGCCCCCGAGGGTCGCGGGACGTTCATCAGACAGACGACTTCGTACTGCGAGAGATCGGTTGTCTCCAATCTCGAGGCGGGAAGAGACCGGCAGCGGTAACGGGCCTTCCGCTGCCGTACCAATTCCCTCGGCGCGAGCGATTCGAGCCATAAGAGAGCCTCGCCCGGAGACTCAGCCGTCAGCAACACTTCCGGCGGCGGGCGGACCTCAACGGTGAAGAACCGCACGTCATCGCTGGCAAGCGGGTCGCTCGAAACCAGCCGAACTTCTCCTTGACCAATCGGTCCGGTCAACTCGTGCACAGCAAAAGTTACGCGGGCGCCCGAGTCGCCTTTCAGTTCGAAGGTGCTCTGCCCCTGCTTGACGAGATTCCCGTCGGCGTTGTGGACGTACAGTTCGACGGTGCGCTGCTGGGGATCGGGTGCCCCGGTTGCCTCGATGGTCGCCTGGAGAATCAATTCACCCCCCAACGGCAGGGTCTGCTTCGACAGCGACAGCGACGAGACGGCTACGTTGGTTGGTTCCTCGACACCCACGTCGATCACGTAGACCTGGACCCACGGCAGTCGACTCAACTCATCCCGCAGAGCTTTCGCCGCGCTCTTTTGCCAGCCGCTGCGGGCCAAATCGGTCAACAAATAGATCTCGCGGAGATATCGATCGGTGCGCATCGTCTCCTCAACCGACGCCTGCGAGCCGAGGGTCCGCTGATAATCCTCCTCTTGCAGCCGTAATGCCGTCCGCAAGCGGTCGTTCAGCGCAAGACTGACCGGCCGAATCTCCAGACGGTTGATGCGCGCCTGAGCGCCGGAGAGATCGGCCTGGAAGAGGATCGGGTTGTCGGTCGACGTGTCGGCTACCGCAATACGACTTTGCGGCGGCAGGTTGCTGAGATGTTTGCCCGCGATCTCTTTTGCTTCATCCAATCGCGTCTTGCTCATGCTGCGATACTGCATACTGAGACTGGTATCGAACAGAAACACCCCGGCGACCGGCAGGTTCTCTCGCGTGGCGGGCAGCGGCGCGGAGATCTCAGCAGCGATCCGACGCTGATACGGCCAAGCGACCAGCAGCCCGAACAGCAACACCGCTGCACCGGCCGTTCCGCCGCGTAGCAGCGTCCGCCGGTATGTGAGGGTGTGGTTCGACAACCGCTGCCGCCGCCAGTACCGCAGAACGCCCCAATACGTGGCTGCCGCCACGGCGACAATCGCCGCCAGCCTCAGCCATTCGCCGAGGCTGAAGGAATAGTCGGCTGCAGGCAGCGACGGGCGGCTGATGGCCAGCACCAGCAACCCGATCACCGCCACCCGCAGCAGCAACAGCCAGATGTGCCGCAGGCGCATCCTGCGGACGTTGTTCTTTCGCCGCACCCGTATCAGCCTCAGCGCCGGGAAGAGCAGCTTTTTCGGCTTCGAGCGCATCAGAAAATGCAGCAAGACCGGAATCGCGGCCAGGGCCAAACCGTACAGAATGGCGGGGTTGATGAGCGACATGCCGACTCGGTTGCCGAACAAGGAAAAAGTAAAAAGGCAAAAGGAAAAAGTGAAGAGACCGCCGGCCTTTTGCCTTCCTCATCCGCAATTGTACACGATGAGGCAAGGAAAAAGTAAAAAGGCAAAACGAAAAATAGCTTTCAGCGATCAGTGATCAGTTCATTCTCGGCCGAAAGCTAACTGCTGATCGCTGAGTCCTTTTCACACTTTTTCCTTTTGACTTTTGCCTTTTTCCTTTACCGGCGGGATGGCTGTTCCT
>CAZGYE010000215.1:0-10263 GCA_964530165.1 uncultured Planctomycetaceae bacterium
GGTCCGCCATCGAAACCTTCTGCAGCTTTGCTGAATTACCGCGTCCTTTCTTAGGGGTTCGTTTGGGGCGGTCGGAGAATTGGCCGCCTAGCCGAAGGCCGCCCGGTTTCGGCAGGCCTCCGATCTCATAGCTGATCCGCAAACCATCTTTCTTGCTGATCTCGCCGACGACGCTGTCAAAGCCTTGCAGTGGTCGGTGTCGGTAGCCGGGCAGAAGCCGAATCCCACCGATGCGAGCATCGGCGGCTCGCAGGGAACCGCCAACGGTCAAGCAGAGCAAGGAACTCGCAAAGGTCAAGCCGATGGATGGTTTCATCGAAGTCTCCTGGATGTGACGTTTGTTGGAAAACTCAAAGCTTCGAACCCGGGACCGTGCGGGAAGGCCGTTTGGTGACCGGCTTGCGATGGATCGCATTAATCGTCGGTGGTTTGCCGGCTTGCTGATGGATGACGATAGTGGTGAAGTAGCTCTGCGGGTCGAGTTTACCGTCCGGGCCGATTTTCCTGCGGCTGAAGTTGACATACTTGCTGCCGTCGGTTCGCTCAGAACCGCTTATCAAATGCTCTGGTTGGAGGGGTTTGACACCAGGGAACTGGGCTTTGAGTTCACGGTTGGCCAGCTTCAGCCACTTGGCAACTTCTTTGTTCCCGCCAAGCTGCACGATCGACATGACTTGCTGCAATCGCTTCTGGATGGCTTGGCGTTGCCGCAATTCCTTGATGGCCCGTTCATCGATGCCGGACGGATAGTAGCTGACCTCGTTAGTCTTCCCGCTGGCAGTGACGCGGATCACCGCCGTCGCCGCGTCGACGATGCGCCCCACGAATCCACGGCCGGCCGCCCGGAGCCGTTGTTTCTCCGCCCGGATCTTCTCCTGAACGGCTTTGGAATCATAGCGGAAAAACTGGTTGGTCCCGATGATGAAATGCAGCAAATCCTGCAGTTCGGCTTGTGTCAGCTTTCCTTTGAAGGTTTTCCGGTGGGCATAGTTGGCCGGCATGAGCACTGTCCCATCCGCCAGAATCGACATCGTGGGATCGTCGTTCGTTCTGGGCGGGCCGTAACCGCCGCGAAAATCGAGACTGATGATGGTCGCTTTGAGGTCTTTCGGCAAGCGGTACACGGGCTTCTTGGAAGGTGTCTCCGCTGCCGGCTCGGCGACGGCACAGAATAGACCGACAGTCAAAACCAATGTCGTCGAGAAGATCGCCTTGAGTGTTTGCATGATGCTTCTGCTCCCATTCGATTTGAGGGGGACACGTTGTTTATAGGTTCGCTTTTTGACGCCTTGAGGGGACGCTTGGTTCCAGAAAAAAGCAAGTGGGGTGTTCTGCGAGCACCACGAACGACAACAACCATTTACACCGTGGAATGGTACTCACAGAGCACCCTACTCGGGTTCCGCAACTGCGCGCATCTTCTCCAGGCCGATGCGGGCGACTTCCTTCGGGTCCTGCTCATAGAGGTCCTGGCGGAAGAGCTCCAGCGACAGCCAGCGCTTGTAGCCCACCTGCCGCAGCAGGTCGCAGTAGCGCTGGAGATCATAAATGCCGTCGCCCGGCAGGACACGGTCCGGGTCGTGCTGCTGCTCGCGCGGGGGGTCGGGCGGGGAATCGTTGAAGTGCGAGATGGCGATCCGGCTTTCGTCGATCTGGGCGATCGTCTCGATCGAACCGCCGCCGCGGAAACAGTGAAAGGGATCCAGCACGATGGTCGCATCGGGGTGACCCGAATCGTCCATGATCCGCAGGGCGTCTTCGATGGTGTTCACGTCTTCGGAGAAGCCGAGATACTCCATCACCGGCTGGACGCCGAACTCACGACCCACGTCGAGCAAGCGGGCGTAATTTCTCGCGCCGACCTGGAAATCGACCTTGCCCAGCGGCGGGCCCGAAATGGAATACGTTGCACCGACCGCAGCCGCCTGATCCAGCCGGCGGCGGATTTCATCCATGGCCTTGGTGTATTCCTCGCCGGAGGTATCCCACCAACCCTTTAGAAAAATCGTGGTGGGGACGTCCAGGCCGTGGTCGTCGACGGCCTTACGAATGTCGGCCAACTTGCCTCCCTGGGCAAGGTGGGCGTCGATGTCGTCGTGCCAAAGCTCGATGGCCGAATATCCCACCTCGGCGGCAATCGCAATTTTGTCTAGAATCGGCGCCGGCTTGATCGTGCTGGAATTCAGGCAGTACAGGAAGTCGGCCATCGTCTTGCTCCAGGCTGGGCGTCCGGTTGTTGAAGATGGAAACTGGGAATCTCAGACTACCTCCTCGGCTGACGGAACGCAATCACCGCCGCGGCGTGTATAATGAGGCCGAATTGCAAATGACTAAGAGTCTCGAAACAAATGGGCGAGCGGGGGGCGTCAGCCCCCTGATTGTCGCAACAGCCGGCTGACACCGGCCGCTCGCCATTCTTTTTGTGAGGCGCTCTGAGGAATGCCGAATGGCGACCGCCGGAAAAAAATCAGCCGACGCCCGGTCGAATCGGTCATTGGTCATTGTCGCTTTGTTTGTCCTCGCCGGTTGCTCGCATCAGGGCGCCGGGGATTTGGCAAGCAACGCTGCTGCAAAGCCGTCGTTGGAATCAAACGACACGCCGTCGCTCCCGTCCGCCGACGCGCAGCCACGCCCTTCGAAGACTCAGGGCGTGCCACCCGGGCCGTCTCTGCAAACGGACGACACGCCGTCGGAGTTGTCCATCTCCCACGAATCTGCATCAGCCGTGCACACCGGGCCGCCGAAGACCGTCCAGCCGGTCTACCGTCCGTCGGATGCCCGTGGGCGTCACGACGACCGCCGGCTAGCCGAGCTCGGCATTCACAAGTATGAGTCAAAACGCCTAAAACTGTACACTGATATCGATCCACAGCTTGCCAAGCCGCTGCCGGCGCTACTCGACCTGGCCTACGAAGCCTGGGAGGACTACCTCGGCAAACTGCCGCCGGATCGAGAAGGGACGCCGTTTCAAATTACCGGCTATTTGATGTCCGACAAGGAACTGTTTCGCCGCGCCGGGCTTTTGCCGGCCGATCTGCGCGCGTTCGTGAATGGTCGTCACCGTGGGGCCGAGTTCTGGATGATCGATCAAGAGCACGATTACTACCGCCGGCACTTGATGATTCACGAAGCCACGCACTGCTTCATGACCATCATGCCAGATACACGGGCCCCGGTTTGGTATCTGGAGGGCGTCGCCGAACAGTTCGGCACCCACTACATCGATGCCGAGGGAACGGTGCACTTCCGGGTGATGCCTCATCGCAAACAGGATTTCGCCGGTCTGGGGCGGATTACGATGATTCAGCTTAGCGTGCAGAAGGGCCGCTTCAAGTCGCTCGATGAGGTGTTCCGGCTGAAGCCCAACGACTACCTGGAGAACGAAGCTTACGCCTGGTCGTGGGCGGTGTGCGAGTTTTTGGGTAAGCATCCCCGTTACCGAGATCGCTTTCGCCAACTGAGCCGGCACCTGCGGGGAACACAGTTCGAGACGGCGTTCCGTGAATTCATCGACGGCAATCTGCCCGATCTACAGACCGAATGGCCGCTGTTTGCCCATCACCTCAGGCACGGCTACGATCACCAGCGCGCTGCGATTGAGTTTCAAGCCGGGAAGCCGCTGGCAGTCGGCTCCGGAAGTCGCCGTATCGAAATCTCGGCCGATCGCGGCTGGCAGTCGAGCGGTCTGTTGGTCGAGCAGGGGCGGGAATACCAGATTACCGCATCGGGACGATTCACATTGGCCCAAGAGCCAATACCGTGGGTCAGTGAGCCGCAAGGGATCAGCTTTCGCTACTTCGACGGCCGGCCGCTGGGCATGCTCCTGGCGGCCATTCGCAGCAAAACGCCGTCCGACGGCTCCGCAGCCGAGAGCATGCTGAAAGTGATTCCGATCGGCCGGCAGAATCGACTTCTTGCCGCGAGGACCGGGACCTTGTACTTCCGTCTCAACGACTTGTGGAGCGAGTTGAAAGACAACACCGGCACCGTGCAGATACAAATTGAGTAGCTGCAAATCTGATCGATGGGTGGCGGGGTCAGAGCGCATGCGATGGCCCCGATGTATTGTTTCCGGGCCTTCCCGTTGGTCAGACCCGGCCACCCCGGACGTTGAACCGAATGGATGAAACAAGGCAATTCACGAGACGCAACTTTCTGAAGACCGGCCCGTGGCGTCTGGAGCACGCGCACGCCGACCGAAAAATGCTGTTCCGCGAATTGGCCCTGCTACGCGACATGCTGCGCCGTTGGATGCGCGAGATGACCGCGGCCGATTGACCCGGCATTGAGCCGCCGGACGTGTCCGGCGCGCCGCGAATACCGTGTTTTTGCTTCGCGCGGAGCAAGCTCCGCGGCTAAACTCGCGGTGCCTCGAACGTCATTTAGCCGGCCGGCTTGCCCGCCGTGTCCCATAAGTCCCACACGCCCCGCAAGCGGGGCGGTTAAATTGAGGCAGACCTATTGTCACGGCAACAACTTACCCAGTGCATCCGTCAGGTGGTCAATCTCGGACCGGTTGTTGTAGAGATGACACGAGACCCGCACGAAGCGGCGGCCGTTCCACGAAATCAGCGGGATTTCAATTCGGTATTGCTCCCATAGTGCGTCTTGCAGCGGGTCACGGAATACGCCTTTTGTGGGCTTCCAGCCGGTCATGGGCAGCGGCAGCGTAACCATCGAGCCGTACCAGTCGGCTGAATCGGGCACGTCGGCGTCCAGTCCGGTCAGTTCCGTGATGCGGCGGCGCGCGTACTGAGCAAGCTGGTGCGTGTGGCGGCGGAAGGTGTCCAGCCCGATCGATTCCAAGAACTCGACGGCGGTTGGCACCGTCAGGAAACCGGCCGGGTCGCGCGTGCCGACCCAGTTGAATTCGTCCTTCCAATGCGCCGGCCGGCCGCTGATGCTGCCGCCCCAACTCCTGACGACCGGTTCGAGTCCGTGTTGATGACGGTCCGAAACGTACAAGAATCCGGTTCCAAACGGCGCACAGAGCCACTTGTGGCAGCTAGCCGCGTAGTAGTCGCAGCCGATTTGTCTCAAATTGAGCGGGATCATGGCCAACGCATGGGGGCCATCGATGCAGACCGGAACGCCTTTTTCGCGCGCCGCGCGGCAGATCTTCTCGACGGGCAGAATGACCGCCGTCGGTGACGTGATGTGGCTGACGACGATCAAGCGGGTCTTGTCTGTCACGCCTGCCAGGAATGTTGAGGCCAGCTCCTCGTCCGAGCGGATGGGGTCCGGCAGCTTGCGGATGACGGCGTGAGCACCGGCCCTCTCACAGGTCCGTTGCCAGATCCTCAGCACGGCCCCGTATTCGTGATCGGTCAGCAGCACTTCCTCATCGGGCTGGAGCGTCACGTTGGCCGCGACGATGTTCATGGCGGTGGTCGCGTTGTCAACGAACACGAGATCGTCGGCATCGGCACCGACGAACTCGCCCAACCGCCGGCAAGCCGCGTCCAAATGGGCTTCCATCCGGCGGATGAAGAACTCCATCGGCTGGCGGTCCAACTGTTGGCTCCACTGTTGCCGAGCCTGCTGCACCACCTTTGGCGGCGGGCCGAACGATCCGTGGTTCAGATAAGTCACGTCATCCGGAAGGGCCCACCGTTCTCGCCAGTTGCCGGCTCGGTCGTTTGCGCGGTCGGTATCGAAATCGGTCATGAAGGCGGTCACCGTAGGGCATCGGTCCAGAGGTCCATGGAGAAAAGCAGAATAGCAGGTTGGCGGGGCATTGTTGAGCCGCGAGCGGATTCGGATCGAAGGATGGCCGGGGAGGGCGTGATCGGCCGTAGCCGCGCCCGGCAGCGCCTGATATAACTCGTTGCTTCATAAGCGGTTGCGTGACCCGGCGATTCGTATGGACCATTTTCGAGTTTCCGTGTTTAATTCCGCCTCTCTTCGTCCGCAAAGAACCTTCTCGTTGGTCCCGCAGAAGTTGAGTTTTGAGCGTGAACGGTTTTGTTCGAGTCCTGCCTCATCTCTGGCCGCATCGCCGCAAGTTGTTTCTTTCTACGGTGTTCGGCAGTTTGGTTGCGTTGTTCTGGGGCTTGAATCTCTCGATTGCGTTTCCGATCGTCAAAGTCCTGCTGGAAAGGCAGAGTCTGGGCGACTATGTCAACCAGGAAATCGCGAAGACCGAGGGAAAAATCCACCTCCGGAATCTCGAGCTCGAAAAAATTGATCAGGAGCTTGACGAGCTAATCGCCACCGGGCGAGCCGACCCGGGTGCCAAGGTCCGCATCAGTAAGGAGCAGGCCGGAGAATTGTCGGTGCTGAGCACGGCTTCGTGGAAGCTGTTGGTGATGAACTGGTTGAAGTCGTACGTTATTGGGTGGCTTCCCCGAGACCAATTTGACACGTTCGCCCTGATTCTGGCCGTCCTGTTAGCGGCAACGTTGATCAAAGGGATCTGCATTTTCATTCAGGACGTCCTGATCGGCAGCGTTGTCGAGCTGACGGTCATGTCGATTCGCAAGGAATGCTTTCGCCGTACGCTGGCCCTTGATTATCAGACCCTGGCCATGAAGGGCACTCCCGAGCTCATGTCCCGCTTCACCTACGACATGACGGTGTTGTCCAGCGGGCTGCTCTTACTGGGCGGCAAAGTGATTCGCGAACCGTTGAAGGCGGCGGTCTGCTTGGTGTTGGCGTTTTGGTTGTGTTGGCAATTGACACTGCTTTCACTGTTGTTCGCTCCGCTGGCGGTGCTGATTTTTTATCGAATCGGCAAGAAGCTGAAGCGGGCCAGTCATCGGCTGATGGAGAGCATGTCGCATTTGTACAAGACCCTTGAGGAAACATTCGACGCCGCGAAAATTGTCATCGCCTTTCAGGGAGGACGCCGCCACCGACAGCGATTTCATCGTGAGAACAAAGAGTACTTCTCCAAGGCCCTGAAGATTGTCCGAATCGACTCGTTGACCAGTCCGACCACGGAAGTGCTCGGGCTGTTGGCCGCATTCATCGCTTTGCTTCCCGGCGCCTATCTGGTTCTGCGAGGTACGACGTCGATCTGGGGAATCCGGCTGCTCTCGGGTGGTCCCTGGGTCTTCGCAGATTTGGCGCTGTTGTACGCGTTTCTGGCAGGGATTATCGACCCGGCCCGTAAGCTGTCGACGGTGTACGCGAAGATCAAACGGTCTTCGGCGGCCGCCGACCGCGTTTTTCAGCTCGTCGACTGCCAACCGCTGGTCCGACAATCCACGACTCCGAAATCACTGGGCCGCCACTCAAAATCGATCGAATTTCGGAAGGTCAACTTCGCCTATGCACGCCACGACCGCGACGCATCGGTTCGGCCGGCCGTGCTGGAGGACGTCAACCTGACGGTGCGCGCCGGCGAAGTCGTTGTCGTGGTGGGGGAGAACGGTTCGGGCAAGTCGACGTTGGTGAATCTGCTGCCCCGCTTTTACGATCCCGATCGCGGGGCGGTCCTGGTCGACGGCGTCGACATTCGCGAAGCGCGTCTGCGCGATCTGCGCTCTCAGCTGGGCATGGTCACCCAGGAGACACTCCTTTTTGATGAGACGATCTACGAAAACATTCGCTACGGAAAACCGGACGCAACCCGTGCTGAGATCGAAGAAGCCGCTTGCAGGGCGCACGTCACGCAATTCGCCGATCAACTGCCCGAAGGCTTCGAAACCCGTGTCGGCGAGAAAGGACAACGTCTCTCGGGCGGGCAACGTCAACGCATTGCCTTGGCGCGCGCCATGCTGCGGGACCCGGCAATTCTGATCCTCGACGAGGCGACCTCGGCCATCGATGCGCAAAGCGAATTGCTGATTCACGAAGCTCTACGCAGCTTTGTGAAGGGTCGCACCACGTTCATCGTCACGCACTCGGTCAGCCAAAGTTGCCTCGACTTTGTGACGCGAATTGTCGTCATGGATCAGGCCCGATTGATCGCCGCCGGAACCCACCAAGAGCTGATCGACACCTGTACGGTCTATCGGGACCTCTTCCGGGCACACACGCGGCAAAAAGCCGGGTAGCTCTCAGCGTTCAGCTCTCGGCGTCCAGCAGCAAGAAAGCTGATTGCTACCGCTGATTGCTGACCGCTGATTGCTGATTGCTGACCGCTGACCGCTGGGTTCCTCATCGAGGAGCTGTTATTGTAGAGATTGCGTCCACCATGACGCCGACATCCTTGACTCTCAACTCTCAACCCTCACAACCAACCCATGGCCGTCGACCCGTATCTGATCCGCCTGGTCACTCGCTTGAACGCCGGGCTGGCGCGCATCGATCCGCAGCGGCGAGAACGGCACCGCGCGTTTGTGCTCTCGCAGCAGCAGCCCGACGGCGGCTTTTGCGGCCGCGACGATCATTCGGATCTCTACTACACGAGCTTCGCGGTGCGCTGTCTGACGATTCTCGGCGGATTGACGCCGGACGACTGCCAACGCGTCGGTCAATATCTCAAATCGCACGAACGAAGCCAATTGAGCATCATCGACCTGGTGAGTTGGCTGTTTCTCACTCGGATCATCAGCTCGTTCAGGGTTGAGGGTCTCGAGTTCAGAGAAGAAACTCGGAAGTTGACGCTCGACTCTCAACGCTCAACTCTCAACTCTCAACGCTCAACCCTTCCCGACTGGCCCGGCCAGATTGCCGATGTGCTGGAAAGCGTGCGCACCGAAGACGGAGGCTACGCCAAGACCCGCGACGGAGCGGCCGGAAGTACGTACCATTCCTTCCTCATCGCTCTCGTCTACGAACTGCTTGGAAAATCGGTGCCGAATTCGAATGAGCTCGTCCAATTCGTTTATGACCGGCAGCGCGACGACGGCGGCTTCGTCGAGATCACCCCCATGCAGCGAAGCGGCACGAATCCCACGGCGGCGGCGGTCGCCCTGCTGGGCATGTTCGATCTCGTGGACGACGAATTGCGCGAGGACGTCCGCGATTTTCTGCTGGACGTTACCAGTCCCGAAGGGGGATTTCTGGCGAACACACGGATTCCGTTTGGAGACGGGCTCTCGACGTTCACTGGCCTGCTGACGGCGCAGGACTTAGGATTCGGCCGCATGATCGATACCCACAGAATGGAACAGTTCGTCGCCAAGGAGCTGGAATTTCCGACCGGCGGTTTCCGCGGCGCTGGTTGGGACAACCAGGCGGACGTCGAGTACAGCTTCTACGGCCTGGGCATCCTCGGGTTGTTGTGGTCGGAAGCGATCTCGATGAGAGGGCCCAGCTCAGCATGCTGAGATTTCTGTGGAAACGTTGGTTTCTGATTGCACTTGTCGCGATGATTGCAGGCGGTATGACGGCAGGCAGGGTCGTCCCGGCCGATGAGTTCCTCTCTCTGATCGACCGAATCAACCCGCGTCTCAAGGGTCTGCTTCCTGATTTCCCGAGAATGATCACGGCGGCAGTGTTGTTTCTGATGTCCTTCAGTCTCGACAGCAGTCGACTGCAGGCCTCGTTTCGCTCGCCCAGCCCGGTTCTCTGGGCAGCGGCGGTGAATTACGGAATGATCCCGCTGCTGGCCTGGCCGTTGATGTCATTGCAGAGCATGCCGGATTTTGCCGTCGGCCTGATGATTGCCGCCAGCGTCCCGTGTACGATGGCCGCCGCTTCAGTCTGGACGCGCAAGGCCGGCGGCAACGACGCCGTCTCGCTGATGGTGACCCTGCTGACAAATGCGCTCTGTTTCGCGGTCACGCCCTTCTGGTTGAATTTGACCACCGGGAACGGCGTGAAACTGGACCTCGTCGGGATGGTGATCCGCTTGCTGGTCGCGGCCCTGCTGCCGACGCTGGCGGGACAACTGCTGCGTCAGTTCTCCAGGCCGGCAAAGTTCGCGACGCGTCACAAGACGCCCATCGGGGTCGCGGCGCAAGGTTGCATGTTGGGAATCATATTCTTTGCGGCCTGCAAGGTGGGAAGCCAACTGACCGGAACCGGGCCGAGTCCCGGAATCGGGGCGGTGGGTCTCGTGTGGGGCAGCGCGATTGGCGTGCACCTGTTGGCAATGTTTGCCGGGCTGCGCGGAGCCGATCTGTTCGGATTCGATCGCGCCGACCGCGTCGCCGTTGCGTTTGCCTCGAGCCAAAAGACGCTGCCGATCGGCGTGTTGTTGGCGACAGACCCGTTAATGTTTGGGAACCTGCCGTTTGCCGTCTTTCCGATGTTGATGTACCACGCGTCTCAGTTGTTCATCGACACGGCGATTGCCGCCCGCATGGCCGCGACGACAAGGAAAAAGGTAACTGTTTAGCCGAATGTAGCGATGAGGAAATTAGGAATCCA
>CAZGYE010000216.1:0-10261 GCA_964530165.1 uncultured Planctomycetaceae bacterium
ACTCTGGCAAAACTATTGGAACCGAGCCATGGCCCCGTGACACCTACTTTTCAGATGCACACACCAGTCAGCCTTCAGCATTCAGCTCGAACACGGCAAATCGCCACCCTTATGACAGCTGACGGTGGCCCTTTGAACCTCCGTCACACGTGCCGGGCGCGTTACAAAACAAGTTGCGGTTCGTGACCAACCGGACGCTCGAGGCCATGTTCGACCTGCCACCCGACATCACGCCGGTTCCGGTCACAATCAATCGGCTCGACAACCAAACGCTGGTCCGCTACTACGAAGCGGAATGGAACCGCTGTAACGAGCTCAAGCCACTTGGGCGACCTTAACATGCCCGGTCGGGCTGGTCGCGGAAGCCGGCCGTTCAACGCGAAACAGTCTCTGGCCAACACGGGTGAACGTGTACGTGGAGTGTGTCAGCCCACCCGTGCTTGACGCGGCCTCAACCACGGTGGCCCGGCCGTGATTGTCAGGCTGTGAAGCCACGACAGCAATGTGCGCGCGCGGGTGCTGCAACACGGTTCCCTGACTGTTGGCCCACACGAGCACGTCCCGTGGCCGGATCGCCGAGACGTCATCCCGCAGGGTTCCCTGCGCGTACTGCGCGATGTTTCGGTCGTTGGCGAGACGGCCGATAGCACGGAAGTAGTTGTTCACGAACCCACTACAGTCCAATCCAATCCTGCCAACATTGTCGCAGTAGTGTTGCAGACGTTCCGGACGTGTCCGCTCGTAGCGCACGGCATACCGCAGGGCCGTGGCACAGTCATCCGGCGAACCCTTGCCGTAAAATGCGAAAGCGATCATCGTCCGGTGGCTGCGGTCCACGTCGATCATCCGCAAACCGCCGGCCCGACGCAGCTCCTGGTCCAACCGCCTCACCAATTGGTCCTTTTCGAGCAGATGGGCGTTGGCGCTCGTCTGCCGGTAAATGTGAACATTCACCATCTGGCTTTGGGCGGATCCTCGCTCAGTCATGTAACTTACGCGCACCCGGTGATATCTCTGTTCAAATTCCAGCGGCGTCATAATTGCACCTCCAACCTGTCGACCACGAACATCCTGAAGGACCCAAGTTCCCGTTGCGTTCAGTCATCACGCGGTCTCATTGCTGATCGCGCCTGGAACTCAAATGACACGATACTAAAAAACCGGCGTTTCTGCCATTTCTATTGTCGACCGGACTCACCCAAGTGTTGCTAGGTTGAGCACACTTTCGGCCCTTTTTCTCGGCTCTTCGTCAGAATCTGTGGGTGAATCGAAAGTGAAATAAGGAGTTGTCGTTTGGATTTTCTGAGGGATGGCAGGGCAAAAGAATGATCGGTTTTGTGACAAAGAGGTCCTGGGGCGTTGCGGCCCCAGGACCGGCGGGGTCATTCTCCCGCCCTGGGCGGGGAAGTACCTTGACCAGTGGTGTCCCCGAACAATGCGGAGCAAAATCGAACCCATGAAGAAGGTCGCTCGGACGTTACGCAAGCACCGTCCGTTGATCCTCAACTGGTTCCGCGCCAAGGGAAGCATTTCGGCTGGAATTGTCGAAGGATTGAACAACAAAGTCAAACTGACTACCAGAAAATCGTACGGCTTTCGGACCGACGAAGCCGTTGAAACCGCGTGATATCACAATCTCGGAGCCCTCCCCGAGCCAGAATTCACCCACAGATTCTGGTGAGGAGGCTAAACTCTCGACCCGGCGCCAATCGCGGCGGCGACGGCTAGCTCGTCGCAGCGTTCGTTTTCTGGGTGGCCGGCATGTCCGCGGACGTGCGTGAAGCGTACTTCGTGCCGGGAGAGCAGTGCATCCAGCTTGCGCCAGTAGGCTTCGTTCTTGACGGGTTTGAGCTTCTTGCCTTCGCGTCGCCGCCAGTTGTTGGCCTTCCAGGTGGGCAGCCACTCCTGCGATCCCTTGGCGACGTAGACGCTGTCGGTCACGACCTCGACCTCGGACCGCTTTGTGAGCGACTCGAGGCCGGAGATCACCGCCTGCAATTCCATTTGGTTGTTGGTCGTTTGCGCGGCTCCGCCGGCGTCTTCCTTTTCGGCGCCGCTGGCCGGGTGCTTCAGAATAAATGCCCAGCCCCCCGGACCGGGATTTCCACGGCACGCCCCATCGGTAAACAGCCGGACAAAAGGAAGCCCCCAGTGCTGGCGTGCGGGATGAGTTGCGAGCATGACACCTGAAAGCATGCGGGGCACATCAGCGTTCGCGGTACACGATGCGTCCCCGATTCAGATCGTACGGGGAAACTTCGACGACAACGCGGTCGCCGGGAACGATGCGGATGAAGTGCTTGCGCATCTTTCCCGCGACATGCGCGAGCACCATGTGTCCGTTTTCCAACTTCACGCGGAATTGAGTGTTCGCCAATGCCTCGGTGACGGTCCCTTCGACCTCAATGGCCTCTTCTTTGGCCATAAACGAAAGCCCTCTCGTTCTTCGATCAAATTTCCCCAACTTCCAAAGCCAACGGCGCTGCAGAGGCAAGCGCCTGCACACACGCCGATTATATCAACGGTCTCTTGTTTGCACAAAGGCCAGATGCGGATCCACACGGGGAGGTTTTCGGAAAATCGAGAGACCCCGACGCGATCGTCGGACGAATCAATTCGCTTGCGGGGACATGCAAACAATGATCCGCCTGCGTCTCATGGCCGCGCAAGCTCGGCCATGGCGCCCGGCGCCACGTGCTGGGGAAAGTGAGGTAGGTGGTGAGTCAAACGAGGACGGAAAACTACCAGCAACAGCAGCGGCAAATACCACAACAAATAGACGCCGCCCTGCTGCGGATACCAGAATTGTGTCGCCACGACGATGGCGGCTGAATGGGACATCAGGTGTTCCAGCGTCTTGCGTCTCGGCCAGAACGTCAGCATCACGAGCATGACCAAGAATGACGCGAAGACGGGGATGCGGTACGCTTCGTCAACCATTTTCCAGAAACCGGCGGCATTGTTCTCGCGAAACAGCAAGACGCGCCAATCAATTGAGCCAATGATCTGGCGCGTAAACGAATGCGCATCGGCCGACGTGAGCACCAAACTCCCCAGCAAAACCGCTCCGACAATCGACAGCGCCAAACCGAACCGCAGTGCGCCGCGGCGAAGGTAGAACGCGGCCCAGAGCGGCAAAAGAAAAATCGGGAAAAAGAGCGTGCCGCACGCCAGCCCCATCAAGCTGCCGGCCACCATCGGACGCCGATACGCAACGAAGGCCCACAGGATCAGCGCGGCCGGCAAGACGTGGTTCACTTTGCCGACATCGTGTGCGGTACAAGGAAGCAGCAGGTAGAGCGTGGCCATCGCCAAGCCGAGCTGCAACTCGCCGAAATGGAAACGGCCGAGCACGATCAAACCGATGATGACCGCCAGGTGCGAGAAGATGGCCAGTATTCGGGGGGCGACTTCCTCGATGATGCTCGGCCCGTCTGCGGCCGTTCCGTTGGCTGCCGCCATCACCTTGGGAATGGCAACGGCCGGAGCTGCAAGGACACGGGTGGCCGGACCAGACTGAGTCACCTCAGGCAAATTGGGCGCCCAGTCGGACGAGACGTCTTGCAGTGTGAGTAGCTGCTCCGCTCCGCGCGCTGTCTCGACGGCCAGATCGGGGGGAGGTTCGGTGATCACCTTCGTCATCAGGAAGACAAGAGCTGCCAGGCCGAGGAACGCCAGACCAGGATTGTTCAGGTTCTGTTCCAGACGCGGGCGCCGCTGCAACAAGCCGTCGCAGAACAGCCGCAGCAGCAAGAGGCCGGTCACCACAAACAGCCAAATATACCCGACCGCCGGCTGCCTCTCGACTGCGGCCGCCGGTTGGTTCTCGACTGCGGCCGCCGGCTGCTTCTCTCCGACGGGCGTCTGGTTCTCGATGTCGACGAACAGCAAGCCCGGAGAAAGCGAAAGCAGCAAGACCAGATCCAGGTTTCGCAACGACCAGACCCGGCCGAACCGAAAGAACACCGTGATGATCAGCAAAAGAGAAAGATAAAACCACGTTGCCAGATCGACGCGGTAACCGCTGAGTATCTCTTCCATACCGGAATCCGTTCGGAACCCGGGCGTTCTCACACCGTGGCGTTCGGTGCGGTCTGCAATGACCCGGGCGAAATCTCCAAAGAGCGAGTTATCGGTGGAACAGACAGTTCGGCAACGCCCGCTTGAGCATGTGCGCGCCGTCGTCGGTGACCTTTGTGCCGCCCATCCAGAGCAATTCCAGCTTGGTGAGCACCTTCAGATGCTCCACTCCGTCGTCAGTGATGTTGGTGCTGAAGAGGACCAGGGAGGCAAGCTCAGTCATCCCTTTCAGGTGGACCAGTCCGGCGTCGGTGATGTGCGTCCGAAAAAGGTTCAGTTCCTTGAGATTCGTCAGGTTCTTCAGATGTTCCAGACCGGCGTCGGAGATCCCGGTCCGAAAAAGAGAAAGCACTTTGAGATGGACTAATCTCGTGAGATGTTTCAGCCCGGCATCGGTGATCTTGGTGTTTTCCAGTTGCAGCCGTTCGAGCGTGGTCAGCCCCTCCAAGGATTGCAGATCGTCATCGGTAATCTTTGTGGCAGACAAATCGACTGCTACCACGTTGCCGTCGTTGCCGGCTCCCGGACGAAACTGGATTCTTGCCCCGCAGGTTTTCAGTGCAGCGATTGCTTCAGCTTGTGCATCCAACGATGTTTCAACGGTTGGAATTGCCATGTAAGACTCCAGATTCAATCATTGGGCCTTCATCGGTGGGTCAAACAGCCTTCTCCTACAATAGGAGAACTCAGAAGTCAAGAAATTTCAAGTCAAGCACACAATTTAAATACACGCTCGCTTCAGTTCCGCGAAATGCGTATAGTGAGATTTTCGGGGAGAACAAGAATGAGAGTGTTGGTCACAGGCGGAGCCGGTTTCATCGGCAGTCATGTCGTTGGCGAGCTGATTGCACGTGGACACGAACCGTTCGTGGTGGACAACTTGGAGTCCGGCAGCCGCGAGAATCTGCCCGCAGACGTGCCGTTGCACGTGGTGGACATCCGCGATAAGGCTGGATTGACACAGGTTTTTGAGGCCGTTCGGCCGGAATGGGTCTGCCACCAGGCAGCGCAGATGTCGGTGAGCCGTTCGGTGCGCGAGCCGCTCTTCGACGCTGAAGTCAACGTACTCGGGTTACTGCGGGTGTTTGATCTTTCGGTGCAGTTTGGTGCTCGCCGGGTGGTGTTCGCCTCTTCCGGCGGCGTGCTGTACGGCGACGTGTTCGAGCCGGCCGATGAGAACCATCCGTCGGCTCCCATTTCACCGTACGGCATCAGCAAGTGGGTGGGCGAGCAGTACCTGAAATTCTACACCCGCGCGCATGACCTGAAGGGCGTGGCCTTGCGTTATTCGAACGTGTACGGACCCCGGCAGAATCCGCATGGAGAAGCGGGCGTAGTTGCCATCTTCAGCCAGACGATGCTCGGCTGTGGGCAGGCGACCATTTTCGGTGACGGCACACTCGTCCGCGATTACGTTTACGCCGGCGACGTGGCCCGTGCCAATGTGCTGTCGCTCGAAGCCGACCTGCCGGAAAGTTTCACCGCCCTGAATATCGGAACCGGCGTCGCCACCGACGTGAATACGCTGGCCACACAAGTCCAAGCCCTCTCGGAGGAATTCCGGACGCGAGCCGGTTTGTCGGACCCGGTACCGGCCGCCGTGCACGGACCGCCGCGCGCGGGAGATTTGCTGTCGAGCCTCATCTCGTCACAAAAGGCGCGTGACATGCTAGGCTGGGAACCGACCGTCTCGGTGACCGAGGGGCTGCGTCAGACCGTCCAGTGGTTCGCCGGGCGGCTCGTCGGTTCCGAATCGTGAATTGGTTCCGCGGTTGAGTGCCGATTCGATTTGCGGTTTACTGAAGCTCTAAGAACAACCACAAAATACAGGGACTACACGAAAAGACAAGGTTGGAATTGATACCGTTTCACGAAGTAGATGCGGATGCATGGAAACGATTTCTGGTGTGTGGCTGGGGCAGAGTCTTCGATGCCCCAGGGAGTCGATCACCGTAAGATCTAGAGCTTCGCGGATTCAGCCCCAGCCACACCCGCCGTCGTCATATTGTGGCTGGCTCAGCCCACCCTACTTTGACTTTTCGTAACTGTTTAGCCGAATGCAGTGATGAGGAAATTAGGAATTCAGGAAGACAGGAGAAAGACGATTCTCGACATTCCTGCTTTCCTGGTTTCCTAATAATCCTCCGCTTACCACGCAATGCACTGTTGTGAGGAAGTTGCTCCAGATGGCTAAAGTGTTACGACTTTTCAACTTTTCGACCTTTTGACTTTTCAACTCTTCAACTGTTTGGGCAAACATGCGTTCCATTTTGGTAACCGGCGGTTCCGGGTTCTTAGGGAGCCATTTGTGTGACCGGCTGATCCAGCGGGGCGACGAGGTCATCTGTGTCGACAATTTCTTCACCGGCCGAAAGGCCAACATCGCCCATTTGATTGGGCATCGGCGGTTCGAAGTCGTTCGCCACGACATCGTTCATCCGCTTTATGTGGAAGTCGAGCAGATCTACAATCTGGCCTGCCCGGCCTCCCCGGTGGCATACCAGTACAACCCGATCAAGACGATCAAGACATCGAGCGTCGGCATGGTGAACATTCTGGGGTTGGCGAAGCGCTGCGGGGCACGCATTTTGCAGGCATCGACTTCGGAGGTCTATGGCGATCCGCAGGTCCATCCGCAAACCGAAGAGTACTGGGGCCACGTGAATCCCCTCGGTCCCCGCAGTTGTTACGACGAGGGCAAGCGGATCGCTGAATCGCTGTGCATGAATTACCGCCTCGCCCACAACTTGGAGGTGCGCATTGTCCGGATTTTCAATACGTATGGACCGCGAATGGATCCGAACGACGGCAGGGTGATTTCAAATTTCATCACGCAGGCGCTACGCGGAGAACCGCTGACCATCTACGGCGACGGCCAGCAAACACGATCGTTTTGCTACGTCGACGACCTGATCGAAGGCATGATCCGCATAATGGATCAAGGTGACGACGTCGGCCCCATCAACCTCGGCAATCCCAATGAAGTGACGATGCTGGAATTGGCCGAAAGAGTCTTACGGGTGACCGGCTCGTCGGCGAAGTTGAAGCACCTGGAATTGCCGGCCGACGATCCCGTGCGGCGTTGTCCCGACATCACGAAGGCCAAAGACCTGCTGGACTGGTCTCCCAAACAAGAACTCGAAATCGGGTTGAGAAAAACCGTTGACTACTATCGGGGGCTGCTCTCGCGGGAGTCGACATGACCAAAGTCCTTGTGACCGGAGCGGCAGGCTTTATCGGGTTCCATCTCAGCCGGCGGCTGCTCGAACGCGGCGACCGGGTCGTCGGGCTGGACAACTTGAACGATTACTACGATGTGCGACTGAAGAAAGACCGCCTCGCGCAGCTCGAGGGACAGTCGGGCTTCTCTTTTCACCGGCTCGATCTGGCCGATCGGGTCGGAAGCGAGCGATTGTTCGACGAGGGGGAGTTCGACATCGTCGTGAATCTTGCTGCACAAGCGGGCGTCCGCTACTCGCTGGAAAATCCGTACGCCTACGTCCAGAACAATCTGGTCGCGTTCGCGAATGTCTTGGAGGGCTGCCGTCACAAACGTGTGAAGCATCTGGTCTATGCGTCCTCCAGTTCCGTTTACGGTGCGAATACGAAGATGCCGTTTTCGGTGCATCACAACGTCGACCATCCGGTCAGTTTGTACGCGGCCTCAAAGAAGGCCAACGAACTGATGGCGCACACCTACAGTCATCTGTACGGTCTGCCGACGACCGGCTTGCGGTTTTTCACCGTCTACGGACCGTGGGGCCGGCCGGACATGGCGTTGTATCTGTTCACCCAGGCGATTCTCGCGGGCCGACCGATCGACGTTTACAATCACGGGAAGATGCGGCGGGATTTCACGTACATCGACGATATCGTGGAAGGCATCGTGCGTGTGGCCGATCGCATCCCGGAACCGAATCCAGACTGGTCGGCCGACGATCCCGATCCGGGGAGCAGCGCGGCCCCGTACAAGGTCTACAACATCGGCAACAATCAACCCGTCGAGTTGATGCACATGATCGAGACGCTGGAGAACTGTCTGGGTGTCAGGGCCCGGAAGAACATGCTGCCGATGCAGCCCGGCGACGTTCCCGCCACTTACGCCGACGTGGACGATCTGATCGCCGACGTCGGTTTCAAACCTGATACGCCCATCGAGTCGGGAATCGCCCGGTTCGTCGAGTGGTACCGTGCGTATGACACCGTCGAGTGATTGCGGATTTTGGTATGGGGCCTGCCGGCGCAACCCCGCTAAGGAACTGCCAAGGCGCCTTTGACGGTCAGAACGGTTTCCAGCAGAATGTTTTTCATCTCTTCCAACGAAGGCTCTTTTTTTAGGTCGACGCCGGCCCGCAGCAGAGCGTTGACGATGACCTCGTCAATGTGAGGTTCGTCGCTGGCACGTCGAATTTCGTCGAAGACAAATTCCGAGATGATCGCTTGCTGGTTTTTGGTCATGTCAATGTCCACACGGGTTAGGAGTCAACCGGAACGTCTTGTGTCTGAGGTTGTTCAGTTGAGCAAATGTTGTTCACACACAAACCGATTTTCTCGGGATCGGGTGCAAAGAATCCGCGCCGGGGTGTCGGGGGTGTCGGTTGTAGCGGTGGGAGCAGTTATTCGGCGAAAAACGGCAGAGCCGAGCACTGCGGAGACCGTTTGCGGGATTGATCCGCATCGCTGCCGACGACGACTCACGCACACACGCGTTAAGGAAAGTAGACATCTGTGTCACGGTGATGTGACAGGCGTTAACGGTCGGCGTCTCGGAGATGACGCTGATGCCGCGTTCCATGGATCAGCAACTTTATGAAAGAGGCTCTGGTAATGAAACGACCGAACCGTGTCAAGGCCGCCATCCGCGAAGGACGTGTCGCCCGTGGTTACAGCCTGGCGTTTCCCTCGCCGCACGTCATTGAGATTCTCGGCCCGCTCGATTTCGACTTCGTTTGGCTCGACGGCGAGCACGGGCCGTTCAGCCTCGAACAGCTCGAAGAACACTGCCGCGTCGCCGAACTGGCGGGTGCCACGCCGATCGCCCGCGTGCCGAACATTCGCTCCTCCACAATTCTCAGGTTCCTGGATCGCGGCATACAAGGAATCCTCGGGCCGCACATCGCCACCAAGGCCGATGCGGAACAACTCGTCAGGGCCTGTTACTTCGGGCCGCTGGGAGAACGATCGTTCGGCGGCAATCGCGGCTGCGATTACAACTTCGGCCTGACCGACAAGGCCGCGTATTACCGCAACTGCAACGACAATATGCTGGTCGGTGCACTGCTGGAAGACCGCGGCGTCGTCCAGAACCTTGACGAAATTCTCTCTGTCCCAGGAATCGACTATTTCCGCATCGGGCCCAACGACTTCGCCCAGGGGCTCGGTTATCCCGGCGAACCGCAGCGCAAGGAAGTCCTCGACGCCATGGAAGACGTGTACGACCGAATCCGCAAATCCGGCGGCCGGGTCGGTGCTGACGTCATGCGCACAAAGTTCGTCAAGGATTTGCTCATCGAATCGGCACGGAGCCTGCTCGAGCCGTAGGACGGCTCAGGCCGTGTACACATTCCGGGCTGCGTGGCTGGGGCAGAGTCTTCGATGCCCCAGGGAGTCGATCACCGTAAGCTCTGGGGCTTCGTGGACTCAGCCCCAGCCACACGTCGAACCAGCACCCCGTCTCATCGCGCCGGATGGATTCCGCAATCACCGTCAATCGGCGAACGCGGCGTCGAACGCGCGGCCGGAGGGTTCGAAGTCAACGTTCTTGCAGTACTCGAGGGCTTCTCGGGCGCCGTGCTCGCGGTTCATGCCGCTGTCTTCCCATTCGACCGACAGTGGACCCTCGTAGTTGGCCGCGTTCAGGGCGCGGATGATTTCTTCGAACCGTACGCCGCCCCGTCCCACGCTGCGGAAGTCCCACCCGCGTCGTACATCGCCGAACGGCAGATGGCTGGTCAAGATGCCGGTCCGTCCGTCGAGCGTCACCGAGGCGTCTTTCATGTGCACGTGAAAGATGCGTTCCGGGAAGCAGCGGATGAACTCCACCGGATCGACACCCTGCCACAGCAAATGACTCGGGTCGAAGTTGAACCCGAATTCTTCGCGGTTGTCCAGCGATTCAACGGCCCGCTCCGCCGAGTAGATGTCGAAGGCGATCTCGGTCGGGTGCACTTCCAGCGCGAAC
>CAZGYE010000217.1:0-10253 GCA_964530165.1 uncultured Planctomycetaceae bacterium
AGGTCCAATTTGTGCGTAGCACCCTGCGGGCCGTCCCGGCAAATTGGACCTGTCCGCCGCGGCGGACCGTTTCCCTTTTTCGCCCCAGGTGAAAGCGGAATGCTGACCGCTGAAGGAGGTTATGCCAAATTGATATCCCTTTGCAAGCAGCCAGGGGGAATTGCAAATGAATCAGATGGCGACTAGAGTGGAAAGAACAAATCGAACAGTCGCAATAGAGAGTTGCGTGTAAGATGCACATCGCCGATGGGGTGTTGAGTCCGCAAGTGTGTGCTGTGACGGGGGCGATTTCCCTCGTGGCGGTCGGATACAGTCTGCACAAACTGAGGGATTCGCTGGTCGACAAGACCGTGCCGCTGACCGGGATGATGTCGGCCCTGATCTTTGCCGGGCAGATGGTCAACTTTCCGATCATCGGGGCCCCGGTCTCCGGCCATTTAATCGGAGGCGTGCTGGCGGCGGTGGTGCTCGGTCCGTGGGCCGGTTGCATCGCGATCACGCTGGTACTGATGGTGCAGTGCGCGCTGTTCGCCGACGGAGGGCTCACGGCCCTGGGCGCCAACGTACTTCACATGGCGGTCATCGGCTCGATGGGCGGCTATGCCGTCTATGCCGCCATCCGTCGCGTTGCGGGCGGAGGCGTGAAGGGAACGGTCGTGGGGGTGGTCATCGCTTCGTGGTTGAGCGTCATGGCGGCTGCCGCACTGTTCTGCCTGGAATTCCAGTTGTCGTGGATCGGCACGTCCGGCAATGTGGACTTTGCGAAACTCTTCCCCTTCATTTTCACGCTGATGGTGACGTTCCATTCGCTGATCGGCGTTGGTGAAGCATTGATTACGGGGTGTGCGGTCAGCTTCGTGCTGTCGCAACGGCCCGATTTGATTTATTCGCCCGAAGCCCCCGCGGGACTCGCCGGCGGCATGGGCCGTGTGTTGGCGGCTGGTCTGGTCGCGGCGTTGGCTGTCAGTGCTTTCTTGGCGCCGTTTGCCTCGAAGTTCGACGATGGTCTGGAGGCAGTCGCCGAGCGAGCCGGTTTTGCCAAGCTGGAATCGTCGAAAACGCTCGTGTTCAAGGACTACGACAAAGTCCCCGTTCCGTCAGACGGCTGGCAGGGACTTTCTGTGTCTTTGGCGGGAATCGGCGGGAGCCTGGCCGTTTTCGTGATCGCGCTGGGTCTGGGACGGGCGCTGCATCCGCGAACCACGCTCTCCCGAGGCAAACCGTGAGTGATTATCTGGACCGCTACGGACGTCGAGAGTCGATCTGCCATCGCCTGCCGGCCCGGTTGAAGCTTTTCTTATCGCTGGCGGTCGTGGTGACGGCGGTCTCGGTGCCGGTGGAACGCTGGCCGATCCAAGGGGTGCTCTTCTCGCTGGTGTTCGTCGGCCACAGCTTGGCCCGCATTCCGATGGGGTATCTCGGACGCCGGCTGGCGATTTTTGTGCCGCTCGTGTTCATGCTTTCGATTTCCGTGCCGGCGTCACAGGGTTTCGCCGCCGGATGGGGCATCATGGTGGCCATTCTGTTTCGCAGCACCGTCTCGTTCGTCACGGTGTTGTGGCTGGTGAATGTGATGCCCTTCGACCAATTGCTTCTCACGCTGCGCAAGCTGTGGGTGCCGGACTTGTTGGTCGCCACGCTGGCCTTCATGTACCGCTACTTCTTCGTCTTGTGGGACGAACTGGAGCGGATGCGCGTCGCCCGCCGGGCGCGCCGCTTCGGCAGCATCGGCCTGTGGTTTCGGTGGAAGACGTCGGCGCAGATGATCGGCATGTTGTTGATTCGCGCCATGGAACGGGCCGAACGCGTGCACGGTGCAATGTGCGCCCGAGGCTGGGACGGACGGGTCAGAACACTCGATTGAATGACCGTGCACAATACTGTGGAGACGAACTCGATCGCAGAGCACATTCTCGAAGTCGAACGGCTCAGCTACCGGTATCCGACCGGGCTTCAGGCCCTGGACGACGTCAGTTTTTCTGTTGCCGAAGGAGAGATCGTTGGTCTGGTGGGACCGAGCGGGGCCGGTAAATCGACGCTGTTGATGCACCTGAACGGCTTGCTGCCGGAAAAGATTGTCGCGGACCGCACTGTGGGGCAGGCTTTCCAGCCTGCCACGATCGATCGGCAGGCTGGAAAGCCTGCCCCACACTCAGTCCCCGCAGTGCGCGTGGCCGGACGTGCGATGACGAAAGAGAACCTGCCGGAAATCCGTCGGCTGGTCGGCCTGGTGTTTCAGGATCCCGACGATCAACTGTTCTGCCCGACGGTGCGGGAAGATGTGGCGTTTGGCCCCCTGAATCTCGGGCTGACGAAGGACAAAGCCGAGCAGCGCGTCCGTGAGAGTCTGCAGGCCGTCGGTCTGACCCACCTGGAATATCGCAGTACGCTGCAGCTAAGCGTCGGGGAACGGAAGCGCGTCTGTTTGGCCGGCGTGTTGGCCTGTCGTCCTGCTTTGCTTGCGCTCGACGAACCGTTCAGCAACCTCGACCCCCGGGCCAGACGATCGTTGATCGGTATTCTGCAATCGTTTGCGGGAAGCCAGATCATTGCAACCCACGATCTGGATCTGGTCGCGGAACTGTGTCACCGCGTGATCGTCGTTGACGAAGGACAGGTCTGCGCCGACGGCCCCATGGCAAGCGTGCTCGGCGATGAGAAGCTGATGGATCAGCACGGTCTGGAGGTTCCGCTGCGGATCAGAATTGACGATTGTTGATTGTTTCGTCATTGTGTGCTTCGTCATTTGTCATTCGCGCTCGGAACCCGGCAGCAATCGACAATGGACAATCGACGGGGCTTTACGCTGATCGAACTGCTGGTTGTCATCGCGGTCACCGGCGTGTTGGTGGCTTTGTTGCTTCCGGCGGTCCAGCAGGTGCGCGAGCGCGCCCGGATGACCCAATGCCGCAACAACCTGAAGCAGCTTGGGCTCGCGCTGCACAACTACGAATCGACGTACGGACTGTTTCCCCCGAGCTTTGTCCGTCAAGAAGACGGGAACCCGCCCCCTCCGCCGGTCAACTTCGCCCTGTTGCGGTATCGCAGTCATTGGACCGGATTCCATTTGCTGCTGCCGTTCGTCGACCAGGGCAACGTCTACGATCAGTACGATTTCAGCCACACGTGGTTGTCGAGTCTGAGCGATCCGACCGATCTGAGCAGTTGGCCGCCCAATCAGACGGCCGTCCCGACGTTCCTCTGTCCGAGCACGCCGCGCGGCGACAACTCGATCGGTGCAGCGACGGGCGGCGCGAGCGGACCGGATTTCGTCGTGGTGGTGCAGGACAATCTTCAACTCAACGGCACCCTGGGCATCGGCCCGCATTGGATGGCCGGCGCGCCGACCGATTACTCCTTCTCTCACGGGGCCGACATCATCCGGGCGATTCCCGGACTCGCCGCTTCGTGTCCGGGCGGGCTGTTGCACTACTGGAGTCAGTGGCCGTCGGAAACGCGAGGAGCGTTCGGCTACAGCAGTAGCTGTCGCTTGCGCGACGTCACCGACGGCCTCTCGCAGTCGTTTCTGATGGGAGAAAAAGCGGGCAGCCTGCTCACCTACGGCGGCTGGAACTCGACGTTCCCCACGTTGCAGGTCGAATACCCCTGGGCGATGGCCGCCGTCGCGTACTTCGCTCCGACCGGATCGCAAAGCGCTCCGGGATCGTTCTGGGTGGTGGGACCGTTCGGCGTGACGCAGGACATCCGGCTGCCCAACTGCCCGAACGATCTGACCTTGGGGCAGCCGTATCCCATCAATCCGTTCCCACGCGACGTGCCCCCCACGTCAGACGAGAGACCGTTTTACTCCTTCCAGTCCGCTCATGCGGGCGGAGCACATTTTCTGTTCGGTGACGGAACGGTGCGCTTTCTGAACGACTCGATCGATCAGCGAGTCTACGAGGCGCTCTCGACGATTGCCGGCAATGAAACGCTCTCGGCGGAGGCGTTCTGATGCGGTCCAAGGAAAAAGTAAGACAGAGGGGCAAAGGGGCAAAGGGGCAAAGGCGCTGTGACGAATCCCCTCCGACCTTTGTGCCTCTGTGTCTTTGTGCCTTCTCTTCCCTTTTTCCTTTTTCCTTTTTCCTTGCAGGATGTTCGCACAGCGACGTTCCATTGGCTGAAGTCACGGGCGAAATAACGTTTAACGGTTCCCCGGCACGGGCCGAGATCGTCTTCGAGCCCCAAAGCAGCGACGGGCGCACCGGCGGCCGGCCCTCCTCGGCGTTCGCCGAGTCCGACGGGTCGTTCCGCCTGTCTTACACAGCCGACCGCACGGGGGCCGTCATCGGCCGGCATCACGTGCTGCTGAAAATCCTACGGCCCGCCGGGGACGACGAGCCGCACTCTTTCGAGGAAGCGGTCACCCCGATCAAGACCACCCGCCTGGTGCGGCACGTGCGAGAGGGCAAGAATCACTTTCACTTTGCGGTGACGTATTGAGGTAATGTGGAATTCGGAGTGCGGAATGCAGAATAAGGAAAAAGGGAAGAGAAGGGACAAAGGCACAGAGGCACGAAGGTTGGAGGGGATTCGTCACGGTCCCTTTGCCCCTCTGCCCCTTTGTCCCTTTGCCCGTCTGCCCCTTTGTCCCTTTGCCCGTCTGTCTTGCTTTTTCCTTTTTCCTTTTGCCTTTTTCCTTCTCGGTTGTGGTGAGTCGGGACCTTCGGAGCAGGTGATCGAAGCCCGCCGGCGGTTTCAACGGCGTGAGGTTCAAGAAGCGCTGGATGCGCTCGGGTCGGAGACGTCGACCGAAGGGCGTTACCTCAAAGCGGTCGCCTTGCACTACCTGGAAATGCCTGATGCCGCCCGCGACCAGATCAAGCTGGCGCTCGAAGTGGACCCGGACAACGTGAAGTATCGGGGCCTGGAGCTCCGGCTGCGGTTGCCCGAGGGGAAGCTGGAAGTTGCCGACGAACTGATCCGCCTGCACGAGCAGAATCCGTCCTCCGCGGCGGTGGCGCTGTTTGCCTTTTGGGCGCATGGGGCCAAGAGGCTTTCGTACGAGTCGAAGAAGCAGACCGACCAGGCCAAGCGAAGCGGTCAAGCTGCGCTCTCAGCGCTCAAGGCGAGCATTGCACTCAGTGCAGAAACCCCGGAGCTGCAGCGGGAACAATTGGAGCTAGCGCGTGCATTTCGGCTCGAAGAGGCGACGCAGTCACTGGTGAAAAAGTTGCGGGAAGCCGCCCCTGACGACGTGGAACTGCTGTTGGCCTCCAAGACAGATGCCGCCCTCGCCGACGCACGAAAACACTACATCGAGCAGAACCGCAGCGAAAAGGCGGCGATGGTCTATGCAAACGCGTTGGCAACTTCAAATGCCAACGCGCTGGGCGACCGCGAGTTTCGCGATTTGGTCAACCGGCATGCACTGAACACGGCCATTGTCTCGTTGTATGCCGTTTATCTGGCGAAATCGAATCGATTGACTGAATCCAGTGACGTTCTGGATGCGGCGATCAAAAAGCAGACCCGCAAGGCGGGGAAACTGCACCTGATGCGGATCGCCGTTTACGTGCCGCTGGAACGGGGCGACGCGGACCTGGCCGAGCAGCAATTGACCCGCTACCGCGCCAAAATCGCGGATCCGTTGCTGTCCAGCTACTTCGAAGGCCGGATATTGTTTCTCCGCAAAGATTACCAGGGAGCACTCGATAAGCTAACCCGCGTCGTCGAGGCCCAGAAAAACGTCGTCGGCAGTAGCCGAAAGCTCGCAACCGAAGCACTCGTTTGGATCAAACGTGTTTTGGCCGATCGGGCGGTCGCCAACCAATTGCAGAAAGCGGCCGATGCCGTCCAAGGCAAAAGGAAAAAGGAAAAAGGAAAAAATCCTCACTCTTCTTCCCTTTTGCCTTTTTCCTTTTTCCTTTTTCCTTGAATCGCGGCATCCACGCGCTTCATCATGGATGCGAAAAAGTGATCGGACAGCTCCAGGGGAATGCGTCGCACGGGTTCTTCGAGCAGAGCAAGCTCGACGGAATCGGGCGTTCGCCCGATCAATTGACGCACGGAGAGTGCATACAGCGCCAGTTGGATTTCGTACTTTGCCAACAGCTTCCGGTCGTCCGTAATTCCTGCACCGCCCGTTTTGTAATCGAGAATCGTCCAGCGCCCGCTCCCGTGCTGGCAGAGGCAGTCGATTTGTCCCACGATCATCACCGGATGTGGGGCACAGGGCGAAAAAGGGGACAGGTCCAATTTGTGCGTAGCACCCTGCGGGCCGTCCCGGCAAATTGGACCGGTCCCCTTTTTCGCCCCAATCGGCCAGCGCAGCAGGAAGTCGATCTCGCGAAAACATTGCTTCATCTCGGCGAGTTCCGCGGCCAAGGATGATCTCGAAAAGGCTTGCAAGCGCGCCCGAGCGCCGCTTCGGACGGCATCGCTGATTGTTTCCGTCGCGGTCCGGATGCACGCGTCGAGCAGCGGCTCGATTGCGCCCGGCCGGTGAAAATCGATCCGTTCCAGCACCGCGTGCACCAGCGTCCCCAGAACGGTCGCGTCACCGGGTGCGAGATCGTTCTTCCCGCCGCCGTTGCCGGATGAGAGGGAGGCAACTGTCGTGGGGCAGGCTTTCCAGCCTGCCGATCGGTCCGGGCAGGCTGGAAAGCCTGCCCCACACTCAGCACGCGAACCGCTCGGACTCTGCAATTCCGCATCGGCCTCTTCAATCTCGGAGACGCTGAATTGCCGGACCGCGGCCAGGTTCGGCGAAAGTCGCTGGAGCATTGGCGGAAGCGTCGCGGGTTCAGCCTGCTCGACAGCGTCGCGGAACCGGGACAACGGCAGTTGTGCGGGCGAAAAAGGGGACAGGTCCAATTTGTGCACAGCACCCTGCGGGCCGTCCCGGCAAATTGGACCTGTCCCCTTTTTCACCCCCGGCACTCGGTGATGCACGCCGATCTGCGGTATGTCCGCGATTCGCGGGATGTCCGGCGCTGAGACATCTCCCAACGACAGTGGGGCAGGCTTTCCAGCCTGCCGATCGGTCGTGGCAGGCTGGAAAGCCTGCCCCACACATCGTCCCAGATACGGATCGCGGACTGGCAAGCCTGTCTGAAGGTCGAACCGTTCGGCCAACAGCTTCAACCAGGGCGAGGCCCCTTTGCGATTCGGCCCGAGACCGGCCGAAAGAATCAGATAGTCCGCAGCGCGCGTCATCGCGACGTACAGCAGGCGGACCGTCTCCAATTCGTCTTCGGCCGCCTCGACAAGTTTGTGCATCTCGAGACCCAGGTTTTTCGGTGTTTCTCCATGCCGGGCCGCCAGCGGCACAAGCGGCCCCAGCTCGGGATGGAAATGGGCAAAGCCCGCTCCTCCACGCCGCGACCAGTCCATGTCGGCCAGAACAACCACCGGAAACTCCAAGCCCTTCGCCTGGTGAATGGTCATCAGACGGATGACGTCGCTGGTTTCCGGGTGCGTGGCGGCCAGCTCCTCGTCGGTTTGCTCGGTGACCGATTCGCGCATCCGTTCGACGAACTCCTTCATCGTGAACAGGCCCGAACGATCAAACCGCGAATCGCGGGCAAACTGCCGGGCCATGTCGATCAGCTTCCGCAGGTTGGCCAGTTTGCGGCGTCCCAGAAACTCGTTCAACAGGGCCGCGTCGTAACCAGTCCGCTCGAGGGCCAGGTTGAGCAGTTCGGCCAACGGCAGCCGATCTTTCTTTCGCCGCAGCTCAGCGAGCACCGCCGACGCGTGTCGAACCTGCCGTTGTTGGCTTTCCGACAGACCGCGAATCGCGGACAGATCGTCCGGCGGCGGAATCGACGCCGCCAACGCCTCGGCAACCGTCCCCGACTCTCTAACCAGCGTACAGAGGCTCTCGTCGCTGAAACTGAAAAACGGCGAACGCAGCACGCCGACCAACGCCACCTGATCGTCGCAGTCGTCGAGAAACGAACAAAGATTGACGAGGTCGTAGATTTCCTGCTGGGCGTAAAAGGCGCGTCCGCCGACAAGGTAGTAGTCGATCCCCTCTCGCCTCAGTGCGTCTTCGTAAATGGCAACGTTCGTCAGCGTGCGAAACAAGATGGCCACGTCGCCGAGTTGAAGCGGCCGAAGCTCGAATCGGCCGGTTTCGTTGTTCTTCAGCCGGATGCGCGGCGTCTCGTCGGAGAGCAGCTCGCGAATTCGCCTCGCGATCCACACGGCTTCACGCCCCCGGCGGTGCGGCGCCGCTTCCTTTGTCGTGGGGCAGGCTTTCCAGCCTGCCGATCGGTCGTGGCAGGCTGGAAAGCCTGCCCCACACTCAGTGACGGCTTTGTTCTCGGCATCGGCCGGACGCTCGCCGCTGGCGAACAGGAACTCGATCGCAGGCGTCGGCGAAAGTTGTTCGTCGAGGTGGGGAACCAGCGGCTCATACGCAGGACCCATCGACGGCGCGAAAACGCAGTTGACGAACTTGAGAATCTCAGGCTGGCTGCGGAAGTTTGTGCTGAGCGGCAACCGTCCCCGCTCAGGCAGTTGCTCCCGCAGGGTCGCAAACACAGCCGGGTCGGCGCGGCGAAACCGGTAGATCGACTGCTTCCGATCGCCGACGAGAAACAGTTTGCCGCCGGCAAGCTGCTCGCCGCAAAGCAGTCGGATGATTTCAGACTGAATCGCGTCCGTGTCCTGAAATTCATCGATCATCAAGAAGTCAATTCCCGCGGCGGCGCGCGAGCAAACTGCCGGGTTGTCGCGCAACAGGTTTCTCGCGCGGAGCAGCAGGTCGTCGAAGTCCAATACGCCGGCCGACTGCTTTTGTGTTTCGTAATGTTCGCCGGCCCGGCGAGCGACCCGCAATGCCGTCAGGCCCAACCGGGCGGCGGCGTGTACGTGCTGCTCGTCGATTTGGAAATGTTCTTGCAGGCGCTGAAGCGACTTTCGCAGGCGGGAGAGAGCGTCCTTGACCGCTTCGTAAACCGTGTCGTTTTTCCAGACCTTTTTCCCGCCGCCGCCCTGAACTTGCGCGGCGCCCCGCAGCTCCGCGAGCAGCGCCAGCGGTGGGGCAGGCTTTCCAGCCTGCCGATCGGTCGTGGCAGGCTGGAAAGCCTGCCCCACACGAAGATGTTCCAACAGAAACTCCCGGCGGCGCTGCATCTCGGCGTTCCTCGGCTCGTTTTCACCGAGCAGGCGAATCACCTGGCTGACTACCGGCGACTCGGAAAATTCCCGCAACAGTCGCGGAACAAACTCGTCGTTCCAGCGGCGCAGCCATTCGGCGGCCAAACCTTCGGGAGTGAATTGCTCGAACCGGCCGAAATCGGCCCCAAATCGTTCGAGGACCAACGTGCGAATCAGGTCTCTGGTCCGCTGGAAACCGTAGTGCAACACCAACTGCATGCAGTCTGCGTCGTGCTTGGAGAGCAACTCGTGAACCGATTCCCGCACCGCACGCCGCAGCAAGGCGGCAGCCCTCGAACTTTCCAGGACGCCGAATTGCGGATCGACGCCGGCATCGACCGCATACGCCCGCAACAATGACGCGCAAAACGAGTGGATCGTGCTGATCCGCGCCGCATCGAGGCCGCGGAGAACCTTCAACCAGTGCGGGACTTTTTCAGCAGCGCAGCGCTGCAGTTCTGCGTGACAAGCGGCGCGAATACGGTCGCGCATCTCGCGGGCGGCTCGTTCGGTGAATGTGATGGCCACGATCCTGCTCAACGGGTCGTGGTCCCCTCCCGGCTGAAGATGGGCCAGAAACCGCTCGGTCAGCACAAATGTCTTCCCGCAACCGGCGCCGGCCGACAGCGCAACCGAGACGTCGCGCACCCTCAGTGCTGCGTCTTGCTGCGGCGTCAGTTGCTGTCGCGGTTCCGGCATAGCTTGTTCAACTTCTCCTCGAGTGGGCGAATCTGGTTGACCCGGCAAACGGTGCTGTACGGACACGCCTTCGTGCAGTCCGCATCGGCGTTGTACACCGGAAACCGGCCGTCGCGGATGCCGGCGGCCAGCCGGGGAATCAACTCATCCAGCATTGTTTCCAACGACTCCAGCACGGCGGCGTCGAGCGGCGCGAGCTTGTCTCGGCCTCTGGTTTTCAGGCCGGGCACAAAGCCGGTCTCCTTGATGCTCCAGTAGCCCATTTGAAACGGTACGGCGTCGTCGCCGGCCAGACTCAACCGCCGGGCGGCCAGCGTGTAGAGAGCCAACTGGATCGCACGGCCCGAGGAGACGTCGTCGAGGCGGAATCGCGGTGGCCTGCCGGTCTTGTAGTCGATGACGTTAAAGACCGCCTGTCCCTCGACGGTTCCCACGTCGATCCGGTC